>NZ_WBXM01000005.1:0-315993 GCF_033042135.1 Haloechinothrix sp. LS1_15 | reverse complement strand
CAAAGAAAAGGAGGGCATGCGAGTTCAGTGGGCGTCTGGTGGGCTGGGAGATGTTAAAAAGAGACGGGGGGGGAGGTCCCCGAACAGGACCGGCGCCGGCGTGGCTTCCCCCGGGGGGGGTGGGGCGGGGGGCTGCCCCCGGGGGGGTGCTCCGGCCCGGGGCGTGTCGCTCCCAGCCCGCGGGCTGGGAGCGACACGCCGAGCTGCCTACCGACGCCGCTCTACCGCGTCGGCGAGCCTGGTCAGTAGATCGCGGGTGGTGTCCCAGCTCATGCACGCGTCGGTGATGCTGCGGCCGTGGCTGAGCTCCTCGCGTCGCCCTAGGGTGAGCTCCTGGCGTCCCTGCAGCAGGAAGCTTTCCAGCATCACTCCGGCGATGCCGTGTTCGCCCGCGGCGATCCGGTCGGCGAGCTCGCCTGTGACTTCGGCCTGCCTGACGTGGTCCTTGCCGCTGTTGCCGTGGCTGGCATCGATGATCACCCGCTCGTCGAGCCCCGCACCCGCGAGCCGTGCCACGGTGTCGGCCACGGTCGCCGCGTCGTGGTTCGGCCCAGCCGCGCCCCCGCGCAGGATCACATGGCAGTCGGCGTTGCCCGAGGTCGTCAGTAGCGCGGCGAGCCCGTCGTCGGTGATACCGGGGAAGACGTGGCTTGCCGCTGCGGCGCGTACCGCATCGACGGCGACCTGCACGTCACCCTCGGTGGAGTTCTTGATGCCGATCGGCATGGAGAGACCGCTGCACAGCTGCCGGTGCACCTGGCTGGACGCGGTACGCGCCCCGATCGAACCCCAGCTGACCGTGTCGGCGATGAACTGCGGGGTGATGGGGTCGAGGAACTCGCAGCCCACCGGCAACCCCAGCGCCGAGATATCGAGCAGCAGTTGCCTGGCGATGCGTAGCCCCTTGTTGACCGCGAAGCTCCCGTCCAGGTCGGGGTCGTTGACCAGTCCCTTCCATCCCAGCGTGGTGCGCGGCTTCTCGAAGTACACCCGCATCACCACGTGCAGCCGGTCACGCAGCTTCTCGGCGTGCTCGGCGAGCAGCTGGGCGTACTCAAGGCCGGCGGCGGGGTCGTGTACCGAGCAGGGGCCGACGACGACGAGGAGGCGATCGTCGTGCCCGTCGAGAATGTCGACGGTGGCCGACCGTCCCTCACGGACGGTCTTGGCGGTGGCCGCGTCGACCGGCAGTTCCTGGCGAAGCAACGCGGGGGAGAGCAGCGGGCTCATCCCGGTCACGCGTGCGTTGTGCAGGTCCCCGTCCACGGGCGCGGACGGCGCCGCAGTCAATCGGGCGGAATCGGACGTGACATGCGCGGACAGGCTGGACGGCTGGGACGACATCGTGATCGACATTCCTTTCCGCAAGCCGCCCCCGCGGAAGCGCCGCCGAGCCGGCTTGCCATCGACTGGGTTCCGGCTCGGATGGGTGTGATCAGCGCATGGTGACAGCGCCGAGCCCGATCCGGGCCGGCTCGCTAAACCACCGATAACGCTGCATGATCCCTACCCTAACACCCGATCCGGCGATCATTGCCGGTGCGGTGCCTGTCGAGGGAAGTGCGGACGTACTAAGGTGTCATCGGCACGTGAGTGATCTCACGTGCCCGGCTGGTTATTCATCAGTCTGTCGGCTCCGGGGCGCGCTGTGCGCGGCTGGCGACGACTGAGTGCGGGTGACGGGCGGGAGAGCAGCCCGACTTGTGAACAAGACACTGGGCTCGATCGGTACAGGAATCCGGCGAGAAACCAGCGAGGACTGACGCGGAGGTGCCATGCGTGTTGGTGTGCTCACCGGTGGCGGTGACTGCCCCGGCCTGAACGCCGTGATCCGGGCGGTGGTTCGTAAGGGTATCGAGAAGCACGACTGGGAGGTGCTCGGTTTCCGGGACGGGTGGCAGGGTCCGCTCAGTGGCAGGATCACTCCGCTCGCTCTGGCCGATGTGGACAATATTCTCAGCCGCGGAGGTACGATTCTCGGGGCCTCGCGCACCAACCCGTACAAGCACGACGGTGGTGTCGATGCCATCAAGCGAGTGCTGGCCGAGCAGTCGGTGGAGGCATTGATCGCCATCGGGGGTGAGGACACGCTCGGTGTCGCTAGCCAGCTGACCGACGAGGGCATCAAGGTGGTCGGGGTGCCCAAGACCATCGACAACGATCTCGCGGCGACCGACTACACGTTCGGTTTCGACACGGCCGTGCACATCGCGACCGAGTCCATCGACCGGTTGCGCACCACCGCCGAATCGCACCACCGTGCGCTCGTTGTCGAGGTGATGGGCAGGCACGCCGGGTGGATCGCGCTGCATTCCGGGCTGGCGGGTGGTGCGAACGTCATCCTGGTGCCGGAGCGGCCGTTCTCGGTGGAGAAGGTGGTTGAGTGGGTGCAGCGCCGCTTCGAGCGGATGTACGCCCCGATCATCGTGGTCGCCGAGGGCGCGGTGCCGGAGGGTGGGGAGCAGATCCTGCACTCCACCGAGCGGGACGCCTTCGGGCACGTGCGGCTCGGCGGGGTGGGCACGTGGCTCGCCGACGTGCTCGCCGAGCGGACCGGCAAGGAGTCGCGCGCGGTCGTGTTGGGGCACACCCAGCGCGGTGGTACGCCGACCGCGTACGACCGGGTGCTCGCCACCCGTTTCGGCTTGCACGCGGTGGACGCCGTCGCCGACGGCGACTTCGGCACGATGGTCGCGTTGCGCGGTACCGAGATCCACCGGGTCGGGCTGGCCGAGGCCACCGCGGCGCTCAAGACGGTGCCGGAGGACCGCTACGCCGAGGCCGAGGTCTTCTTCGGCTAAGTCCGGTCCCCTGCTCTGGATCGGTCCAGGGTGCGCCGCTAGGGTAGGTGACCGTGACTCGACGCGCGAAGATCGTTTGCACTATCGGCCCGGCGACCGCGAGCGAGGAGAACGTTCGGGCGCTGATCGATGCCGGTATGAACGTGGCCAGGCTGAACTTCAGCCACGGTACTCACAGCGACCACAAGCAGGTATACGACCTCATCCGTGCTTCGGCGGCCGAGACGGGCCAGCCGATCGGGGTGCTCGCCGACTTGCAGGGCCCCAAAATTCGTCTCGGCACCTTCGGCGAGGGCCCGGTCGAGTGGCGCACCGGCGACACGGTGCGTATCACCATCGACGACGTCGTCGGAACGGCCGAGCGGGTGTCGACCACCTACACCGGCCTGGTCGACGACGCCAAGCCGGGGGACCGGCTGCTGGTGGATGACGGCAGGATCGGGCTGACCGTGACCGCTGTCGAGGACACCGACGTGGTTTGCGAGGTCACCGAGGGAGGGCATCCCAGCGACCACAAGGGCGTCTCACTGCCCAATATGGACGTATCGGTTCCAGCGATGTCCGAGAAGGACATCGCCGATCTGGAGTTCGCGCTGGAACTCGGCGTGGATTTCATCGCGATGTCGTTCGTGCGCTCACCCGCCGATATCGATCTCGCTCACCAGGTGATGGACCGGGTGGGCAAGGGACGGGTGCCTGTCATCGCCAAGCTGGAAAAGCCCGAAGCGGTGGCGAACCTCGAAGCGGTGGTCCTGGCCTTCGACGGGATCATGGTCGCCAGGGGCGATCTCGGCGTGGAGCTGGCGCTCGAGCAGGTGCCGCTGGTGCAGAAGCGAGCGATCCAGATCGCGCGGGAGAACGCGAAGCCGGTGATCGTGGCCACGCAGATGCTGGACTCGATGATGGAAAACTTCCAGCCGACACGGGCGGAGACGTCGGACGTGGCCAACGCCGTGCTGGACGGCGCGGACGCGGTCATGCTCTCCGGGGAGACCAGCGTCGGTCGGTACCCCGTCGAGTCCGTCAAGACCATGAGCCGGATCGTCATGGCAGTGGAGGCGGAGTCGACAGCCGTGCCGCCGCTGAGCCATGTGCCGCGCACCAAGCGGGGCGTCATCTCCTACGCGGCCAGGGACATCGGTGAGCGGTTGAACGCCAAGGCGCTGGTGGCGTTCACGCAATCCGGGGACACGGTGCGGCGGCTCGCCCGGCTGCATACCGGGTTGCCGTTGCTCGCCTTCACCCCGCTGGAGAGCGTGCGCTGCCAGCTCGCGCTGACCTGGGGGACCACGGCGCAGATCGTCGATCCGGTCGCATCCACCGATGCCATGGTCCGCCAGGTTGACCAGGCGATGCTGGCGATGCCGCGGTACCAGCCCGGTGACCTCGTCGTGGTGGTCGCCGGATCGCCACCGGGCACCGTGGGTTCCACCAACCTCATCAGGGTTCACCGCCTCGGTGAGGAGGATCACGCTTGAGCGGGCAGGCAGGTGCGGATCGGGAAGCGGGGCCCGACCGGTCAGCGGGCTCGGTCACGGGGCGGGATCAACCGATGCTCGACAGGTTGGTGACACTGCTGGACCTGGAGAAGATCGAGGAGAACATCTACCGGGGCTTCTCGCCGGAACACTCGCCAGTACGGGTGTTCGGTGGGCAGGTCGCCGGACAAGCCCTCGTCGCCGCGGGCAGGACCGTGCCGTCCGAGCGCGGCGTGCACTCGTTGCACGCCTACTTCATCAGGGGTGGTGACCCGAGCGTGCCGATCCTGTACCAGGTGGACAGGATCCGGGACGGCAGGTCGTTCACCACCCGTCGGGTGGTGGCCATTCAGCACGGTAAGGCCATCTTCTCGTTGTCGGCGTCGTTCCAGGTCGCCGAGGAAGGCATCGAGCACGCCACGGAGATGCCGGGCGTTCCCGATCCGGAGTCGCTGCCGACCTTGCAGGAACGCCTCGGCGACTTCGCGGACCAGCTCGGCGTGCACGCCAGGCGGCGACCGATCGACCTGCGGTACGTCAACGATCCCCCGTGGGTCACGCGGGAGGACGGTGGGCGTGCGGGTCGCAACCAGGTGTGGATGCGGGCAGACGGCCTGCTGCCGGATGATGAGCTGCTGCACGTGTGCGTGCTGACCTATGCCTCTGACATGACGTTGCTCGACTCGGCACTGGCCAGGCACGGCGTGTACTGGGAGATGGACAAGGTGCTCGGGGCGAGCCTCGACCACGCGCTGTGGTTCCATCGACCGTTCCGCGCCGACGAATGGTTGCTCTACGACACCGAGTCACCCACCGCTTCGGGATCGCGGGGATTAGCGACCGGCCGGTTCTTCAGCCGTGACGGCAGGTTGATCGCCACCGTCGTACAGGAGGGCTTGCTGCGCGTATTGCGGTAGGCACGATGCACGGTGGCCGCCGCTCTCGGGAGGTTCCCGGCGTGGGGCACGCTGAGAACCTCCTGCGGCCGCACTCGTACCGCGAGGCTGGATGGGAATGGAGGAGTCCGGGGCCGGTCGGGGGATGTACGACCCCGGACTCCGTGCACCCTGTTCCGACGGCGAAGGGGGACCTGGGGAGGGTCGCCGCCGACACGGTGGGGTGCGCGTGAACCACACCCACCGCAGGGTGCGGTTGCGAGTCTACACACCGACCCTGCAAGTTGCACAAGGTGGTGCCCGTCGTCGCGCGCGGTCGCGTTCCACCGGAACGTGCAGCACCCTGTTTGGATCCACCTGATTAGATGGGCCGGTGGAGTGCGTACAGGAGGCCGTCGCGAGGCAGCACGTCGAGGGGCTGCGCCGGGAAGTCCCGCGCAGTGAGCGTGCGAGCAGCTCCGCGGCCAGGCCTAGGAGGGATGCGGAGGTGCCGTCATGGCACGAGGACACGGGCCGGAGGTGGGCAAGCGCAGGCTGGCGAGTGAGCTGCGCAGGCTGCGCGAGGCGGCCGAGCTGACGATCGGCGAGGTCAGCGGGCATCTGCGGTGCTCGGCTTCGAAGGTCAGCCGTATCGAGACCGGACACGTCGGTGTCCGGCCGCAGGATGCCAGGAGCATGCTCCGGCTGTACGGGGTCGACGGTCAGGAACTGGAGGAGCTGGTCCAGCTCGCGCACGATGCCAGGGCTCGTGGCTGGTGGCACGCCTACAGTGAGGTGTTCACCGGATCGTTCGTCGGTCTGGAGGCCGACGCCGACTCGCTTCGCGCGTTCCAGGCGTTGCTGATCCCTGGGTTGTTGCAGACCCGCCGGTACGCCAACGCGGTGATCTCGGCGATGCGGCCCAATGCCTCGGATGCCGAGATCAAACGCAGGGTGTCCGCCCGTATGCGGCGGCAGCGGTTGCTCACCGAGGCGTCGCCGCCGT
This sequence comes from Haloechinothrix sp. LS1_15, assembly GCF_033042135.1. Classification (NCBI taxonomy): domain Bacteria; kingdom Bacillati; phylum Actinomycetota; class Actinomycetes; order Pseudonocardiales; family Pseudonocardiaceae; genus Haloechinothrix; species Haloechinothrix sp. LS1_15. The sequence goes on along the minus strand of NZ_WBXM01000005.1, from coordinate 309,833 downwards.
CGTACGTCGCGGTGATGGACGAGGCCGTGCTGCGCCGTGAGGTCGGTGGCCGTGAGGTCATGGTCGAGCAGCTCGCCAGGCTGTGTGATGCGGCTCGACTCCCGCACATCACGCTCCAGGTCGTACCGTTCGGTGCCGGGGCGCATGCCGGTATGGAAGGGCCGTTCCTCATCCTGGGTTTTCCGGACGAGGCCGATGCCGATGTGGTGTACGTGGACAGCACGACCGGGGGTGTCTTCCTCGAGGAGCCGGAGGAAGTGCGGCGTTACTCACTGATGTTCGAGCACCTGCGTGCCTGCGCGCTCGATCACGACGAGTCGGTGCGGCTGATCAGCCACCTTGCCTTCGCTGTGCAAGGCGGCGAGAGCGCGATGTAGCGCTCGTTGAGTTCTGTGCGACGGTATGCGAGAGTCCGCGCAGTAATGCAGGAACTGATGTGAGAATCGAGGAGTGGGGAGTCATGAATGATGGTGCACGGTGGCGTAAGAGCCGATACAGCGGTGGCGGCAACGACTGTGTCGAGGTCGACTACCGCGGTGCCGACGCGCTGGTGCGTGATTCGAAACAACCGTCGAGCGGTGTGCTCGCCGTTCCGGGATCCTCGTGGCGGTTGATGCTCTCCGCAGCGCGTACCGGGCAGCTGGAGGCACGGCGCGGGCAGCACTAACCGGCACTAACCGGCACCGATGCCGCTCGCGTACGGCGACGTGGTCGTCTACGCCACCGGCAGTAATCGATGCGGCCCCTTACCCCGGTAGCGATGGATGTCCCCGGGGTAAGGGGCCGTTGTCGTACCGGGTCTCCGCCATCCTGCGTGATCGCCCGATGCCGTGCACCCGGCCTTACCTCCAGGCTTTCCTTCAAGGGGACGGCAGCACGGGAAGCGAGGTAGTCGGATGGCATGGCACGCGATGATCGACGGGATCGAGGCCGAGATCACCTACCGTCGCGAGCAGCTCGCCGCCGACGCCGCCGCGATCCGCAGGGGACGACGGGCCCGGCGGCGCGGACGAGCGGCATCGGACGGGATGACCGGGCGCGGCGACACCGGGCGTGGGCAACCCGGCGCCGGTGCGGCGGGCGACGACGGCAGCGCAGCGGGTCCCCCTGGGTCGTCACGCGGCGATGCCGCGGGCGTTCCCGGCATGACCGCGGGCACTGTAACGGACGGACGAGCCGGAGAGCATGCCGATCGCCCGAAGTGCTACCGGGGGCGCGCGCGGCTGCCCTCGGGTTGTTGACCGCGGTGCGCTCGGCGGCTCGACCGGTCGCCGCCACCCGACCGCCGACCCCGGTGACGCCGCCGATGTCGGTGGTATCGGCGAGAATGCTGGTATGCCTCGACTGGGTTCCGGGATACCGTTGATCGGCAGGAGCGACGAGCTGATGCGACTGGGCAGCGCGCTGGACCGGGCCGCGTCGGGGGTGGCCGGGGGAGTTCTGCTGTCGGGTGACGCCGGGGTGGGTAAGTCCCGGCTGGTCGCCGAGCTCGGCACTCGGGCGCGGGAGATGGGTGCGCTGGTGGTGACCGGGCGGTGTACCGATATGGCCGAAGGTGCGTTGCCGTACTTGCCGTTCTCCGAGGCGCTGGCCTCGCTGGCCGCCACGCACAGCCCTGAACTGGAGCAGGTCGTGCAGCAGCGCCCCGCGCTGGAGTGGTTGTTGCCGCAGCGGGCGGCCACGATCCCGGCAGTGGTGCCCGTGGGCCCGGAGGGTACACCGCTGGCCGTCGATCACGAGAACGCCGGGCGGACGAACGTCGAGCAGGACATCGGCCAGCTCCAGCTGTTCGACGCGGTGCGGTCGGCGCTGACCGAGCTGGCGGCTGCCCGGCCCGTCGTGCTCGTGGTCGAGGACCTGCACTGGGCGGATGCCTCGACCCGCGACATGCTGGCGTTCCTGCTGGCGCGGTTGAGGTCACAGCGGCTGCTCGTGGTGGTTACCTATCGACATGACGATGTCCACCGACGTCACCCGTTACGGACGTTACTCGCCGAGTTGGCGCGGACGGCGACCGTGGAGCGCATCGAGCTGCCCGCGCTGACCGAGGACGACGCGCGGGCGTTCGTGGACGCCATCGGTGAGGGACAGCTGTCGGCGGATGCGGCGCGCGGCATCGTGCGGCGCGCCGAAGGCAACCCGTTCCTGCTCGAGGAGCTCGTCGCCGCCGGGGCCGGTGACGGGCACGAGCTGCCCGCGGAGCTGGCCGAGGTGCTGTTGGCGCGGTTGGAGCGGCTGCCACAGGCGGTGCGGCGACTGTTGCGGACCGTCTCGGTCGCTCACGGCGCGGTGGCGCACTCCGCGCTGGCGGATGTCGCGGGCAACGACGAGCTCGAGCTGGAAGACGCGTTACGTGAGGCCGTGCAGCACAACGTGCTTGTGGTCGACGGCCGGTACTATGCGTTCCGGCATTCCCTGCTGCGCGAGGCTGTCTACACCGACCTGCTGCCTGGGGAGCGCGCCCGGCTGCACGCCGCTTACGCTCACCGGCTGGTGGGAATGCGCCAGCGGGGCGTTGCCGCCCAGCTCGCCTATCACAGCCTGGAAAGCAACGATCTGCCGACGGCGCTGGCTGCCTCGCTGCGCGCCGCCGAGGAGGCGCAGTCGGTCGGCGCGCCCGCCTCGGTGTTGCGACACCTGGAGCGAGCGCTGCGAATCTGGCACGCGGTGCCGCCGCCGGAACGCCCCGCAGCCGCGAACGAGTTGGAACTCACCAGGCGGGCCTCGCGGGCCGCAGGGGCTGCAGGTGAGCCGGACCGCTCGATCTCGTACGCGCGTGCAGCGGTCGAGCTGCTTGCCAGCGGGCCGTGGGAGGGGGACGCGGAGGAAGCCGCCACGACGTACCTGCGGCTCGCCCGGGCGCTGCTCGGACTGACGGGTTCACTCGCCGAGGCAGCGTCGGTCATCGACCGGGCATGGCAGCTGGTGATCGATGCGCCTGCGAGCCATACCCGGACCTGGGTGCTGGCGGTGCGTGCCCGGATCCTGCGAGGACTCGGAAACGACGACGAAGCCCTCGGCAGCGCCCACACCGCCCTCGCCGAGGCGCGCGCGGGCGGCTTCGGGGGCGCGGAAGCGGATGCGTTGATCACCATCGGGCGCCTCGCGGAGAAGGCAGGCACACCGCCCGCTGCGCGGGAGCACCTGTGCCTGGCCAGAGACCGTGCACGGGAGGCTGGTGCGATCGGGACCGAGCTGATGGCGCGCTACTTCCTCGGACTGAGCTACGACGAACAGGGCGAGCTCAACGACGCACTCGCCACCTACGACGAGGCGGTGGCCAGGGCCGAAGCGGCGGGTACCGCGCTGAACGGACACGCGGTGGAATCCCGGGTTCGCCAGTTGCACCTACGGTACGTCCGGGGCGAGTGGGCTGGGCTGGACACCGCGGAGCCGGTAAGGAGCGCGTTGCCGGAGATCGCCGCGGCGCTGCTGGCCGGTCCGATCGCGCACGCTGCCGTGGCGCAGGGCCACTTCGCCGATGCGGGGCGGCTGATGGCCGAGATGCGGCCGTATGTCGGTACCGAACTGTTGATCGCCATTGCCGCTGCCGCGGTGGGTGCCGAGATGGCGTGCTGGCAGGGCGATCACGAGGAAGGGCTGCGATGGGCGCGTACCGGTCTCGACCGGTGCGACGGCCCGGGACCGGGGTTGCTCGCGGTGATCCGTATCGCCGCCCACGGTATTGCCTCGGCCGTTGGCGTGGCGGCCGAGGCACGGCGAGAGGGCGACCGCGAGCGTGAGGACGCCGCGATCGGTACGGGGGAGGATCTGCTCGATCGTGCTCGCGCGTCGATGAGTGCCCCGAGTCACGCGACGCGCCAGATCGGCCCGGAAGCCATCGCGTGGCTCGCCAGGGCCGAGGCGGAGGCGAGCAGGCTGCGCGGCGGAGGTTCCCCCGAACTGTGGCGGGAAGCGGCGCGTGCCTTCGATTACGGCGCCGTCTACGACCAGGCGGTCTGCCGGTGGCGCCAGGCCGAGGCGCTGCTGGTCACCGTCGGTCAGCGGGATGCGGGGCCGGCGGTCGCCGAGCTGCTCGCTGACGCGCACGCCACCGCGGAGCATCTCGGTGCGGCACCGTTGCGTGATGCGGTGGCGGCAACGGCAGCGCGGGCGCGCGCGGCGCGTGGCAACGGCCAGGTGTCGCGGCACCCCGCGGTCGCGAACCCGCTGACCGAGCGAGAGCTGGCCGTGCTCGAGCTGGTCGCGCTCGGCAGGACCAATCGGCAGATCGGCGAGCAGCTCTACATCAGCGAGAAGACCGTCAGCGTGCACCTGTCGCGTACGATGGCCAAACTCGGTGCGAGCAGGCGGGCCGAGGCCGTGGCCATCGCCTACGATCGAGCTCTGCTGTCCGGGCCGTCCGAGCCCGACAGCCAGGTTAGCGGCGAACGTGGCGCAACGCCCTGATACTCGCCGTCATGATCCTGGTCCACAGACCGGGCGGCATCCCGCGGAACGGCCGCAGCCGCAGGCCACGCTGGGCGACGATGCTCTGCGATTCGGTGTAACGTAGCAGCCCTTCGGCGCCGTTACGCCTGCCAACGCCGGACTCGCCCATCCCACCCATCGGGGCATCGACGGAGGCGAAACTGGCGGCGAACCCTTCGTTGATGTTGACGGTGCCCGCGCGGATGCGTGAGGCCACCGCGCGGCCACGTGGGATGTCACCGGTCCATACGCTCGCGTTGAGGCCATACGGGGTGGCATTCGCGCGTGCCACGGCGTCGTCGAGATCGGTGTAGCCGTAGATGGACACCACCGGGCCGAAGGTCTCCTCCGCGTACACGCTCATCTCGGGCGTGACATCGGTGAGCACGGTCGGCTCGTAGAACAACGGACCGATGTCCGGCCGAGCTGTGCCGCCGGTCAGCACGGTGGCTCCCTTGTCACGGGCATCGGTGACGTGCTCTGAGACGTTCTCCCACTGTTCCTGCGAGGTCAGCGATCCCATGTCGGCGCTGTAGTCGAGCCCACGCCCGAGGCGGAGCCGCCGGGTGGCCGCGACGAACTCGCGAGTGAACTCCTCCTTGATCGATTCGTGGACGTACACGCGCTCCACGGACACGCACAGCTGACCTGCCGATGAGAAGCACGCCGTGACCGCGCCCTTGGCAGCCGACGGCACCCGGGCATCGTCCAGCACGACCATCGGGTTCTTCCCGCCCAGCTCGAGGGAGAAACCGGTGAGCTGCTCGGCGACCTGCCCGGCGAGACGTTTCCCTGTGGCGGTGGAGCCGGTGAAGCCCACGTAGTCCGATTCGGCAACCAGCGCATCCCCGATGGTCGAGCCCCTACCGAGCAGGACCTGCCATATTTCGCGGGGGAAGCCGGCCTCCTCGGCGATCTCGTGCAGCCACAACGCGGTCAGCGCGGTCTGATTGTCGGGCTTGTGCACCACGGCGTTGCCCGCGACGAGGGCGGGCAGCACATCGAGTGCGGTCAGCGCCAGCGGGTAGTTCCATGGCGAGATGATGCCGACGACGCCCTTGGGGTGACGGACCTCGCTGGCCTTGGTGAGACCGGGCATCAACCCCGCTCTGCGCTGGGTGCCGAGGAGCTTGGCGCTACGCCTGCCGTAGTAGGCGGCACACAGCGCTACGGCGGCGATCTCGTCGAACGCGTCGATCCTGGCCTTGCCGGTCTCGACCTGGATCAGGTCCATCGCCTCCTGCTGCCGTTCCAGGACGAGATCGTGCAGGCGCAATAGCATCCGCTCGCGTTCGGCGAGGGGAACCGCGGACCAGGAGCGCTGCGCTGCGCGTGCTTCGGTGAAGGCCGAGCGAGCCTCGGCGTCGGTTGCCTGGCCGAGGGTCGCGATCGGCTCGCCGGTGAACGGCGCGGACATCGCCACGGTCGGCGCTTCGTGCCCTCCCGTGGTGCGCCGCAACAACTCCCGTGCCCGCGCTGCCTGCGGGGCGCCGGGAACGCCACCGATCGTCTCGGCCGCCCTGCTGGCCGTCGTACTGGTCGCGGCGTCGGGCGAGGCAGCACCCGCCGGCATCGTGCTAGTCATGGCGCCTCCTGTTACTCGTCGGTAGCGCTTAGGTCGAGCATACCGCTGGTAGGTCGCCGACCCAAGGCGTGGCGTGGTCTGCGGCGTTGCCGCCGGAGAGGTTGCGCAGCGTTCGCCGTAACGTGGTCACCGGTGTCGGTAGACCTCGATGACGATGCGCTTCCACTCGGCAAGTAGCTGCTCGCGCCGAGCGGGATCACCGCCGATCTGGGCGTCGAGGGCAAGGCCCCGGATGAGGTTCACGGTCAGCCAGAACAGTGCCTCTGGCCGTGTTCCCGGCGGCTCGCCCGCCATCGACGAGAACAGTTCCAGCGTGGCCCTGCCGAGTGCGCGGTCCACCGGGCGGATGGCTTCGGCGAGTTCCGGATCGGTTCGGGCAGCCACCCACAGTTCCATGACCGCCGCCGATAGCGTGCCGGAAAAGCCCTGCCACAGGAGCTCGATCCCGCGCTCGAGGAGCGCGGGCCCTTCAGGCAGCGTGCCCGCGGCGTCGAGGATCTCGGCGCCGATCCGGTGGGTGAGGTGTTCCACGGCTGCAGCCATGAGCTCGGCCTTGGTGCTGAAGTGGTGTTGCTGCGCCCCTTTGGTCACTCCCGCACGTGCGCAGATCTCGTGCAGCGAGGTGCGTGCATACCCCAGCTCGATGAGGCAGTCGATGGTGGCGTCGAGCAGCGCGGTACGGGTATGGGCGCTGCGTTCGGCCTGGGTGCGATGGGTTCGCCCGCCATGGGCAGTGTGCCGATCGCCATGCTCGGCCCGGTCGATGCCGTCGTCCTGGCCGTCACCGAGGCCGGATTCGGCGGTGCCCGCCGGTCTCCTGGTGCCCGTCACACCCGCCTCCTTGCTCGCTCCCGGAGCACGCTGTACATTCCAGTTGGAACTTACCTTCCAGTTGGAATGTTTTCCACCCGGCTCTTGCTAGCGAACACCCGCGCCACGGGGGAGACACAGGAGGCCCAGGCATGCCGCTGAACCTGCCCGAGAGTTCCTGGAGCGACCCGGATATCGAGGCTTTCCGCGAGCTCGCTCGAACGTTCTGCCAGAAGGAACTCACCCCGCACCAAGAACGGTGGATCGAGAACAAGCAGGTCGATCGCGAGCTCTGGAGCAAGGCGGGCGAGGTCGGCCTGCTCGGCCTGTCCATTCCCGAGGAGTACGGCGGCGGCGGGGGCACGTTCGCGCACGAGGCCGTGCTCTACGAGGAGCAGGCCCGCGCAGGGGACGGTGCCTGGGGCGTGAGCGTGCACAGCGGGATCGTCGCGCACTACCTGCTGGAGTACGCCTCCGAGGAGCGCAAGCGGGAGTGGTTGCCCAAGCTGTGCTCGGGGGAGTACGTGGGCGCGATCGCGATGACCGAGCCGGGCACCGGGTCGGACCTGCAGAGCATCGCCACGCGCGCGGTGCGGGACGGCGACTCTTACCGCATCAGCGGGGCCAAGACGTTCATCACCAACGGCGCGCACGCGGATCTGGTCGTAGTCGCGGCCAAGACCGATCCGGATGCGGGCGCGCAGGGCGTCTCGCTGTTCGCCGTGGAGACCGCATCGGAGGGATTCCGCAAAGGCAGGGTGCTCGACAAGGTCGGTCTGAAGGGGCAGGACACCGCCGAGCTTTTCTTCGACGACGTCCGCGTGCCCGCAGCCAACTTGCTCGGTAGCGAGGAGGGGCAGGGCTTCATCCAGCTCATGGAGCAGCTCCCGCAAGAGCGGTTGATCATCGCGGTGACCGCTGTGGCCGGCATGGAAGCGGCGATCAATCAGACGCTGGAGTACACCAAGGAGCGGGAGGCCTTCGGCAGGCCCGTCTTCAACTTCCAGAACACGAAGTTCACGCTGGCCGAGGCGGCCACGGAGGCGGCGGTCGGGCGCGCGTTCCTCGACCAGTGCATCGAGCGTCACCTGCGCGGCGAGCTCGATGTCCAGGGTGCGGCGATGGCCAAGCTGTGGACCACCGAGCGCGTCAACAAGGTCATCGACGACTGCGTGCAGCTGTTCGGCGGCTACGGTTACATGACCGAGTACCCCATCGCGCGCGCCTGGACCGACGTGAGGATCAACCGGATATTCGGCGGTACCAACGAGATCATGAAGGAGATCATCTCGCGGTTCCTGTGACCGGCGGCGGCCGACGTGCCGCCGCGGATCCCGACACACATCGAGAGGACGAGATCGCATATGGCAGCAGGGCCCCTGGCAGGGCTGCGCGTGGTGGAGCTGGCTGGGCTAGCCCCCGGCCCCTTCGCGTGCACCGTGCTGGCCGACCTGGGAGCGGACGTGATCCGGGTCGACCGCGCGAACCCCGGAGCCGATGTGCTCATGTTCGACAACGACCCGTTGATGCGCAGCCGTCGCACCATCGGAGTCGACATCAAGACCGCCGAGGGCGTGGAGCTGGTGCTCGATCTCGTCGAGCGGGCCGACGTGCTCGTGGAGGGCTTCCGTCCCGGCGTGACCGAGCGTATGGGGATCGGCCCGGCGGACTGCCACGCCCGCAACCCGCGGCTGGTCTACGGCCGGATCACCGGCTGGGGGCAGGACGGCCCGCTGGCGTCCGCGGCCGGGCACGATATCAACTATGTCGGCCTCGCGGGGGCACTCGAACCGATCGGGCGCGAGGGACAGCGGCCGGTACCCCCGCTGAACCTGGTGGCCGATTACGGTGGCGGCGGGATGCTGCTGGCGATGGGGATCCTCGCCGCGCTGTACGAACGCCAGCATTCCGGCGAGGGTCAGGTCGTCGATGCGTCTATGGTGGACGGCTCGGCGCTGCTCGCGACGAGCCTCTACGGCCTGCGCGCCAACGGCGTGTGGTCGGGTGAACGGGGTACCAACATGCTCGACGGTGGGGCGCCGTTCTACGACACCTACGAGACCGCGGACGGCAAGTACGTCGCTGTTGGCGCCATCGAAATGCGGTTCTGGCGCGATCTGTGTTCGGTGCTCGGCCTCGATCCGGACGAGCTGCCGCTCCACTTCGACCAGAACGAGTGGCCACGGTTGCGTGAGATCCTCGCCACGGAGATCGCCAAGCACGAACGGGACGACCTGGTGGCACGCGCCGAGGGCACTGACGCGTGCCTCACACCAGTACTCACGCCGGAGGAGGCTCCCGACCACCCGCACAACACGGCGCGGGGGACCTTCGTCGAGGTCGGCGGCGTGCGGCAGCCTGCTCCCGCACCGAAGTTCGATCGCACCCCGGCGAAGGAGCCGAGAGCGCCCCACGAGCGGGGATCGGACACCGAGGAGGTGCTCGCCGCCGAGCTCGGGCTGGACCGCGAGCGGATCGAGCGGCTCCGCGAGGCGGGCGCGATCGCGTAACGGGTGGTTGTGGAGCCGATCGCATCATTCGGCTCCACAACGTTCAGCCGTCGAAGCTGCCGTGGCGGCCCGCGCCAGCGGCGAAACGGGCGGCCCCTGCGGTGGCCTCCTCCGTCAACCCGGTCTCGCCTGCGCTGATGGCGAACTCCGTGGCGAGTGCTTCGCTCTCGGGTTGGCCGTGCTGGCCGAGGAGCGAGCGGCGGTCGGACCGTAGGCACCGCTGCGGGAAGCTCGCGAGCTCGGCCGCGAGCCGCTCGGCGGCAATGCGCGCCTGCCCAGCGGGTACCAGCCGGTTCGCCAGGCCGATGTCCAACGCCTCCTGTGCCTCGACAGGGCGCCCGGTGAGGATCAGGTCCATCGCGCGCGACTGGCCGATCAGCCTGGGTAGCCGGACGGTCCCGCCGTCGATGAGTGGAACGCCCCAGCGCCTGCAGAACACGCCGAACACGGCCGTCTCGTCGACCACCCGCAGGTCGCACCACAACGCCAGTTCGAGACCGCCTGCCACCGCGTGCCCCTGCACCGCCGCGATCACCGGCTTGGTCAGCTGCATCCTGCTCGGCCCCATAGGGGCGTCGCCTGCGGGATCGAGCCGGTTGCCGCGTTCGGTGCCGACGGCCTTGAGGTCGGCACCGGCGCAGAACGACTCGCCCTCGGCCGCGAGCACCGCGACCAGTGCCTCGTCGTCGGCCTCGAAGGCGCGGAATGCCTCCGCCAGCGCCCGCGCCGTCGGCCCGTCCACCGCGTTGCGCGCGTCCGGCCGGTTCAGCAGTACGGTGAACACCGGCCCGTCGCGGTGCGCGTGCACGCTCGACGATGCCACGATAACGCTCGCCTCCTATCACTGATGGCGGGCTTACTCTATGCTTATTTCCGGACACAGTGAAGGGGTCCCGCTCGAGGCGCGGGCCGTCACGACCCGATGGGATAGGGACGACCATGCCACCGAATCTCAAGAAGGCCTTGATCGTCGGCGCGGTTGGGTTCGTGCTGTTCTTCTTGATCACCCAACCGACGCAATCGGCTGCCGCGGTGCACGCGGTGCTTGGCTGGCTGCAAGAAGGCGCCGAGGCGCTCATGACGTTCGTTCGTGCCCTGTTCGAGTAGTCGTCACTCAGTTGTGGGGTGTCTCACAGTGCGGACCGTGATTAGGCCATCCGAGTGGAATCGAGGTGTGGGCCTCCTGGTCATCGAATTCCCCCGAATGTAGGTCTGGCGAACCTCCCCGTCCGCGTCCTACCGTGCTCACATTACGTGATCGCTCGGTTCTGCTAGGTGAGTTCTGCAGAACGTTTGCCCAGCGGATGTTCAGGGAGGCGGATATGACCCGAGATCCAGGCGTGGACGCGTTGATCCAGCAGTGGTCGGCCGAAAGGGAGGAGACTGCAGAGGACGTCGAGGTGCATCGCATCACCTCGGAATGGCTCGCGGAAGCGCCGACACCCGCGCCTGGAATCCCTGGTCAGCGCGATACTCGCGGTGAGTCCAGCTGGTCGGAAGTATCGGCGGTCGACTCCCGCTACGTCGAGGCGATGCGGCGCAGGTTGCCCGGCGTACCCGAGGAGCTGGTCGCCTCCGCGGCGCGCTGGTGGCAAGTGGTCGGCGGGCTCGCCGAGGCAGAGGAGTGGTGGGACGCCGGCATCAGCCCGCTCGACCAGCGGGCGCTGGAGTACCGCGCCGCCGGGCTCACGCCTGGCGACCTGAGCGTGCACCTCGGTCCCTATACCGTCCTGGAGCACCTGCGCCGTGGCAGCGCCGCGGCATGGTGTGTCGCCCGGCTGGCGAAGGCACGCCGCGCGAACGCCTCGTGACCGACCGGTACTGCTGCCTGGATCGCGCGCCGCGAGTAGCTGTGACGGGGGACGTACCCGCCAGCGCTGGCGTCGCCTGCCGCAGGTCGGGGTAACGTCGCTTTACTGACGTGTCACTCACCCGCGTGATAGAACGTGGCGTAACGCATGTGCGGTGTGCATCGTTGTCCGTTCGAGACGCGCGGATCACGTGATGACCCGTCGAGACGGGGCGTCTCACCGGCGTGCGGATACGGCTGAGCGAAGGGTAGGTGTCGGTGCGGCGAGCACGGGACGTCGAGGAGGAAGCGGGGGCCGAGGGGCCGTACGATCCCCCCTCGTCGGGATGGCGGCGGGAGACTGGTGCCGTGCTCGTACGGCTCGGTGTCGTCGCGGGTGTGTTGGTGGTCGCCGGTGGCGCCGTGCTCGGTCTCAACCACGTCACGGCGCCGGAGTTCAGCCCGACCACGAACGAGTCACCTGCCCTGTCGGTCGAACCGGCCTCGGTGGATCCCGGCACCGAGGTTCCGGGAAGCGCGACGGTGGCCGGTGCCGCCGATGAGATCGAAAGCGGGACCGGCGAGGGCGAGGAGGCTTCTGAGCCTGAGCAGCCGACACCGGATGCGGTGCTGGCCGACTGGGCCAACCGGCTGGGACCGGAGATCGGAGTGCCGCCGAGGGCCCTGATCGCCTACGGGCGCGCCGAGCTGGCGGTCAGCGAGAGCCACCCGGGATGCGGGCTGTCCTGGGCCACGCTCGCGGGTATCGGCCGTATCGAGTCCTACCACGGCCAGTACGGCGGTGCGGTGCTCCAGGACAACGGGGTGCCATCCGAACCGATCATCGGTGTCGCGCTCGACGGGTCCGAGGGTGTGAAGCGGATCCCGGACACCGACGGTGGCAAGTGGGACGGCGACCCCGTCTATGACAGGGCGGTCGGGCCGATGCAGTTCATCCCGAGCACCTGGGAGCGGTTCGCCGTCGACGGCAACGGAAACGGCGAGGCTCACCCGCAACAGATCGACGACGCGGCGCTGGCCGCGGCGCACTACCTGTGCCACAGCGGCCGTGATATGTCGAGCGGCCAGGGATGGTGGGCCGGGGTCCTTGCCTACAACAACTCCGTCGAGTACGGGCAGCGGGTTTTCGCGGCGGCCGACCAGTACGCCGCCGGGGCCGGAGCGCTCGACTGAGCTAGGCAGGCCGAGCCAGGAACCGAACTGAGACGCTGCGCACCGTCGGGAGAGGCCGCGAGCCCGGGGGTGCTAGCGTCGGGGCGTGTCGGCCGGCAGCATCGTACTGCGACGCAGGCTCGTCGAGGCGGCGGTCTGTACCGCCAGCCTCGCGCTGAGCCTCGCACTGGCTTGGTGGCAGTGGGAGCAGTACGCGTCGACCGGCGGTAGCCTGCAGAATCTCGGCTACGTGTTGCAGTGGCCGCTGTTCGGCCTGTTCCCGGCGTTCGTGTTCTGGCGGATGCGGGTGCTGCGTAAGCGCGCCGAACACCGGGGCGGGCAGGCGAGGCGGTCCTCGCCCGCCTCCCCGAACTCGCCTGCGCCGGGCGATGCGCAGCGGCACGCCGCCCGGCGAGCCGGGCCGAGCGAACGGGCAGGCAGCCGCCGATCCGGCTCCGGTGCGGCCGAAGCCACCGGTGCCGGGGATGCCGAGGAGGATGCCGAGCTCGCCGCCTACAACAGGTACCTGGCTGAGCTGAACGCCCGGCACCAGCGGGGTGACTGACCCGGAGGCCGACGCAGCGGCCAACGACCCACGAGATGCGCAACGTCGAGGAAGGTCAGCGTAGCGACATGACGACCCGAACGGATCAGACCAGCACGACACTACCGGCACCCGTGCGCGGTGCGCTCCAACGCTTCCGGGTGGCGGCGTTCGCCACGGGGATCGGGCTGCTCGGCATGGTCGTGGTGATGATCGTGCGGTACGGCTTCGGCAATCCCACCCCTTCAGCGGTGTGGTCGCCGCTGCACGGCGGCGTGTACATGATCTACATGGCCTTGACGGTCGATCTGGCGCTGAAGGCACGCTGGTCGGTGGTGGGCACGCTGCTCGTGCTGCTCGCAGGCTGCGTTCCGGTGCTGTCGTTCGCCGCCGAGCACAAGGTCACGCAACGCGTACGCACGGGATCGGGCGTGTAATGCGACCCCCGCTCCGGTGAGGCATGCGGGCATGACGGTGCCCACTCCACCGGAGCTGTCACGTTATGTTATTGCCGACGGGCCCCGTCTCACTTCACGTTCGGAGACGGGGCCCGTCGGCGTTTCTTGTGCAACTACTTCGAGTAGTATTCGCGATAACGACCTACTCCTTGATCGCCTGTCAGGGTGATGTCCGGTGTGCATTGATCACACGTCGATTTCGCGGACACGGATGGAGCTGCGATCACTCGATCTTCGGCTGATACCACATCATCGTGCAAGAATTTGCCCGTAACATCGGCCGATTACCACGTTCAGTGTCGATGTCGGAGTGGTCACGGTCACCTTTATGGCCCGTACAGGTGAACCTGCATGGCAGGCCTGATGGAGGTTGGTCACCCAACGATGTCGGTCTCCTCGTCCACCCGAAAGCGGGTCCCCCGATCGTTCAGAAATGCGCGGAAATCCCTGGTCAGGGTCGGTATGTCGAGTGAATTTGAAGATCACCTGATAGATGTAGGATTCTCTGCGGGGGTGCGAGATGGAGAGGACCGTTGCAGGGTCCGACCCGGAATACGCGCAGTTTGGTCGAACGCGTAGGACAGGGAGTCACATTCGTGGCCGATACAGGACAACAGCAGGTTCCTGTCGAGAAGCTTCTCGGGCAAGCACCACAACGGCCTGCCTCCCGGCGGCAGTGGCTGGACAGGCTTGTCCAGTGGCGTGACTGGACGCTTCCCGTCAAGCTGGCTGCCGTCACGATCGTGCCCATCCTGATCGCGGTCGCGCTCGGCGCCTCCACGCTGAGCAACCAGCGGGATCAGGTGAACCACCATGAGCGCACCGCCGAGCTCGTCCAGCTCAGCGGCGAGGTGGGGCGGTTGATGAGCGAGGTGCACAGCGAGCGCACCGCGACGGTGTCGGCGCTGGCACGGGGTTCGGCGGACGAGGATCCGGTGGCCGAGGCACAGGCAGCGGTCGACGAGCAGCTGGCGCCGGTGCGTGACGCCGCGGGAGCGGTGAGCGGGGTCGACGGTGGTATGAGCTCAGCCGTGCGCGATGCGGAGAACGCCCTCGGCAGGCTCGGCGAGTTGCGTGACGAACTCGACGCTGGGCAGCTTTCCCCGGTACAGGCGCTCGCGGAGTACACGGCCCTTTCCGACGCGCTTGCCGAACTCGACGCGGCCGCTGTCGCGCGCATCCCCGACGAGGAGATCGGCGGTACCTCGCGCGCGGTGGGCGAGCTGCGGGCGGCAGCGGCGGCCGCTTCCTACCAGCAGGCACTGATCGCCTACGGCATCGATAGTGGCGCGCTGGTGCCCTCCGAGCTGAGTCAGGCCCGCACCGCCGAGGTGCGGATCGCCGATCGACTCGCAGGTTTCGAGGCCGCCGCGACCCCGGAGCAACGGCAGCAGTTCGACGCCATGGTCAGCGGACCGAGCTTCGCCACCCGCGAGCGGTTGGCCGATGCGGCGCTGGGGGATCTGGGAACGCCGTCGGAGATGGCGATCCAGCAGCTGTCGCTCGACGAGTGGACGAGTAGCTCGAGCAGGATCGTCAACCAGCTCGGCACGGTTGCCGCCGAGCTACACGGTGACGCGGCCGACCGGGCGGCTGCCCAGGTGAGCGAGGCGCGCTCGGGCGTGATCGTGCTGGGTGCCCTGCTCGGCTTGGCGTTCGCACTGGCCTTGCTGGTGGTGTTCGCCATCACCCGCCACTTGCTGCGGTCGCTGCGGCAACTGCGGTCCAGCGCGATGCACGTGGCGGAGAGCAGGCTGCCGGAGGCCGTCCGGGAGATCCAGGAGAGCAACGGGGACGTCGTCGAGATCACGCCGGTGCCGGTGCACTCGCGGGACGAGGCCGGTGAGCTCGCGCGAGCCTTCGACGCCGTGCATCGGCAGGCGTTGCGGCTGGCCGCCGAGCAGGCATCGATGCGCAACGCCTACAACAGCGTGTTCGTCAACCTGTCGCGCCGTAGCCAGAGCCTGGTGCAGCGGCAGCTACAGCTGATCGAGCAGCTCGAACGGGACGAGGAGGACGCCGACCAGCTCGCCACGCTGTTCCACCTGGACCACCTGGCGACCCGGATGCGGCGCAACAACGAGAACCTCATGGTGCTGTCCGGCTCCGAGAGCGGGCGGCGCTCGGGTCGGCCGGTCAGTACCGCTGACGTGCTGCGTGCCGCGGTCTCGGAGATCGAGCAGTACCAGCGGGTGGTCGTGCAGTCGCCGCCGACCACGAAGATCGTCGGGCACGCGGCGAGCGATCTGATGCGCCTGCTCGCCGAGCTACTGGACAACGCGACCGCGTTCTCCCCGCCGGAAACCCAGGTCACGGTGGCGAGCTGCGTGCTGGATTCCGGCGCGATGAGCATCGACGTGCTGGACAACGGCATCGGCATGAACGCCGAGGAGGTCGTCGCGGCCAACGCCCGCATGCAGGCGAGTTCGCCTGTCGACCTGGTGACCTCGCGGCGCATGGGCCTGTTCGTGGTGGGTAGGCTTGCTAGCAAGCATGGCTTCAGCGTCACGTTGCACGGCGGGAAGGAAAGCGAAGGCGTCCGTGCCTGCGTGGCCGTGCCGTCGCAGCTGGTGATCGGCGCAGGCGGTGGACCGCTCACTGCGGAGATGCCCGCGATCGGTGACGGGGACGGGGCGTCCGAGCACGCCGAGCTGCCTCGCAGACGCCCCGGTGCCAGCGGTGCGGGTACCGCTGCCCTTGGTGCTGCTGACACGACGTCGTCCCCGCGGGTCAACGGCACACCGCCTGCCTGTGGTGCCACCGTGCCAGGGAAACCCCAGGTGGAGACCTCAGGTGGCGGGTTGTTCACACCGGTAGCAGGCCAGGACGGCGACACTGGACCGGTGGGGTCACCACAGGTCAACGGGGCGCGATGGCAGCAGAATGGTGACCGGGAAACCGGTGGTACGAGCGGTGCCGGTGTTGCGGGCAACGGGGCGGGCAGCGACGCTCTGCCTGCCGGTGAGGAGCTGTTCCGTCCCGGAACCGCGCCGCTGTCGGACTGGTGGAACTCCACGGCAGCCGAAGCGCAGCAATCCCGGCCCGCCGAGCCCACCACGCGGTCGCGACCCGAGACGACCCCGATCTTCGACGAGATGCTGTCCGTGTGGTTCCGCGATAGCGGGCAGGACAGTGGCGACGGCGCTCCCGATGGCGCCGAGGGCGCACTCAGCACCTGGGATTTCGCGGCCGACGTCAACTGGCGGGCCGTCAGGGAAGTCACCGGTGCGGCGCCGTCGAGCTACACCGAGGCCGGGCTGCCGCGCAGGAACCGCGGCGAGCAACTGCTGCCTGGCAGTGCCATCCCGGTGAACCCGGCGAACCCGGAAGCCGGCGAGCAGGCCGAGCAGGTACCGAGCCGGTCGGCGATGGGGCGGGCTGAGTTGCCCTCGCGGGACCCGCAGGACGTGCGCGGGAAGCTGAGCAACTTCCAGCGCGGCCTGTCCAAGGGACGTGCCGAGCGGCATCAGCGGCGGGATGCCCCAGGCGAGGCGGCCGGTGGCACCGCCCCGCAGGCGGCGGCCTCGTCATCGGCTCCCGCGCAGCCGGAAGGGCAGGGTGCCGCGGCACCCGGCGCGGCATCCGAGGTCACCGAGTCCGGGCTGCCCCGGCGCCGCCGAGGCGAGCAGCTGGTACCGGGCAGTATCGGCGGCGCGGTCGGGGGACGGCACAGCACGCCGGAGTCCCAGGCCACCCAGCCTGAACGCGATCCGAACGCGATGCGGGGCAGGTTGAGCAGCTTCCAGCAAGGTATCCGACGTGGCCGCAACAGTGTGGCCCAGCCGGGGGAGAACGGCAGTCAGCCGCGGGAGCCGGAAGCCGCCGACGAGCGGCATGCGACCGAGCGGACCCGTTGATGGAGAGTGCGAGTAGATGATGGAGGGTGCATGACGTCGCCTCAACCCCAGCAGAACCAGTTCGGTTGGCTGGTGAACGATTTCGCCGAGCGCGTGCCCGGTGTTGCGCACGCGGTCGTGGTCTCGGCGGACGGCTTGTTGCTGACCTCGTCGGCACGGCTGCCCCTTGACAGAGCCGACCAGCTGGCGGCGGTGGCCTCCGGCCTGGTGAGCCTGACTCAAGGGGCGGCAAGATGCTTCGAGGCGGGCGCGGTGAACGAGACCGTGGTCGAGATGGAGCTCGGCATCATGGTGCTGATGTCCATCAGCGACGGATCGTGCCTCGCCGTACTCGCGGCACCCACCTGCGACATCGGGCAGGTCGCCTACGAGATGACGCTGCTGGTTGACCGGGTGGGACAGATCCTGACCCCCGAGCTCCGCGCACAGTTGCAAGGGTCGGGCGGATCCTTGCTCGGCGCGTCGGCTGGATGACGCCATGACATACAGGCCGCGGCAGGGGACCGGTCCGGCGGGTGCCACGGGCCGGCGCGGACTGCATCGCACGCGCAAGGAGGGCAAGGGGATGCATGCTCAGCCGCTGTCACAGCGCACACCGACGCAGGTGATACCGACGCTCAGCAGGCGGGCCACCGCCGACGGCGAGGGTGCCGCTATGGTCCGTCCTTACATGCTGACCGGTGGCCGGACCAGGGCGAAGTACCCGCTGGAGCTGGAGACTATGGTTTCGGCGAGAGACGGCGCCCTGGCCGTGGAGGCGTGGGACAGGATCGAGCATCGCACCATCGTGGAGGCGTGCACATCACCGCGCTCGGTGGCCGAGCTGGCGGCACAGCTGCGAATGCCGCTCGGCGTGGCTAGGGTACTGGTGGCCGACGCCGCCGATGCCGGCCTCGTGACGGTGCATAAGACGATGTCCGGGACCGATGGCGCCGAGGCGCATCTGCTGTTGATGGAAAGGGTGTTGAGTGGACTCCGTCGGCTTTAGGAAGGTGTTGGTCGCCGTGCCGGGGTGGTTGGATAGTGAGGGTCACCGTGGCGCACGCGATGTCCGGGTGCGGCACCCGGGTGGCTGCTTGACGTGCTCGTGTTCGCCCCCGCTCGGTGGTCGCCGGCCTGTTCCGGCAACCGCTGCCCGCAGGGCGGTGCCCGATCCGCACGGGAGCACGGGGACCACCAGCGTTGTCCGCCGTATTGGGGGGATCCAGCCGTGACGAACCCGGCATACGAGTTGACCAAGCAGCAGTCCGACTCGTCGACCATGACCTCGGCGAAGATCGTCGTTGCCGGTGGTTTCGGTGCAGGCAAGACGACGTTCGTCGGTTCGGTTTCGGAGATCGTGCCGCTGACCACCGAGGCGATGATGACCGACGCCAGTACCGGCATCGACGACCTGGCTGCCACACCGGACAAAAAGGCCACGACGGTGGCGATGGACTTCGGCCGCGTATCGCTCGACGAGGACCTCATCCTTTACCTGTTCGGCACCCCCGGGCAGCAACGGTTCTGGTTCATGTGGGACGACCTGGTGCGCGGTGCCATCGGTGCCGTGGTCCTGGCCGACACCCGGAGGCTGGCGGACTCGTTCGCGCCGGTGGACTTCTTCGAAGATCGCGGCCTGCCGTATATCGTCGGGATCAACACGTTCGACGGGGTGCTGCATCACGAGATCGAGGATGTGCGTGAGGCGTTGGCTGTCGACCCCTCGGTGCCGATCGTTCGTTGTGACGCGCGGGGACGGGAATCGACGAAGCAGACGCTCATCACGCTGGTGGAGTACGCCATGAAGCAGTGGGTGGCGCGCAACCAGGGCGCGCGGTGAGCCGGGTGTGCGGTGCGCGTCCGCACGGCGCACAGCCGGGGGCGTGTCACCGGATCGCGAACGCGGGCAGGTGAGGCCGGAGGCCGCGAGCTGGGGCGACGGGCACCGACCGGGCTGTCACCTCGGTGGGTGGCCGGAGTATTGCGTAGACCACAACGCGTGGGCGCTTCCAAAATAGTTGGAAGTCCTAGTATTTTGAGAGTATGACCGCCCAACTGCACCACCCGGTGAATCCCGTCAGGTTCGTCACCGCGTCCAGCCTGTTCGACGGCCATGACGCGTCGATCAACATCATGCGGCGCATCCTCCAGTCGCAGGGTGCCGAGGTCGTCCACCTGGGGCACAACCGCTCGGTGGACGAGGTCGTGACCGCTGCGATCTCCGAGGACGTGCACGGCGTCGCGGTGTCGGCCTACCAGGGTGGGCACGTCGAGTACTTCACCTACCTGGTCGAACTGCTGAGGGAGCGGGGCGCGGACCATATCCGGGTATACGGCGGTGGCGGCGGCGTGATCGTCGACGAGGAGATCGAGCTGCTGCACTCCAGGGGGGTCGCACGCATCTTCTCGCCCGCTGACGGGCAGCGCATGGGGCTGCCCGGCATGATCAACACTATGATCGCCGAGTGTGACCGGGACCTGACCGCCCGGCAGGTCGGATCGGTCGACCAGCTCCTCGCAGGCGACGTCCCGACGTTGGCACGGGCCATCAGCATGATGGAAGGCGACGTGTTGCCCGATGACTGGCGGGATGCCATCGAGCGCGCCGCTCGGACACGCCAGGTCCCGGTGCTGGGGATCACCGGTACGGGTGGCTCGGGGAAGTCCTCGCTGACCGACGAGCTGCTCCGCCGATTCCGTCTCGATCAGGAGGACAAGCTGCGCATCGCCGTCCTGGCGGTCGACCCCTCGCGCAGGCGGGGAGGTGGTGCGTTGCTCGGCGACCGTATCCGGGTGAACTCGCTCGGGCCCTGGTCGGCTGGTGCGGGCCGCGCCGCGGCGGGACCTGCCGGCCCCGCCGCGGACTTCGGGCCGGTGTACTTCCGGTCTATGGCCACGCGCGGTACCGCAGGGGAGATCCCGACGGGGCTCACCGACGCCATCCGCGGCTGCCAGGCGGCAGGCTACGACCTGGTGATCGTGGAAACCCCCGGTATCGGGCAGGGGGATGCGGGCATCGTCGACCACGTCGATGTGCCGCTGTATGTGATGACGCCCGAGTTCGGCGCGGCCTCACAGCTGGAAAAGATCGACATGCTGGACTTCGCCGCGGCCGTGGCGATCAACAAGTTCGAGCGCAGAGGGGCGGAGGACGCCAGAAGGGACGTTTCCCGTCAGCTGATCCGCAACCGGGAGGCGTTCGGTGCTTCCCCCGAGGACATGCCCGTCTTCGGTACCAGCGCGGCGCGGTTCAACGACGACGGCGTTACCGCCCTGTACCAGTTTCTCCGGGACGAGCTGGCCGAACGTGGGTTGAGCGTATCCGCCGGGACGCTGCCCGCCGTGTCGGGCAAGGTCTCCACCGACCTGGACACGGTTATCCCCGCCACGCGGGCGAGCTACCTCGCCGATATCGCCGCGACCGTGCGTGCTTATCACGAACACACCCGGGAGCAGGCGGACGTGGTGCGGCATCTCGACCAACTCGGTGCTGCCCGCGACGCACTGGCCGATGACTCCGCCGACACCTCCGCGATCGAGCGGCTCATCGAGACGGCGCGCGGCAGGGTGAGCGGGGAGTCCGCACGGCTGCTCGACGAGTGGCCGCAGCGGAAGTCCGACTACAGCGGTGACGAGCTGGTGGTGCGTGTCCGGGACAGGGAACTGCGCAACGACCTCTGGCGGGAGACCCTCTCCGGCAGCAAGGTCTCGCGGGTGGCGCTGCCGCGTTACCGGGACCGTGGCGACCTGTTGTCGTTCCTGCGCAGGGAGAACCTGCCCGGCTACTTCCCGTTCACCGCAGGGGTATTCCCGTTCAAGCGGGAAGGCGAGGACCCGGCTCGGATGTTCGCGGGCGAGGGTGACCCGTTCCGAACCAACCGCCGCTTCAAGTACCTCTCCTCCGAATCGGAGGCACACCGGCTGTCCACGGCGTTCGATTCGGTGACCCTCTACGGTCACGATCCGTCCACCAAGCCGGACGTGTACGGCAAGATCGGCACATCTGGGGTGTCGATCGCGACGTTGGACGACATGAAGGCGCTGTACGACGGATTCGACCTCACCTCGCCATCGACCTCGGTGTCGATGACCATCAACGGGCCTGCCCCGGCGATCCTGGCGTTCTTCCTCAACACCGCGATCGACCAGCGTTTCGACGCGTTCCGTGACGAACAGGGCAGGGATCCCACCGAAGAGGAGGCCGCCGAACTGCGTGCCATGGCGCTGCGTAGCGTCAGGGGCACGGTGCAGGCAGATATCCTCAAGGAGGATCAGGGGCAGAACACCTGTATCTTCTCCACCGAGTTCTCGCTGCGGATGATGGCCGATATCCAGGAGTGGTTCATCGCCCACGACGTGCGGAACTTCTACTCGGTCTCGATCTCCGGCTACCATATTGCCGAGGCGGGCGCCAATCCGATCACGCAGCTGGCGTTCACGCTGGCCAACGGCTTCACCTATGTGGAGTCGTACCTGGCCCGAGGCATGCATATCGATGATTTCGCGCCGAACCTGTCGTTCTTTTTCTCCAACGGCATGGATGCCGAATACACTGTGATCGGTCGTGTTGCCCGACGGATTTGGGCCGTCGCCATGCGCGAGCGTTACGGTGCGAACGAGCGCTCACAGAAGTTGAAATACCACGTGCAGACCTCCGGCCGGTCACTGCACGCACAGGAGATGAGCTTCAACGACATCCGCACGACCCTGCAGGCGTTGTGCGCGCTGTACGACAACGCCAACTCGCTGCACACCAACGCCTACGACGAGGCGATCACCACTCCGACCGAGAGCTCGGTGCGGCGCGCGCTGGCCATCCAGATGATCATCAGCAAGGAATGGGGACTGGCCAAGAACGAGAATCCCCTGCAGGGAGCGTTCATCGTCGACGAGCTGACCGACCTGGTCGAGGAAGCGGTACTCGCGGAGTTCGAGCGGATCTCCGAGCGCGGTGGCGTGCTGGGCGCCATGGAGAACGGCTACCAGCGCGGCAAGATCCAGGACGAGTCCATGACCTACGAACGGCTCAAACACGACGGCGAACTGCCGATCATCGGAGTGAACACCTTCCTCGATCCGAGTGGCGAGTCCGAGGCTGAAGCCGAGGTCGAACTCGCACGCGCCACCGAGGAGGAGAAGCGGTCGCAGCTGGAGCGCACCGCCCGGTTCCGCGAACGGCACGCGGCCGAGGCCGAGCAGGCACTCAAGGCGCTGCGCGAGGCGGCCACCGCGGGCGAGAACGTTTTCGATGTGCTGATGGACGCGGCACGGGTGTGCACCCTCGAGCAGATCACCGAGACGTTCTTCGAGGTCGGCGGGCAGTACCGGCGTAACGTGTGAGCGTTGGTCGGCGGGGTCACCGGGTGCTGTCCGCGTACCGCAGCACGGCCCCGACCCCATCGGCGAGCTCGACCTCCCGTGGTGCGGGCAGGACGAGATCGGCCCCGGTGCAGGAGGCCGCCCGGATGAGGGCATCCTCGGCGGCTACGTGCTCGACCCATGCCGCGCCGAGAGCGACCAGTGTCGCGTCCTCGAAAGCGACGTGGTTGGGCTCCGAACCGATCGACAGCATGCCGTGGTCTGCCAACCCGTAGGCTTCCCGGCTCCACAGCAGGGCTCGGACCTGCCCGTGAAGCAGCGCGTCGACCGTTTCCTGCCACCCTTCCGCGACGTGTGCCCGGTTGCCGCGCTCCTTCTCGAACTCGACGACGGCCCGGTCGACACGCTGTTGCAGTGTCGTGTCGACCGCCTCGGCGATCTCCTCTCGTAACGGTGCGTCGAGTGCCCCGCGCCGCCGGTGACCCGCTGCGGTCGCGATGACCAGCTCCCGCACGTGGGCCTCTAGCTGATCGCCGACGAGCTTGCGCTGCTCGACGTCGCCTGCGAGGACGACGACCTCCGCGCGGTACTCCCGCACGCGGCGCGTGATCTCGTCGGCGATCAGCTTGGCGTTCGCCTTCCACCGTTCCTCGACGCGCTGGTGGTGTCGCTTCTCGTCACCCTGCCCAGCAGCGTGACTCTTGTGGTGCGGATTGTCGTCACCGTCGACGGACGAGCGCATGACGTGCTGGTTCGCCTGCACGATCGTCAGGTCGGCACCGAGACGATCGACCACGGCCACCACATGGGGGATGCGAGCCTGGCGCATGGCGAGGTAGGGCAGCAGATGAGGGAGCCGGCCGAAGGACACTCCCGCATCGGAGGGGAAGTGCTCCGGCGGCTCCGGTAGCTCGTCGCTGAACACCACCGAGCCCTCGGCCGCGACGAGTACCTGGCCGCGTCTTCCGGTACGGGATTCGTGCGAGGCGACCGCGGACTCGAGGGCTCGCAGGTCCGCCTCGCCCGCTCCCCGCCTGCTCAGCGATTCGCGCGCCCCGCACCAGCGTAGTTCGAGGGCCTTGCCCGCGTCCTCGGACTCGGCCGAGGTGTCCAGGTACACGGTTGCGAACGGACCCTCGTAGTCGTAGATCTCCTGCAGGAACGCCAACTTCATGTGATCACCCTCCGCATCCGGGGGCCGTCGCGGTACGTCACTGCTCCGATCGGGTGGTCGATTCACAGGGTGCCGCCCCCTCGCGTACCCGAGCTGCGCCACGGGTAAACGAGCGGTAGTGATCGCGATAGAACCACCCCGGCTGGCACGTGGTTCGGCGACCGCACGCGGTTCGCCGTCGGCCCGCCACGGGCGCGAGGCCGCCGCCGAACGGGCGCGCGACCGGTGTCTAGTGGATCACATTCCCGGTGCGCCCCTGGTCGGAAGTGGGAAACTGCGCACGCCGGAGCGGTCGGGCGGGCTCGTGGTCCTTCTCACGCGGTAGGTTGACCACGACAGCGGACCGCGGCGCCGAGCGGAAGGAGTGGAGCGGCTCGTGACTGAGGTGCAGATCGGGATCGCGGCGGCGTTGGAGCAGTTCGGGCCGCGTGAGTCGGTGGAGCTGGCAGAGCTGGCGGAACGCCACGGGTTTCGCGGCCAGATGGCCGCCGATCACGTCCAGCCCTGGGTCCCCGCCCAGGGGGAGGCGTCGTTCGTCTGGAGCGTGCTTAGCGCGATCGGCGAGCGTACCGAAGGCGACTTCGGGCCGGGCGTGACGTGCCCGTCCTTCCGGTTCCACCCGGCGCTGGTCGCGCAGGCGGCGGCGACCATCGAAGCGATGTACCCGGGACGCAGCTGGCTCGGTATCGGTTCGGGAGAGGCGCTCAACGAGCACATGCTGGCTGGTTACTGGCCGGAGGCGCCGGAGCGGGTTCGCCGGATGTTCGAGGCTCTCCAGGTGATCAGGAAGCTGTTCACCGGAGGGGATGTCAAGCACGCAGGCGAGTTCTTCAAGCTGCATACCATGCGGTTGTGGACCATGCCCGACGCGCCGCCACCTGTGTACGTCGCCGCCGCTGGTCCGTACACCTCACGCAAGGCGGGTGAGCTGGCTGATGGGCTCATCACCCCGGGTGCTTCGCTGGACAAGCTGGCGGGGATTCTGGAGCGGTTCGGTCAGGGGGCACGCCAGGCGGGCAAGGACCCGGACGCGATGCCGAAACTGCTGCAGGTGCACCTGTCCTGGGCGGCGACCGACGAGCAGGCATGGGCGAACGCGATCGAGCAGTGGCCCAACGGTGGCATGAAGTTCCCCAAGGCCGACGTCCGCTCGCCGTTCGATTTCGAGCAGATGGCCAGGCTGGTACGGCGCGAGGACTTCGCGGGTCGCATGGTGGTCTCCGCCGACCCAGACGAGCACCGCGCCGCGCTGCAGTCGTTCATCGACGCCGGTTTCAACCGGATCTATCTGCACAACGTAGGGCGCAACCAGCAGGAGTGGCTGGAGGTGTTCGGACGCGAGGTGCTACCGAAGCTGACAGCGTGAACCACCGCGACCCCCTCGGTCGTGGCACGCTGGAACGGGGAGCGGGCAGTGCGTTCCCGCAGTGCGTTCCCGCGCGGTGCGCGCCGTGACGAGGTGGGCCGGTGAGCGACGAGTGCTGGTTGACGGTACCGGACGGTGCCGAGTTCGGTACGGATACGTTGCCGTACGGTGTGTTCTCTCAGCCGAAACGAGGGGAGGCGGGGGCGCGCCGTATCGGCGTCGCGGTCGCCGACCGCGTGCTCGACCTCGCGGGCGCGGCTGGCCGCCTTGGCGAGGAGTTCGCCGCGGTGGTCGACGCTCCGGTGCTCGATCCGCTGCTGGCGGCGGGCCCGCGGATGTGGCGCTCGGTACGGCGTCGGGTGATCGAGTGGCTCCACGATCCCGGCTACCGCCCGGTCGTGCTGGCCAACCTGATCTCGCGTGCGGATGTCGAACTGCACCGGCCGTTCACGGTGGCCGACTTCGTGGATTTCTACTCCAGCGAGCATCACGCGCGTAACGTGGGGCGGATGTTCCGGCCCGGTGTCGAGTCGCTGCCGCCGAACTGGAGACACGTTCCGCTGGCTTACCACGGCAGGGCAGGCACGATCGTCCCGTCGGGCACGCCGATCGAGCGGCCGCGCGGCCAGCGCGGTCAAGGTGAGGGAGGGTCCCCGTCGTTCGGCGCCACCCGCAAGATGGACTTCGAGGCGGAAGTGGGTTTCGTGGTCGGTGTGGGAAGCCAGCGGGAACGACCGGTACCGGTGGCCGATTTCGCCGAGCACGTCTTCGGCCTGTGCCTGGTCAACGACTGGTCGGCCCGTGATATCCAGGCGTGGGAGTACCGGCCGCTCGGCCCGTTCCTCGGCAAGTCATTCGCCACCTCGATCTCCCCGTGGGTCGTACCGCTCGATGCCCTCGACCATGCCTGGTTACCCGCGCCGGGTTCCGATGTCGAGCCGTTGCCGTACCTGCGTTCGGCACCGCGCTGGGGTCTCGACCTGGAGCTGACGGTACGCCTGAACGGGTACCCGATATCGCAGCCTGCCTACTCCACGATGTACTGGACGCCCGCCCAGCAGCTGGCTCACCTGACGATCAACGGCGCCGCGCTGCGCCGCGGCGACCTCATCGCCTCGGGTACCGTCAGCGGTGCGGAACCGAACCAGCGGGGTTGCATGCTCGAGCTGAGCTGGGACGGCAGCGACCTGGTGTTGCTGGGCGACGGTTCGCAGCGCGGCTACCTCAACGACGGAGACGAGGTGTCCATCTCCGCGACGGCCCCGGGGCCTGCGGGCAGGCGGATCGGTCTCGGCGCCGTGACCGGCCGGGTGTTGCCTGCGCGTGGATGAACCTGGCACCGAGCCAGGCACGGTCGGCGCGCAGCCTGCCGGTCAGGCGCCGCTGCCGGAGCGTTCCCGCAGGATCTCGCGTACCTCGGCGTCTTCGACCTGCCGGAAGTCGCGATACCACTGGCCGACGGCTTGGAACGATGCCGGTTCGTGTAGCGCGTAGGCGACGTCGGCCTCGCCCGCCACCCTGGAGCGTGCCGACGGTGAGGCCACAGGCACCGCCACGGTGACCGACAGCGGCTCGTATCGGCGCAGCGTCCGTACCGCCGCGATTGCGGTCAGGCCGGTCGCCAGCCCGTCGTCGACGAGGACCGTGTCACACCCGCCGATCGCAGGGGGCGCATCCTGGCGGTAGGCGGCTTGCCTGCGGCGTGCCTCCGCGGCCTCGGCGTCCTTGCGGTGCTCGAGCTGCTCGGGCCGCAGGCCGAACGCCGTGATCGACTCCGGGTCGTAGAGGTAGGCACCATCAGCGGTGACCGCGCCGATGGCCAGCTCCGGCTGTGTGGGGGCGCCGATCTTGCGGGCCACCATCACGTCGAGGGGTGCGCCGAGCGCGTCGGCTACTCCCGCTGCGACGGGTACGCCGCCGCGGGCCAGCCCCAGCACGACCGGGTCGTTCCAGTGCTGCCTGGCGAGCGCTGCCCCCAGCAGCCGACCCGCCTCCCCTCGGTCGGTGAATCGGTGACGTGTTCTCACACCTCCATGATGCGCCGTGCGGGCAAGAAACACTAGCTTTCTTACTCATAGTAAGTTACTGTGGGGCGGTCCGGTGACCAGGCGAGCGTGAGGAGCGTGGCAGCGAGGTGAAGGAATTCTCGACGAAGGTGGCCGTAGTCACCGGTGCGGGCTCGGGTATCGGCAGGGCATTGGCTGTGCGGCTGGCCACGCAGGGAGCACGTCTGGCGCTGTCGGACGTCAACGCTGTCGCTGTGGCTTCCACTGCCGCGTTGTGCGAGAAGGAAGGCGCCACGGTGCGTCACGACGTGCTCGATGTGGCCGACCGCGCGGCGATGAACGCCTACGCGGGCGAGGTCGCCGCGGAGTTCGGCACGGTCAATCTCGTGGTCAACAACGCGGGAGTGGCGTTGACGGCCAACGTGGCCGAGATGAGCTGGGATGATCTCGATTGGATCGTCGGCATCAACTTCTGGGGCGTGGTGCACGGCACGAAGGCCTTCCTGCCGCACCTCATCGCCTCCGGAGATGGTCACCTGGTCAACGTGTCCAGCGTGTTCGGGTTGATCGCGGTGCCGAGCCAGAGTGCTTACAACGCCACCAAGTTCGCGGTGCGGGGGTTCACCGAGGCGCTGCGTCAGGAGATGCGGCTCGACAAGCACCCGGTCGGAGTGAGCTGTGTGCACCCCGGAGGGATCAAGACCAATATCGCGCGCAACGCCCGCGCGGCTGACGGGCTGGACACTGACGAGCTCTCCGCGCTGTTCGACCGGATCGCCCGCACATCGCCGGAAGGTGCGGCCGACCGCATCCTGCGGGGCGTGCGGCGCAACCAGGCCAAGATCCTCGTCGGGCCGGACGCGTACGTGATCGATGTGATGGCGCGGGTGCTGGGCTCGGCGTACCAGCGGCTGGTCACGCTCGGCGCGCGGCTCGGCCCCCGGTAGCCCCGCGCAGTCGCGTATATCGCGTAGCCGCGTTGGCCGGGGCAGCCGGGGTGGGCCTGCTTACCAGGAGTGTGGTGTGCCGGGCGGGCCCGCGTCGGGTGGCGCCATCCCGGCAGCACGCGCCAGCTCGACGGCCAGGCCCTCGGTGCGGATCCGGCGATCGATGTAGATCAGCGCGTGCACGGTGGCGATGAACGGGTAGGCGATCGTGCCGGCCAGCACCGCGCCCAGTGTGGACATCACGGCCTGCTCACCGGCTGTGGTGCCTGCGTCGGCGCCGCCGCCGATGATCTCGAACGGCATGGAGACCACGACACTGATGCCGAAAGCGATGAGCCCGGCCAGAACCAGGATCCCGAAGATGCGCCACCACGAGTGCAGCACGAGGTCCCAGGAGCGGCGCATCGCCCGCACCACGGGGGCGCGCTCCAGCACCAGCGCTGGCGCGGCCAGCGCCAGCACGACGTAGGCCCAGATGCCGGGAATGAGCAGCAGCATCGCACCTGCGAAGACGAGCGCGCCGACCAGGATGGTCAGCCCGATCAGCGGCAGCAGCCGCGGTTTGAGCTCGATCCATGCCGTGGCGAGGGTCACCGGCTGGCCGAGCACCGCCTTGCTCGCGACGATCGTGGCGATACCGGTGACGAACAGCTGAGCCAGCATCGCCAGGCCGAGGGTGATCCCGATGACCGTCATCGCCTCGGCCAGCAGGGCCTGGGCCTGTTCCGGGCTGAGCTCGTCGGCGTTCGCCGTGATCGCTTCGGCATCCTGCACGCGCGACCAGGTGAGCGCGAGCGCGAGGAGCTGGCTGAGGCCGACCGCGAGAAACGAGACGCCGAACAGCACCAGCGGGTACGCGCGCAGCGTGCGCAGCGCTCCCCCGAAAATCTCGCCGAGCCGTAGCGGGCAGAGGGGGATCACACCCGGGCGGAAAGTACTCAGGTCGGGCCACTGGCTGCCGCCCCCCGCCCCGCGGTCCGGGGGCATCGGTGACATGCCGCCCTCACCGCGCTCGTGGTCGGGGCCGGGTCCGGGATGCGGTCGGTCGTTTCCGTCGGTCATCGCTCGCTACTCGTCGGTGGCCTGCTGTGGGTCGGTCTCCCTCTCAGCGTAGACGATCGGCTCCCGCCGCGACGTGCCACGGCACCCGTGTTCCGAGCCCAGCTGCCATCAAGTACGCTAATGAAAATCGTTTCCATTTAACTCGGTCGTGTGGCGGCGAGAGGGAAGGAGTTGAGGCGAAGTGACGGGGTCGAGCGCGCTGGCACATCGGGTGGGGGAGTTGCGAGCGCAGCTGGAATCGCTGGGCGACCTACGACCGTGTGACACTGTGGACGCGCTGTTCACCGAGCTCGTCGAGTTGTGCTGCGCTACCCCGCCGGTGGTGGCCGAAGCGGCCATGTCGGGGCTGGACGCTCACGCGCCCGCGTTGCAGGGCCTGTGCGCCTCAGGCGAGTCCGCTCTGGAAGCCCACTGGGCGCGCCGCATCGTCGAGTCCGATGATCCGCGCGCGGAGCTGGATCGGTTCCCGTACCTGGACAACTACCGCGATCTGGTGCGCATGGAGCTGGGGATGGTCACGGCGATGTCCCGGCCGTGGCCTGCGAGGGTGGCCGTGCTCGGTTCCGGGCCGCTGCCGCTTACCGGCCTGATTCTCGCCGAGGATTTCGGGGCCGAGGTGCTACACGTGGATCGCGACGTGGGCAGCCTCGGGCTGGGGGACGCGGTAGCCACCGCGCTCGGCGTGCCACGGGTCGCCGCAGGGGTGCGAGCCGACCTGGAACAACCATCCAGTGCGAGCATCCTGCTCGACGCCGGGCTGGGCCGCTGCGACGTCGTGGTACTCGCCGCGCTCGCCGGGCAGGACGCCACGGCCAAGCGAACCATCAGCGGACTGCTGGCCAGGCTGCTGCATGACGACGCGCTGGTGCTCGTGCGGTCGGCGGTGCGGATGCGCAGGCTGCTCTACCCGCAGGTACGGGCAGAGGACCTCACCGGGCTCCGGGTCGCCCTCGAGGTGCATCCCTACACCGACATCGTCAACTCGGTGCTGGTGGCACACCCTGGCCGTGAGGGGGATACGTGACCGGGACGGTACGGCGCGTCCGGTCGCGCTGGTCGCTGCTCGCCGAGATCGGCAGGCTGCCTGGCGTGATCCGGTTGTTGGTTCTCAGCCAGCTGGTGTTCAACATCGGCTTCTACCTCGTGGTGCCGTACCTGTTCGGCTACCTGGTCGGTGATCTCGCGTTGGCCGGCTGGCTGGTCGGGTTGGTGCTCGGATTGCGCACCTTCAGCCAGCAGGGGCTGTTCTTTCTCGGTGGCATGCTGGCCGACCGTTTCGGTGCCAAACCGGTCATTCTCGCGGGATGCGGTCTCCGGGTGCTCGGATTCCTGCTGCTCGGACAGGTGGAGTCGGTCCCGGGAATCGTGGCAGGGGCGTTGTTGACCGGATTCGCTGCGGCGCTGTTCTCCCCGGCGGTGGAGTCGCTGCTCGCGCACGAGGCGGGCAGTACCGACCGGGACGGTAGCGCGCACCGGTCCGACGTGTTCGCACTGTTCGCCGTGGCCAGCGAGGTCGGTGCTGTCGTCGGACCGGTGCTGGGAGCGGTGTTGCTGCTGGCGGATTTCCAGGTCGTATGCGTCGTCGCCGCCGCCGTCTTCGTTGCGGTCGGGCTGGTGCACCTGAAGTGGCTGCCCCACCACGGTGCGCCGCACGCCGCCGAACCCGTACTCGCAGGCTGGCGCGTGGTGCTCGGCAACCGCGCCTTCCTCGTCTTCGCGGCAGGTTATGCCGGTTACCTGGTCAGCTACAACCAGCTGTACCTGGCGCTGCCTGCTGAGCTGCACCGTGCCACGGGCAGCGAGGCGGCGCTCGGCTGGCTGTTCGCGCTGTCCTCGCTGATGGTCGTGCTCGGCCAGCTACCGACCACCGCGTGGGCACGGCGCGTGCTCGGTGCGAGCAGGGGCATTGTCGCGGGTTTCGTCTGCATGGCCGCGGCATTCGCCGTGGTGGCCGTGGCTGCCCTGTTCCCGCCTGCCGGCATCGGCGCGGTGGTACCCGCGATAGCGATGGTGGTGCTGCTGACTCTCGGCCAGATGCTCGCGGTTCCCCTGGCCAAGGACGCCGTGCCCCGGCTGGCCTCCGAACGGCGGCTCGGCGCCTACTTCGGCATCCTGCACTCGGTCGGCGGACTCGCCGTGCTCGGAGGCAGCACCACGACCGGCGCGCTGCTGGAGCTCGGGGACGGGTCCGGTGCCGTGGCGGTGACACCGTGGCTGGCGCTGACGGCTGTACCGGTGGCGAGCGCGGTCGTGATGGGCTGGGTGTCCCGGCGTCGATCGCTGGCAGCCGCCACGTCGTCGGGCGCCGGGTAGCCTGCAGTCGACCACGGAGGGCACGCCCTGATGACACGATCGCGATCCCGCTCGCGGACCAGCCCGCTGGCCGTGGCTGCGCTGCTCGTGACGCTCCAGGCCACCGCGTGTTTCGGCGCCCCATCAGGTGGGGACGGTATCGATGCCGGGGATGGCGGGCAGCTCAGCGTCGGGTTGGCGTTCCCGCCTGCGCAGGGACTGTCCCCGTACGGCGACGACGCGGTGTTGCTGTCCCGACTCGGGGTTGTCGAGCCCGTTGCGCACCTCGACGGCGCGGGTGAGCCGGTACCCGCGCTCGCAGAGGACTGGGAACGAGTCGCCGACCGTACCTGGCGGTTCACCCTTCGCGACGGTGTGACCTTTCACGACAGTACGCCGTTGACCGCGGAACACGCGGCGAACTCCCTGCTACGGGCGAGTGAGGCCAGCCCGATCCCCCGGGCATTGAAGGGAATCGAACTATCGGTATCCGTTGTGGACGATCTCATTCTAGAAGTGTCGACAGGGGAACCCGATCCGATCCTGCCACGGCGGCTGTCCTCGCCCAACCTGGCGATCCTGGCACCGTCGGCGTACCGTGGCGAGCGCGTCGATCCGGTCGGGGCCGGTACCGGCCCGTTCGTGATCGACGAGTTCGACGGCGTCGAACGCGCCACCCTCGTCGCGCACGAGGAGCACTGGCGCGGCCGCCCGGCACTCGACGGTATCGAGGCGCGGTTCGTTCCGGACGGCGCCACCCGCGCGGCCGGGGTACGCGCGGGCGAGCTGGATGTCGCCGACGCCTTGCCGGTGGCGCAGGCACAGGCGCTCGGTGAGGCCGAGCTCGTCGAGGTCCAGCTGCCCCGGGTGGTGTCGCTGTACCCGAACACCGCCGACGGGCCGATGGCCGATGCGGGCTTGCGAGCGGCCGTGCGGCAGGCGGTGGATGCCGAGGAGCTGACCTCGTCGATCTTCGAGGGCACTGCCGACCCCGCCGCAGGCCTGTTCGGTGACGCGAGTCCGTGGGCGGCGGACCGTGAGCTACCAGAGCGGACCCGGCCGGGATCGGCGGACGGCGAGGAGCTCACGCTGGCGACTTACAGCGATCGCGCCGAGCTACCCGAGCTGGCGACCGCGATCGGCGACCGGTTGCGGCGGGAAGGGTTCGAGGTGAGTCAGGTGGTGCGCGAGTACAGTGAGCTCGAAGTCGACCTGCTCGACGGCGCTTTCGACCTCGTCATCGGCTCCCGCTCGTACCTCCTGGACACCGGTGATCCGGTCAGTTATCTGGCCAGTGACTTCACCTGCGCCGGAAGCTACAACCTCTCGCGGGTGTGCGACTCCGATGTGGATGCCGAGGTCGCCGAGGCGGCCACACGGGAGGCCGTAGACGAGCGGCAGGACGCCGCGTTGCGGGTGGAGCGCGCGATCCTGGGCGATGACCTGATCGTCCCGATCGCGCACGAACGCGCGCGCATCGGCGTGGCAGACGGTGTCACCGGCATCGCCGAGGATCCACACGAGCGCCTCCTGGTGACGGGGGAGACCACACTCGAATGAGCTCGACCGTCGCCGCAGGGGGCCGGGCGGCCACCCGCGGGCTGCGGCTGATCGTCACGGTGCTCGCCGTCACCGTGGGAATCGGCTTGCTTCCACTGCTGGCGGGACGCGATCCGGCGCTGGCTGTGTTGCGGGCAAGGGCGGCCGAGCGAGAGCCCGATGACGCCGCGCTGGAGTCGGTGCGGTCGGAGCTCGGGCTCGACGACGGCCCCGTCCGGTTCCTGCTCGAGTGGCTGGCCGGGCTGGCGCGAGGCGATCCGGGCACCTCGTGGGTTTCGGGGCAACCCATCGCGCCGCAGCTGGTCGCCGCGCTGGGCGTGTCGCTCACACTGGCCGCGGCTGCGGTGGCGGTCGCGGCCATGCTCGCAGCGGCGTTCGCGACCCGGCCGTTGCTCAGGGGCGTCACCGGCGATCACGGTGCCGCGCGCTCCACGGTGCCAGCCGCGCTGGCAGCCGTTCCCGAGTTCCTGCTGGCTTCGATCCTGGTCGTGGCCGTCGCAGTGCCGCTGGCGGCGTTGCCGACTGCGGGCTGGGACGGGCCTGTCCACGCCGTGCTGCCCGCGATCGCGTTGGGGGTGCCCACCGGCGCGATCCTCGGCACGATCACCGTCGACTCGGTGCGCGCAGTGTTCGGCGAGCCCTGGGTACGGACGTGGCGAGCAGCGGGAATCACCCCGGCACGGCTCGCTCCGGCTGTACTGCGCCGCGCCCTCGCGGTGGTCTGTGGTCAGCTCGGGCTGATCTTCGCGGGCCTGCTCGGTGGTGCCGTCGCCGTTGAAGTCGTGTTCGCGGTGCCCGGGATCGGTCGCCTGGCCGCCGATGCCGCACTCGCCCAGGATCTGCCCGTGGTACAGGCCTGCCTGCTGGTGTTGCTGGCGATCGGGGTGATCACCGGGACGCTCGGTGAACGGGCACAGCGTGTCCTGCTCGGGCCTGCGCTGGACACGGCGGCGCTCACCGCGGCACAGCCCTTGCCTCGCGGGCGACTGCGCGGTGGCCTCGCCGCGTCCGGGCTGGTCGCGGCGCTCGGCGCGGCCGTCGTGATCGCCTTGACGACCGATCCCGACACGGTGAATCTGGCAGCCCGGCTCGAGCCGCCGTCGATGGCGCACCCGTTCGGTACCGACGCGCTCGGGCGTGATCTCCTCGCCAGGCTGGGACACGGTGCGCTGCATACCGTCGGGGTCGCGGTGGCGGTCACCGCGGCGACGCTGGCGATCGGCCTCGCGGTCGGGTTGCTCAACCCGCGCCGGGGCGGTGGTTTGGTCGATGTCGTCAACGCGGTGCCGCCGGTGATGGCCGGGCTGGTGGTCGCGGCGGTGGCCGGTCCTGGGACGTTCAGCGCGGCGCTGGCCGTCGGGTGCGTCGTGTGGGCACCGCTGGCCAGGCACGCGCAGCTGCTGGTGGCAGAACACCTGGCTGCGCCGCACCTGGACGGCGCGCGTGCCGTTGGGGCAGGGAAGACGTGGCTGCTGACCCGGCATGTGCTGCCAGCCGTGCTGCCGCCACTGCTGCGCCACTCGCTCGTGCGGTTGCCCGCGATCGCGTTGGCGTTGGCCTCGCTCGGCTTTCTCGGGCTCGGTGCACAGCCGCCTGCCCCGGAGTGGGGACGGTTGCTCGGCGAAGCCCTGCCGTATGCCGACCGTGCCCCGTGGGCGGTGGCGCTGCCGGTGCTCGCGCTGGCCGTGCTCGGCGCTGCGGCGCTCGCACTCGGCAACCGGCTGCGTTGACAGTGCCCGCGATAGCGGCGTGAGACCTGGGTCATAGCACCACCCGGGTAACCTGGCGACAAAGCGCTTGCTTAGCCGAGCGGCGCCGAACCAGCGCTCAGGGGAGGCAGGATGTCAGCACACTCGCCGCAGTGGTCCGAGCCGGGAACCTACGAGGTCGCTCCCGGCGTGTACCGGATCCCACTGCCGATGCCCAACGATGGGCTGCGGGCGGTGAACGTTTACGCGATCGAGGACGCCGACGGTGTGGTGCTGATCGATACCGGATGGAACGTCGCCGAGGCACGCGAGCAGCTCGCCAGCGGGCTGTCGGACATCGGGTACGAGCTCGCCGATGTGCGCCGGTTCCTCATCACGCACATCCATCACGATCACTACACACTGGGAGTGGCGTTGCGCGCCGAGTACGGCACGCCGATCGCGCTGGGACAGGGGGAGCGCCACTCGCTCGAACTGATGCTGCGGCACGAGTACGACGACCGGTTCGGCGAGCCGCTGCGCTGGGGCGTGGCCGAGTGGATGGAGCGGTTCGGCTCCGGCTACGATCCCGACGAGGTCCGGCAGGTTTACGACTGGCCGGATGAGTGGCTCAGCGGCACGACCGATATCGAGCTGAACAAGCGCGTGCTGCACGCCGTGCCAACCCCCGGCCACACCAGGGGGCACGTGGTGTATCGCGACCCCGAAGCCGGCTTGCTGTTCAGCGGCGATCACGTGCTTCCCCACATCACTCCCTCGATCGGCTTCGAGCGGGCCATGGCCCGCTCCCCACTCAGCGACTACCTGGACTCGCTTGCGTTGCTGCGTGACTACCCCGACATGCGGCTGCTTCCGGCACACGGTCCGGTCGGCGACAGCGTGCACCAGCGGGTGGGTGAGCTGCTGGAGCATCACGAGCGCAGGTTGGCCGCCACGGAGAATGCGGTCCGCGAGGGCGCGCGCACGGTGTACGAGTGCGCTGGCAGGCTCGGCTGGACGCGGCGGGAGCGCTCATTCGCCGAGCTCGGCGAGTTCAACCAGTTCCTGGCGGTGGTCGAGACGGCCGCGCACCTGACCGTCCTCGCCGACCGGCAGCGGGTGACGGTGACCGATGTGGCGGGGGTCGACCACTACGCGCCGCGGGGGTAGCCGCCGCCCGCGGCCACCGGCGCCAGCGCCAGTTCAGTGGCCAGCATGGCGGTGGTGTGGTGGCCGAGCCCGAGGTCCGCCGCAGCGTGCAGGTCGGAAAGGGTATCGACGTCGCGGCGCAGGCTCGGCCACGGTCCGTGCAGCAGGAATGCCCCGCTGAGCTGGTGTGCCCGCGCCGAGGACGGGCCGAACTGCGGGCGCAGCTGCCCACCTTCGGCGCCGAGGAGCAGCGTGGTGCCGGTTCCGTCCGCGTCGGGGCAGAAGGCTCTGCCGCCCCGCGCCGCCCGCACGGCGGCGGCGAGCTCCTTGGGACGTAGCGCGGGAAGGTCGGCCAGCAGCGCGCCGATCGCGACAACGGGGTCTTGCGCGCGAAGGTGACGTTCGCCGTGTTCGATGGCCGCGTTGAGGCCGCCGCTCGTCGTGTCGTCCAGCGGCTCGGCGCCTGCCGTTCGGGCGGCATCCGCGACGTGGTCATCGGGCGTGATCACGACCACCCGCCGTACCGGCTCGGCGGCGAGTGCCGCGGCCACGGTGTCGGTCAGTAGCGCGAGCACCGCGCGGCGATGCCGATCATGGTCGCGCAGTCCGCTCGTGGCGACCAGCCGGGTCTTGGCGTCGGGTAACGCCTTGACCGGGATCACGAGGTCCACAGTGCGCGTCACGGTGCGTGTCCAAGTCGGTCTGTCTGAATGCGGACGGTGAGGGCCGAGCGAGTGTGGCAGGCGTGAGTTCCGTTCCTCAGCGTACTGCCTGGCACCAGATATCGCGGGGGTCGGCGTAAGCTATCCCCCGTTAGGGGGTATGCGCCTGGTAGGCGCCATGTCTTGTCACTCGATGGCGTGATGCGGTAAGACATCGGGGACAGTCGCGTGGCGTCCACTGGCACCGCGTACGTGAACGGTTACGGAAGGAATGGCTCGCCGATGAAGCACTGGGTGTACCGCGCTGCGGCGATCGTGGCAGGCACGGCGCTCTCGACGATCGCTCTCACCCCGGCGCAGGCAGGCGCCCAGGACCAGGTGATCCAGCCAGGATCGTCGATCACGACGGGTAGCGGGTACTGCACGTTGAACTGGATCTACGACGGGACCGGCGCGCAGGCGGGCAACGTCTACGGTGGAACCGCCGCGCATTGCGTCGACGAGGTCGGGCAGCGGATCTCGCTTGCCACGTCCAGCCTCGGGGAGTCCGAGTTGGAGTTCGGCGAGGTGGCCTTTATGGCCGACGACCTGGACTACGCGTTCATCGAGATCGACGATGAGTACACCGGCATCGTCGACCCCGCGATGAAGGGACACCCGCAGATTCCCACGGGAGTGTCTACGACGGACTCCGCCCAGGTCGGTGACCTCATCCAGTTCTCAGGGCACGGTGTCGGCTTCCACCTGACGTCGCTCACCAGGGAGCAGCGTGTCGGCGTGCTCGGTTACAACGACGGCACGCAGCACTACGTCAACGGGCTCGTGACCCCGGGCGATTCCGGTGGCCCCGTCGCTAACCTGTCTGACGGTGGCACCGCACTCGGCCTGGTGAACACGCTGGGTGTCGGTGTCGCCGACCTGCCGTACGTCGGTGAGGGCGGGATCTCCCTTGAGGGGATGTTCGCCGACGCCGCCGACTCGGGGTTCACCGTCACGTTGCGCACCGTGGAGTAGGCGGCCAGCGACGGCACTCGACGTGACGTTCGTTCCGTAGACCGCGTCGGGCGTCACGTTCGGCCCCACGCCGCCGGTACCCAGCGGCCGCGGTGCATGACGGCCGCGATGTCCAGGGAGCTGTCGAGCACGAGCAGGTCGGCGAGACAGCCGGGAGCCAGCGTGCCGATGTCGGTACGGCCGAGCACGGCCGCGGGAGTGCGCGTGGCCGCGCTGGCGGTCTCCGCCAGTGGTGTGGCGGTCGCGCGGGTGACGCGGCGCAGCGCTTCGTGCAGCGTCACCGTGCTGCCTGCCAGCGAGCCGGTTCCCGGCACCCGTGCCTGCCCGTCGCGCACGATCACCTCGAGCCCGCCGACGCGGTAGCGACCGTCACCCGCCGCGGTCGCGGCGATCGCGTCGCTGATGAGCAGGTAGCGTTCCTGGCCAGCCAGCCGCATGGCCTGCCGCAGCATCGCGCCGTGTACGTGGTGCCCGTCGGCGATGAGCTCCACCCGGCAGCGCTCGTCCTCCAACAGCGCCGCCGCAGGCCCAGGCTCGCGGTGGTGCATGCCGGGCATACCGTTGAACAGGTGCGTGCCCACGGTCGCGCCCGCGTCGATCGCCGCGCGGGTGGTGTCGTAGTCCGCATCGGTGTGACCGACGGCTGCCACCGCACCGTGGCCGGTCACGCGACGGATGGCGTCGAGCCCGCCCGCCAGCTCGGGGGCGAGGGTGACCATCGTGATCGTTCCCCTGCCCGCCGCGAGTAGCCGCTCGACCTCGTCGGCACGTGGCGGGCGCAGCAACGCGGGATCGTGGGCGCCGCAGTGGCTGGCGCTCAGCCAGGGCCCTTCCAGGTGGATCCCGGCGAGCAACCCGTCGTCGACGAGCTCGGCCAGCGCCCGTACGGCGCGTTCCAGCTCGTCGAGCGGTGCGGTCACCAGGCTGGCCACGGTGCTGGTCGTGCCGTGGGCGCGGTGCACACCGGCTGCGGCGGCAGCACCGTCCGAATCGCCGTCGGTGTAGCTGGAACCGCCGCCACCGTGGCAGTGCACATCGACGAGTCCCGGCAGGATGGTATGCCCGGTCAGCGTCCGTCGCGGCAGGTGAGATGCGGGAGTCCCGGTGCCGGTCGCCCGCACCCGGTCGCCGGCGACATGCACCCAGCCCGGCGCGAGCACCGTATCCGGAGTCAGCACGGTGTCGGCCACCAGCACGATCTCCGTGCGTTCGACGCCTTCCGTGCTCTCTCTGCCCTCCGGGAGTGTCGGACCGCCTGCCACGGTGCCGGGCGCCTCACCAGGTGAGCCGGTCGCGTCGCCGGTCATGCCGGTCACCATGTCGACGTCACCTTGTGCAGGCCGCGCGGTGCGTCGGGGTCGTAGCCACGGGCCACGGCCATGGTGTGTGCCAGCCGCTGCAGCGGGATGATCTGCAGGATCGGGGCGAGCTGTTCGATCACCCCGCGGTCGGTGCCTGTGGGCAGTCCGATCGTGCAGTCGCTACCCGCCACCACCGAGGTGTCCCCCACGACGCAGAGGTCGGCACCGCGCTGGTGCAGCTGATCCACCACTGGCCGCATCGCCGCGCCGCCGACCCCCTCGGGAATGATCGCGATCACCGGTCGGTCCTGATCGATCATCGCCAGCGGGCCGTGGAGCAGATCCGCGCCGGAGAACGCGTGCGCCGATAGGTAGGACGTCTCCATCAGCTTCAGCGCCGCTTCCCGCGCCGTGGGATAGGCGTAGCCGCGCGCCGTGGTGACCAGCTTATCCACGAACCGGTAACGGTCGGCGATCGGTCGTACCTCGGCGTGCTCGGCCACCTGGGCGGCCAGCTCGGGCAGGGCGCGTGCCGCTCCGGTGCCTTCCCCCCGCCAGCCGGTCACGAACTGCCAGAGCGTGAGCAGGCTCGCCGTGTAGGTCTTGGTCGCCGCGACCGCACGCTCCTGCCCGGCCCGGATATCCAGGTGTAGCCGGGCCGACTCGGCGAGAGGGGAGTTCGGCCGGTTGGTCACCGCGAGTGTGACCGCGCCTGCCCGTCGAGCGGCCACTGTGGATTCGATGAGATCGGTCGAGCCGCCCGACTGGCTGACCGCGATCCACAGCACGCCGGACATCTGCGGATTGGCGGCGTAGGCGGTGAGAGTGGACGGTGAGGCCATGCCGCACGGCAGGCCGAGTGTGATCTCGATGAGGTACTTCGCGTACAGCGCCGCGTGGTCGCTGGTTCCCCTGGCCGCCAGTAGGACGAACCGCGGGCCGAGTTCCCGTACCGTCTCGGCGACGGCCTGCGCCTCGCTCACGCCCTCGCGGAGCACCCGTTCGAGTACAGCGGGCTGCTCGCGGATCTCGTCCAGCATGCGCCTGCCGGGCGGCCCGGTTTCCTGCGAATCTGTCGTCATGGGCGCCCTTCCCGCTCGCGGTCGTCCGGTGGATGCCGCCTCGCCGTACACGGACCACGCGTACTATACCATTGGTCTAAACTTGTGGACCGCAGGTCCTGCAACCCGGGGAGGATGCGGTGCGAGCGACGCAGGTGCGCGAGGTACTGCTCGACCTCGTCGACGGCATGCGGGCGGGCGACCCGCTGCCTGCTGAGCGGGAGCTCGCGAGCAGGCTGGGGGTTTCGCGTATGACCCTGCGTAAGGCGGTGGACCAGCTGGTCACGACGGGGCGGGTGGTGCGGCGGCACGGAGCGGGCACGTTCGTCGCCGCGCCGAAGGTCGCGCAGCCGCTGACTGTCGCGTCGTTTACCGAGGACATGCGCGCTCGGGGGCACGTGCCGGGCGCGCGCACGGTGGCGGAGTCGATCCGCCCGGCTGGCGCGGTGATCGGCAGGCGGTTGGAGATCTCGCCCGGTGTGGAGGTGCTGCGCGTGCACCGGTTGCGGTTGGCCGACGGGTGGCCCATGGCCATCGAGGAGCTGCACGTGCCCGCCGCGCTCGTCCCCGGGTTGACCGGAGCCGAGCTGGTCGACCGCTCCTTCTACGAGCTCGCCGAGCAGCGTTTCGGATTGCGGGTGGCCACCTCGCTGCAGGAGCTGGAGCCCACCGTGACCGCCCCGGAGGAGTCGGAGCTGCTCGGAGTACCGGTGCATTCGCCTGCGTTCCTGTTCGAGCGCACCAGCAGGAGCGGGGACGGCACCGTCGTCGAGTTCGTGCGCTCGATCTTCCGCGGGGACCGGTACCGCATCGTGACCGAGGTGCGGACGGACGGTGCCCCGGGGTCCAAGCCCTGAGGGCGATGGCCGGAACCCGCGCCGCCTGCGGGTGCGGTGTATCACTCTGGCACACTGAGCGGCGATGACGCGTGGGGTGAGGATCCGGGGACGACTGACCACCAATCCCGTTGTATTCGGGGTGTCGGTCGTGGTCATCCTGACGTTCCTGATCGTGGGGATCACCGCGACGGGTGTGATGCAGCGGGTGTTCACCAGCCTGCAAGCGGGCATCGCTTCGTGGTTCGGCTGGTACTACGTGCTCGCCGTCGGCGGCTTCCTCGTGTTCGTGATCTGGCTCGGCGCCAGCCGGTTCGGGCGTATCCGCCTCGGAGAACAGGACAGCGAACCCGAGTACCGCTATCTGACGTGGTTCGCGATGCTGTTCACCGCGGGCATGGGTATCGGTCTGGTGTTCTGGGCGGTGGCCGAGCCGCTCTCGCACCTCGCAGAGCCACCGATGACCGAACCGGGCACGCCGCAGGCCGAGACCGAGTCGATGCGGTTCACCTTCTTCCACTGGGGCCTGCACGCCTGGGCGGTCTACATCGTGGTCGGCGTCTGCCTTGCGTACTTCTCGTACCGTCACAAGCTGCCGCTTGCCATCCGGAGCGCGCTGTACCCGATCCTGGGCAGGCGCATCCACGGCAGGTGGGGTGACGCCGTCGACACCTTCGCGGTCTTCGGCACCATGTTCGGCGTCGCGACCTCGCTCGGTTTCGGCATCCTGCAGGTGAACGCTGGACTGGCCAGTCTCGACCTGCTCCCGCAATCGACCGGGGTGCAGCTGGTGCTGATCGCCGCGATCACCTTCGCGGCGGTGTGCTCGCTGGTGGCCGGCCTCGACAAGGGCATCCTGCGGCTGTCGGTGACCAACCTGTGCATCGGGCTCGCGCTGATGCTGTTCGTGCTGTTGGCGGGGCCCACGAGGGATGTGCTCGCCAGTTTTGTCCAGCAGCTCGGTCACTACGCGCAGACGCTGCCCGAGACCACACTGTGGACCGATGCCCAGGCACAGACCGGGTGGCAGGCTGGCTGGACGATCTTCTATTGGGGCTGGTGGATCAGCTGGTCGCCGTTCGTCGGTATGTTCATCGCCAGGGTCTCGCGCGGGCGCACGATTCGCGAGTTCGTGTTCGGGGTGCTGCTGATCCCGACGCTGTTCACGTTCTTGTGGCTGGCGGTGTTCGGCAACACGGCGTTCTCGGTGGACTCCGCGACCGGCGGCGCGATCTCTGCGCAGGTGGCCGACGATCCGGCTGTGGCGCTGTTCGGGCTGCTCGACGAGCTGCCGCTGACGGCGATCATGTCGGTGCTGGCCATCCTGCTCGTCGCTGCCTACTTCGTGACCTCCTCCGACTCGGCGTCGCTGGTCATCGACATGCTTACCTCGGGAGGCGATGAGAACGCGCCGGTGGTGCAGCGAGTGTTCTGGGCACTGCTACAGGGCGGCGTGGCCGCGGTACTGCTGCTGGCCGGGTCGAGCGGGCTCGAAGCGTTACAGACCGCCGCGATCACCACCGCGCTGCCGTTCAGCGTGATCATGCTGCTGATGTGCTTCGGCCTGGTCCGCGCGCTGTACGCCGACAGCCGGGTGGTGGCGCTGGATCGGATCTCGCTGACGGATCCGGCGCACTGCCGGATACCGCTGCGCGCGCGGCCCGCCCGCAGCCCGTTCAAGGACGGAGTGCGGGGCTCGCCGTGATGCCGGTCGTTCGGCCGCCCGCGCGGGTACGCCGGACGAACAGTGCGACGGCGAGCAGCGTGCAGAGCACCGTCAGGGCGCCGCCTGCCAGCAGTGACCACCGAGCGCCGAACGCGTCGGCGAGCCACCCGATGACGGGCGCTCCCGCCGGTGTGCCGCCCATCAGGATGGTGATGTACAGCGACAGCACCCTGCCCCGGATGTGCCCGTCGACGGTGGTCTGGATGTAGCCGTTGGCCGCGGTGAGCACGGTCATCACCAGCACGCCGATCGGTGCCAGCGCGAGCGCGAACGTGCCGTAGGTGGGCATCAGCCCGGCTGCCACCGCGAACACGCCGAAGATCACCGTGCCGACGACGATCAGGCGCAGCCGGGGGAACGCGCGTCGCGCGGCCACGAGAGCACCGGTCAGGGTACCGACGGCCAAGACGGACCCGAGCAGCCCGTACTCCGTGGGCCCCCTGTGGTAGACCTCGGTAGCCATCAGCGCCATCGTCATCTGGAAGTTCATGCCGAACGTGCCGAGACCGAAGACGACCGTCAGCACCATGACCAGGTCGGGCCGGGAGCGCACGTAGCCGATGCCCTCGCGGAGGCGGGCGAGCGGCCCGGCGCCGTCCGCACCGGCCCGCGAGGCCGCGCTCCGCAGTAGCAGGAGCATCACGATCGGGGCGGCGAACGACAGGCCGTTGAGCACGAACAGCCAACCGGTGCCGAACAGCGCGATGAGCCCGCCCGCGGCGGCGGGGCCGATCAGCCGTGCCGCGTTGAAGGAGGCACTGTTCAGTGCCACCGCGTTGCTGACGTCGTGCTGGCCGACCAGCTCGGAGACGAAGGCCTGCCGTGCCGGGTTGTCCAGCGCATTGCCGACGCCGAGCAGGAACGCCAGCACGTAGACGTGCCAGATCTCGGCGGCCCCGGTGAGCACCAGGGCGCCAAGGACCAGCGCCAGCAGGCCGAGGAAGCCGTTGGTGGACAGCAGCAGGGTGCGCTTGGGCAGCCGGTCGGCCAGCAGTCCGCCGAACGGCGCCACCAGCAGGAAGGGAAGGAACTGCAGGCCGGTGGCGATCCCCACCGCCTGGGCGCCACCGCCGAGCACCACGAGCACCAGCCAGTCCTGGGCGACCCGCTGCATCCAGGTGCCGACGTTGGACACCAGCATGCCCGACCAGTACAGGCGATAGTCGCGATGCCTCAGTGAACGGAAGGTGCGGCTCACGTCGCGCCGTTCCCGGAACGGCTCCCTTGGCGATAGCGGATACGGCGACGGGCCGCGCCGGGACCCCCGTGCGCGGCTACGGATGCGAAGGTGGCCGCAAGCACTACCGTTAGCTTAGCTCACGATCCGTGCGCGGGCTCCGGTGGGGTTGCCGAGCCGGGGCGGCGTGGGTGAGGCGGATCACGCGTCCGCGAGCCGCTCAGGCGACGGGATCGCCGGGCTCGGCCCCGTCGTCGGGGCGCAGCAGCCGGACGTGCTTGTCGGCTCCGACCGCGCCGAGCAACAGGAACTCGCTGGTGAACCCTGCGATACGCTTGCGCCCGAGGTTGACCGCGCCGACCACGAGCCGCCCGGTCAGTTCCTCGGCGCGGTAGCGGGTGACCTGTGCGCTGGTCCACCGCTGGCCGAGGTCACCGAAATCGACACGGATCCGCCACGCGGGCTTGGCGGCTTGCGGGAAGGGCAGCACCTCGGTGACACGTCCCACCCGCAGGTCGGCGGCAGCGAACGCGTCGGGAGCCTCCGGTTTCGGCGCGCGATCCATGAGGCGGATTCTAGGTGCTTCGAGCCCTGCCTGCCGGGCCGATCGGCCAGGCAGGCAGGCCGTCGGGTCCGGTGTCATCGGCGGTGGTGGCCCCGGCGGCTGTCGCCGAGTAGCTCGCCGGGCTCGAACCGGCCGGCGATCACCGATTCCGCCAAGTCACCGATCTTGCGGTTGTGTTGCCGGGCGTAACGGCGCAGCGCGTCGAACGCGGTGGTCACGTCGATCCCCGCCCGTTCTGCGATCAGCCCTTTGGCCTGCTCGATGACGACTCTGCTGTGCAGTGCCGCTTGCAGCTGCTCGGTGAGTACGTGCTGGCTGTGGATCGACCGGTGCTGGAGGATGCCGATGGTGGCTACGTCGAGCAGCGCTGCGGCGGTACGCACCATCGCCGGGTCCCAGTCGCCCGGATGGTGCCGGAACAGGTTGAGTGCCCCGATCACGCGGGCGCGTAGCCGCATGGGCAGGGCCTGTACGGCAACGAAGCCCGCGTCGACGGCGGCGGCGGAGAACCGGGGCCATCGCTCGCCCGCGATGGCGAGGTCGGCGTGTTCTACCGGACGCGCCAGGTCGAAGGCTTCCAGGCACGGCCCTTCCTCGTTCTGGAGCTGGAACAGTTCCAGGAAGGGCCCGTGCTCGCTCGAACTGGCCACCAATCGCAACTCGCCTCCGGCATCGGTCAGCAGCAGGCCAGCAGCGTCCACATCGAACAGCTCGACGCAGCGGTCGACGAGCAACTGTAGGAACTCGATGACATCGAAGTCATCGGTGAGTGTGTCGGCCAGCTCGACGAAGGTATCGAGGAGGCGCTGGTGCCCGGTGGTCGCCACATCCTCACCGTGCCACATCA
This sequence comes from Haloechinothrix sp. LS1_15, assembly GCF_033042135.1. NCBI lineage: Bacteria > Bacillati > Actinomycetota > Actinomycetes > Pseudonocardiales > Pseudonocardiaceae > Haloechinothrix > Haloechinothrix sp. LS1_15. The sequence continues at coordinate 264,942 of NZ_WBXM01000005.1, read as the reverse complement.
TCCGGCGGCGGGTCGGGGGGTATGCCGGTCAGGGTGAAGCTGCTCGGTGATCGAACCGTACGCGGTGGGCGACCACGTCGCCTGCCAACCCGGCAAGGCGACGATGATCGGTGAACGCCCTGGAGCGCAACCTGAGGAACGCCTCGTCCATCCGGACATCGAGCTGCGCGGCGATGATCCCGGTCGCCTGGTGGATCTCCGGGTTGGCGAGCCGGAAGCCGGGTTTGGTGGTGCCCTGGTCCTCGGTAAGGTACGGCCGCTGTTCGGCCAGCAGCAGACGCGATGCCGAGCTTGCGAAACGCCGCGCGGTGGCGAACGTGCCTGCCACCATCGGGCCGGGAACGGTGCGGTGGAGGGCGAGTACCCCGATGCGGCTGGTTCCGGCTGGCAGGACCAGCGTGAACAGCGCGCTGGCCACGGTCTCCGCGGCCAGCGGCAGAAAGAGCGGCCAACGGGACTGGAGGCTGAGGTCGTCGAGCTCGGCGAGTAACACGGCGCACCCGCTGCGCATGGTATCGGCAACGGGACCTTCGCCCACGATGACCTGGAGTTGGGCGAGGTGCGCCCCGACCGGGTCCGTGGCATACCGCACCTCGGCCGTGTTACCGCCTACCACCACGATCGTGGCTCCCGACATGCCGAGCTCGCTGCACGCACTGCGGCACAGCTGTCGCAGCGAGCCCGCCGGATCGCCGGGCCCTGCGACAGCGTGCCTGCTCATCGAGTTCCGGCGCGCAGCGGTGCGCCGACGGCGTGGAGGTGCTGCAGCACGTAGCCGTAGGATCGCCACAGGCCGCATTGCACGTAGTCGATGCCCCGACGCGTGCAGAACTCTTCTACGATCGCCTGCGCGTGGCGTAGGTTCGGCCGCGGCATGGTGGGGAACAGGTGGTGTTCGATCTGGTAGTTCAGCCCGCCGAGCGTGAAATCGACCAACCAACCGCCGCGCACGTTGCGGGCGGTCAGCACCTGCCTGCGGACGAAATCCATGGTGTTGCCCGCCGCGGCAACCGGCATGCCCTTGTGGTTGGGCGCGAAGGAGCATCCCATGTAGACGCCCCACAGCCCTTGATGAGCCGCGATGAAGGCCAGTGCGGTGACCGGGGAGAGCACTACAAAGACGGCGGCGAGGTAGGCGGCGAGGTGGCCGATCAACAACGCCTTCTCCAAGGTACGCAGTGAAGCCTGCTGTCGCCACACGGACTGGATGCTGGACACGCGCAGGCTCAATCCTTCGAGGAGTAGCAGAGGAAAGAAGAAGAACGCCTGGTACTTGGCGATCCAGCGAAGCATTCCCCGCTTGGCGCGGCCCTGCCCCTCGGTGAAGGCGAGCGCGGGAATGTCGAAGTCGGGGTCGTGGTCCTCGTGATTCGGGTTGGCGTGGTGCCGGTTGTGCTTGCCGAACCACCAGCCGTAGCTGATACCGATCAAGCCGCCGTGGACGAGGCCGGTCGCGTCGTTCGCGCGCCTGCTGCGGAAGATCTGCCGGTGACCCGCGTCGTGGCCGATGAAGGCCAGCTGCGTGTACATCACGGCGAAGAACCCCGCGAGGGCGAGCTGCCACCAGGAGTCGCCGAGGGTGACGAAAACCGCCCAACCCGCGGCGAACAGCAGCAGGTTGATCGCGATCTTCACCGCGTAGTAGGCACGCCGCCGCCGTAGCAGACCGGCCTGCCGCACTTCGCGGGACAGTTGGGCAAAGTCCGTCGAAGCGGACGTAGGGGTAGGCGCCGACACCGGGACCTCCAGGGCAATAGGCAGGGTTGCGCCGGGGTCCCGGGCGCGTGGGCGTCACGGATGTGTCACGCCCTTGTATCAAGCATCCCATGGCTCGCCGGAACCATCAACCAGCCCCCGGGCCTGCCAGTCCCGGGCGCGGGGACCCGTACCACAGGTCCCCGCGCGACCGTCACTCCTCCGTCTCGGGCTGCGGTTGGGGCTGCGGTTGGGGCTGCGGTGCCTGCTCGCCGTCCGGCTGCGGCTGGGGTTGCTGCTCCGGCATGTCGGGTTCGGCGATCTCATCTTCCGGGGGAGCCGTGATGTCCACCGACTCGCCCCAGTCGGCGAAGGTCACCGTCAGCGACGAGGCGCTCTCCGGGGCAGGTTGATCGCCCAGCTCGGACATGGCCGCGTACAGCTCGGTCAGATCCATCTCCACCTGTGCCGGGAGGTTGTCCTCGGTGATCGCGAGCTCGGTGGTGTACGACTCCACTCCCGCTTCCTGCAAGGGTTGTAGCGCTTCCTGGGTCAGCCCCGCTGGCAGGTTGTCGGTGAGGCCGGCGAGCTCGACCTCGATGGCGTACCGGGTGACGGCCTCGCCGTTCACCTCGGTCTCCTCGCTGCCGGTCACCGTGCCCGCCTGCTCCAGCTGCGATAGGGACTGTGCCGGATCGCCCTGCCTGGCCATGTCGTCGATACCGGTCATCATCTGAGCCAGCTGGGGGTTCTCGGCCAGGTTGATCCACGGGGCATCCACGCCCATCATGCCCTGGACTTCCTCGGGAAGCTTGAGGTACAGGGCTTCCTCCAGCAGGCGAACCTCCGCGTGATCCTCACCGGCATCGATGCTGACGTCGAGCGCTGTTCCCTCGTCGGTGTAGCTGCCGTGGCCCTGCCCGGTGACGCCTTCTCCCGCGACGTCCAGGGCGAACTCGAACGCAGCGCTCTCCTCCTCGATCGCCCGCTCCATGGCTGCTTGGGCGATCCCGGCAGCGCTGTCCGGGTCCTCGATGTCCTCCCCGTCGTCGCCGTTGCCGCACGCGCTCAGCGCCAGGGCGAGCGCGAGTGCGCCTGCGGTGAGTTGTGAGGTCCGCATGAAATTCTCCTGACCGGTTGCGAGAATGCCGTCCGCGGTAATGCGTCATCCGCGATGATGCCAGGGTTCCATAGGGGCAAGCGAGGCCGCCGACCGGGGGCAACGGGCGGCCTTTCTGTCATTCATCCAGGTGAGGCGCGGATCGGTGGAATTGCGGCACCGATTCTCGTGGAGATGACCGTCCGAATTTGACGACGATTTTATGAGTCGCGGCCGCGAATCGTGTGCTTTGCACTTTTTGCGATGCCGCGTCGGCCGTTACGATCATCTGGGGCTGGTTGGGTACCTGGCGTACAGGTGGTCGCTGCCACCGGCGCGCCGGGTGGGACCGTCACCACCGTGCCGCCCATGCCGAGCGAAGCGAGGACCGATGGCCGAAACGCCCGCGGACGCAGGGCCGCTCGCCGGGACGGGACCAGTGGCCCGGCGGGTGCGCGCCGTGGATCCCGTACCGATTGAGGCACGGAGCATGCCCGTCAGCCCGGTGTCAGTCGAGCACGTCCGGGCCGCGGGCTGGCGGTGGGAGGACCTCTGGCTTCCCGTCGTGGTGCTCCACGACAGCGCACTGCGGTACAACCTGGCGCGGTTCGCCCGCTGGTGCGATGAGCGTGGCATGGAACTGGCGCCACACGGCAAGACCACCATGTCACCGCATCTGTGGTCGGCCCAACTCGACCACGGTGCCTGGGGGCTCACTGCGGCCACCGTCGCGCAGGCGAGGGTGATGCGCAGGTTCGGAGTGCGCCGGATCCTGATCGCCAACGAGGTACTCGATCCGGCTCAGCTCGCCTGGCTGGCCACGGTGCTGGACGAGGGAGATGTCGAACCGATCTGCCTGGTGGACTCGCTCGAGGGTATCGCCGCGGCCGAGCACGAGCTGGCTGGCGTGGCGAGCTCGCTGCCGGTGCTGGTCGAGCTGGGTGTCAGCGGCAGGCGCACCGGCGCGCGTTCGGCAGGCGAGGCGCTCGAACTCGCCGAGCGGGTGGCAGGCAGCGAGACGTTGCGCCTGGCCGGATTCGAGGGTTACGAGGGGGTGCTTCCGCAGCGCAGGGACGTCGATGCGGAATCGGCGGCACGCGGTTGGCTGGACACCCTGACCGAGGCGGCCCGGCGGGCAGACCGGTTGGGGCTGTTCGCGGGGACCGGCGAGATCGTGGTGACCGCGGGCGGCAGCGGATTCGCCGACCTGGCCGCCGAGGCGCTGGCCAACCTGGGCGAGCTGTCCCGCCCGGTGACCCCGGTGCTGCGGTCGGGCTGTTACCTCACCCACGACGATGCCGCATACGAGCGCTCCTCGCCGCTGCGCACCGGAGCGGATCCACAACCGCTGCGGCAGGCGCTGACCTGCCTGGCGCGCGTGCTTTCGGTCCCGGAACCCGGCCGTGCGCTGCTGGGCTGCGGTAAGCGCGACATCGCGTTCGATATGGACCTGCCGGTGGTGCGGGCCGTCCGGCGGGAGACCGGGCGGGTACCGGTGGCTGACCGGGCGCGCGTCGTCGAGCTCAACGACCATCATGCGTACTGCGACGTCGAACCGGGACTACTGACCCCGGGGGACGTGGTCGAACTCGGCCCGTCCCACCCCTGCACGGTCTTCGACAAGTGGTCGCTGATCCCGGTGGTCGACGACACTGGTGCGGTGGTCGACGCGGTGCGTACCTGCTTCTGAACTCGTAAACCGAGCGGTGAGGCCGCGTCGGAGCGATGCGGTGGCGATCGAGTTCGTGGACCGAGCTCCACCGCCGGGGCGTGACACGGTCAGGCTTGTGATGCGCATTCCGCGAGCGTCGGCGGTTCGGCTCCCTGTCGCATGCAGGTGAGCGCCGCGACTCGCGATGCGAACTCCAGGAGCGCCCCGAGCCCGTCGGAGTCCAAAGCTGAGAGCTCATCCGATCCCGTGCCGATCGGTAACTCGGGACGGTGCAGGGCGGCGAGTATGCCCGAGGTGAAGGCGTCGCCTGCACCGACGGTGTCCACGACGGCGACACCAGGGGCCGGGCGCTCCGATGCGGCCGAGTGGCTGGCCGCCCATGCACCAGCCGGGCCCATGGTCACCACCACCAGGGACGGGCCGTGATCCAACCAGCCGCGTGCCACCTCGCGCGGATCCCGGTTGGGGTGGATCCAGGCAATGTCCTCGGCGCTGGCCTTGACGATGTCGCAGTACTGCACCTGCCGGTCGACCCTGTCTCGTTCCCGTGTCCGGTCGCCGCAGATGGCAGGCCGCAAGTTCGGGTCGAAGGACACCGCCGCTCGTCCGGACCGCCGAGTGCTCGCCAGGAGATGCTCGACGACCTCGGCGCCGGGAGTCAGCGATGCGGCGAGCGAGCCGGTGTGCAGGTAGCGACAGTCGTCCGGAAGGTACGGCGATGCGGTGATGTCCCAGTCCAGCCGGAAGTCGTACTGGGCGACGCCGTCGCTGTCCACAGCGGCCAGTGCGAGGTTGGTCGCCGAGCTGTGACCGGGCAGCTGCCGAAGCGTCACGCCGCACGAGTTCAGGTGCTCGCGGACCATCATGCCGGGCAGGTCGTCGCCGATCCGGGTGGCCAAGGTGGTGGGAACGTCGAGGCGGGCGAGCCCAGCGGCGACGTTGGCCGGGCTGCCTCCCGGATGCGCGGTGAAGGTGCGGCCGTCCCCTGCGGCGAGCAGATCCAGCAGCGCTTCGCCAACGACCGTGATCACACCGCACGCACCCCGCTCACGGCAGCAGCGTCGCCCAATAGTCCCCGAAGGCGTGCAGCACCAGGGCTGCCACCGCAAGATACCAGGCAGCCAGTACCGTGAGGTGGCGGCGGAGCACGCCGAAGACTAGGCCGTGCGCCAGGTGTCCCCTCGGGCGCAGCAGCGGCAGGTTGTGCAGCGTGGTGTACCAGAAGATCGGGATGGTTACCGCCCAGACCACCATGCAGTACGGGCACAGCGCCTGGATGGTGTACAGGCTCTGATAGATCAGCCAGTGTACGAACAGCACGCCGAACGTGCTGCCCAGCTGCAGGCCCGTCCAGAACCAGCGTGGCGCCGCGAAGCCCGAGTGGAGCACCACACCGGCGGTGAGCACCACGGAGAATGCCGTGACGCCGATGAGGGTGTTGGGTATGCCGAACGCGGCGGCCTGGGAGCTCTCCATGACGGAGTTGCAGGAGAGCACCTGGTCGAAGGTGCAGGCCGCGATGTAGTCGGGCTCAGCGAGCAGGGCGAACTGTTCGAGCAGCAACGCTGCGGAGGCGGCCAGACCGACAGCGCCACCGAGCAGGTAGATCCAGGTCAACAGCCGGTCGGTGGGCATGCGCTGCTCGCTGCCACGTGGCGCGATCTCAGTGGTTGTCATCAGACGTTGTGCTGTTCGGCATTTTCTCGTGTCGGTTACCGGTCATGCGGGGTCCGGGCATGCGCGTCACGCCCCCGCGCCCGCGCCGGAGCGGGCAGCTGGATAGTACCGGTCGCGCCGCGTCGGCCACGCGGTGGAGGGTGTCCGTGGTCTCACTCGCCGAGTAGCCCGCGTAGCGGGGTGTCGGGGTCCAGCTCGATACCGACCGCACGCGCGTTTCCGCTGAGCATCGAGCACAGTGAGGTGGTTAGGAATCCGGTCAGCGTGGTAGAGGTCAATGCCTCGGTTTCGCCGGAATGCCAGCCGTTGACGACGGCGTCCACCAGGCCGAGCATGCCGAAGGCCGTCGGCCTGGCGAGGTCGGCGTCCAGGCCGTGGGCGTCGAGCCCCGCGGCGACGAGCCGTTCGATCCGCGCCGCGACCGTGGTCCGCGCCCCGGTGACCGCCCGCGAGGTCACCGCCTGCCGATCCCGCGAACCGGTGATCAGGAAGTGGTGGAGCCGCGGATGCCGATCGATCCACGCCAGGTACGTGCCGACCGCGTGCCGGATGGCGTCGCGCAGCGTGCCGTCCGGGACCAGGGTGGGGGTGAGCTCGGCGAGCAGCATCTCGACGATGCGTCGCCGTACCTGCTCGTCCAGGTCCTCGCGGCCGTCGAAGTGCCGGTACACCACGGGGCGCGGCAGATTGAGCCGCTGGGCGATGCGCCGCACGCTGACGTCGATGCCCTCGTCCTCGATCGCATTCACCGCGGCTTCGACGACCTCCGCGCGCCGCTGCTGGTTGTGCTCCTTCCAGCGCGCGGCGCGGCCGTCCGCGGGGGAGTCCGATGCTTTCAGCACGTGCCCGAGTCTAACCCGCCACGAGCATTGACTGTGACACTATGTCTCACTAATCTAGGTGTGACGATCGGTAACAGGAGCTTCCTGCTTGGCGAGCAAAGGAGCCGCGCTATGGCGGATGGCATTACCACATCCGACCGGGAGACGGTCGCCGCACGACTGCTCGGCGGCTCGGTCAAGCGGTCCTACGAGCCTGTGGTGGACATCGACTGGGATGCGCCACTCGATCCGGCCAAGCTGTTCCTGCCGGAGAAGGTGATCTCGCTGTACGGCACGGAACTGTGGCGACGCATGCCGCACGAGCAGCGCAGGGAGCTGTCCCGGCAGGAGCTGGCGAACGTACTCAGTGCCGGGATCTGGTTCGAGAACCTGCTCAACCGAATGCTGCTGCGCGACCTGCTCGGTGAGGACCCCACGGCCAGGCACAGCCACTACGCGCTCACCGAGATGGGCGACGAGTGCCGGCACATGGTCATGTTCGGCAGGCTCATCGACCGGATCGGCGCGCGGCCGTACTGGCCCCGCGGCCTCGGCAGGCTCGCTGTCCTCGGCTTACCGCTGTTCATCCACCGTTCCTTCGTCTGGGTGGCGGCGCTGATCGGCGAGGAGATCTTCGACGCGTTGCAGCGCAGGATCATGGACGCCGACGAGCTCGAACCCGTGGTGTCCCGCATGATGCGCATCCACGTCACCGAGGAGGCTCGGCATATCCGGTTTGCGCGGGAGGAACTCGCCCGCACCGCCGACGAGTTGCACTGGCTGGAACGGCAGTACACCGGCAACCTGATGGGCATCGGCGCGCCGCTGTTCACCGGGCTGTTCACCAACCGGCGTATGTACGAGCGAGCGGGCCTCGACGGTAAGGAAGCCAAACGGCAGGCCAGGAACAACCCGCACTTCCTCGAAGCGACCCGGTACGGGTTCGCCAGCCTCGGCCGTTTCCTGGACGAGGTCGGCATGATGCAACCCGTTTCCCGCGCGATGTGGCGGCACTGGGGTTTCCTGCCGTGACGGGGCAGGAAATGGCGGGCGCGGTGGATGTGCTGATCATCGGTGCCGGTCCTACCGGGATCCGCATGGCGCGCGCCCTCGACAGGGCCGGTATCGCGAAGTTCCGGGTACTGGAACGCGATGGCGCCCTCGGACGGGCCCCCTCCCGTGGCACGCTGCCCTCGCGGATCCACCGGGGGCGGGAGGTCACCGCGTGCGAGTTCGACGAGCACACCGACCGGTGGCGGGTGACCACCGCAGGCGGCGAGGTTCACCACGCCAGGGTCGTGATCCGCGCGCACGACCTCGGCCGGGACCTGATCGCCGGGCAACGGATCGCCGGGAGAGAGGAACGGACCCTTCACCAGAGGTGGTCCGGCGGGGTGGAGGCCTTCAACGCGGTCGCGGTACACGGATTCCCCAACCTCTTCCTGATGCCTGCCCCTGTCCCGGACGGTGGCACCCTGTCACGCAGGCGTACCGGTGCCGTGCAGGCCCGATACATCCTGCGGTGCCTCGAGCTGATGCGACGCCACGGCGCGAGCCGGATCGAGGTGCGCGCGGCGGTGCAGCGGGAGTTCAACCGGTGGCTGCGGCAGGAACGGACGGGTACTGCGGTAAGGTCCGACGAGCGTGCCGGAGGGAGGCTCGCCGGTCCGGCTGCGGGTGGAGCGCCCGGGGTCTTCTGGGTGGGGTCCCCTCGCTCGTACCGGCGCAGGTTGCGGCGCCTCAACCCGGCTCATTTCGACTGCACCACCTGGCACGATCGCGAACCCGAGCATGCCTACCACGGACCAGCCACGCTGTCCGCGGGCGAACGGCAGCTGCCGGTGACCGTCACGCTTTCCGGGCACGTCGAGCCGATCGACGGCAAGTACCACTGGTACGGGCGGGTGCACGCCCAGGAGGAGGTCGCCGCGCTGCAACGGGCCAACCGGTCGGGAGTGTCGTTGAGCCTGCCGGGCAGGCAGGCCGTGCCCGGGCGCCTTGTCGAGCGTGATCCGTGGGGGCACGTCCGGGTAGCGGGAACCGGTACACCTCCGTACCCGGTCGAGACGTTGTCGGAGATCGAGGCCGAGGCGGCTGGCGCGGGGTAGCGGCTCGGTGGGTGAGCGGTCAGCCCGGGCTCCGTCCGGCCGGCTATGAGGACCGGTGATCATTCTCGCCCGGACGAACCCTTACGGGGAACGTGCCCGCGCTGCTAGCGTCACTGTGCATCCCACCGTTGACCGTGCACGACGGGAGAGTCCGCGTATGAGCACCTCCGGCGAGCAGGCCGTGAAGTTGACCTCGCTCTCGCAAGGGGCAGGCTGCGCCTGCAAGCTGCCGCTGGCCAAGCTGGAGAACATGTTCTCCTCGCTCGGGGCGAACCTGGAAGGGGCATCCGGGGAGATGCTGATCGGTGCGTCAGAGGGCGACGACGCCGCGGTCTACCGGCTGGACGCCGAGCGCGCGCTGATCCTCACGACCGATTTCTTCACCCCCATCGTCGACGACGCCTACGACTGGGGGCGGATCGCCGCGACGAATGCGCTCTCCGATGTGTACGCCATGGGTGGCACCCCCATCATCGCGGTGAACCTCACCGCCTGGCCCGCCAACGACGTGCCGATGGAGCAGCTGTCCGATGTGCTGCGCGGCGGAGCGGACATCGCCCGGGAGGCAAGCTGCTTCGTCGGTGGTGGACACACCATCGATGATCCGATCCCCAAATACGGTATGGCGGTCGTGGGCATGGCCCATCCGGACCGGTTATTCCAGATCGACCGGCTCACCGCGGGCGAGGACCTGGTGCTGACGAAGGCGGTGGGCACGGGTGTGATCGCCACGGCGATCAAGAACGGCGGCGCTCGCCAGGAGTGGATCGACGCCGCAGTGGGTTCGATGACCACGCTCAATGCCGACGCCTGCGCGATAGCCGGAGGCGCGGGGGTGCGTGCCGCCACCGACGTCACGGGCTTCGGGTTGCTCGGCCACTTGCACCGGATGGTGCGGGCCAGCGGCCTGTCGGCAACCATCGACGCCGCAGCCGTGCCCACGCTGCCCGGTGCGCTCGAAGCCGTCGACCGGGGCTACGTTCCAGGTGGCACCAAGGCCAACACCGATCACCTCAGCGATGTCGTCGGCGTCGCCGATGGGGTTCCCTCGGCTGTCGCCGTGCTGCTGCACGACGCGCAGACCTCGGGCGGGGTGCTGATGGCGGTGCCGAAGGAGGCCGACACCGACGCCGTGGTGGCCCAGCTGCGCGCCAAGGATCTCCCGGCCGCGGTGATCGGTCGGGTGACCGAGGGGACCGCCGGTCACGTCACGGTGACTCCGTAACGCGGCGGGGCAGGGTTCGAGTCAACGCACCGTGCGCCGGACGGCGGCGCTGGTGAAATCCACGGCCAAGGTGAGCAGGATCAACACGAGTAAGGTGGTCAGCGCGCCCGCGTAGTCGAAGCCGTTGAGCTGTTGCGCGAGCGCGTAGCCGAGTCCACCCGCGCCGACGACGCCGACCACCACGGTTTCCCGGATGGTGACCTCCCAGCGGTACAGGCCGTAGGCGATGAATCGCGGTGTGGCCGACGGGACGACGCCGTAGCAGAACACCAGTGGCGCCGGAGCGCCCTGCGCCCGCAACGCGTGCAGCGGTCGCTCGTCGAGGTTCTCCGCGACCTCGGCCATCAACCTGCCGAGGACACCGGCGGTGTACACGCCGAGCGCCAGCGCACCCGGCAGGATGCCGGGATAGAGCACGAACAGGAACAAGAGCGCCCACACCGGCGGCGGGATCGCGCGCAACACCACCAGCAGCAGCCTGCTGGCTGCGAATATCAGCAGTCGCCCCGCACGGGCGGCTGCGCCGCCCGCGGTGTAGCCGCCACGGGGAAGGTGAGCGGCGGGGAAGGCGAGCGCGGCGCCACCCCAGAAACCGATCACCATGGCCAGGATCGACATCGCCAGGGTGACCATGCTCAGCTCGAGCAGTCCACCGGCTCCCGCTTCGCCGAGTGCGGGCGGCCAGGCGCCGGTGGCCAGCTGCCGCAGGTAGTCCCAGGTTTCGCCGCTGAACAACACCGCAAGATCCAGCCCGATCCACCACACCGACAGGGCGATCAGCACCAGCCCGAACAGGCAGGAACCCACCAGGAACGGGTCGTGCCGGTAACGGCCACCGGTGCGCGCGCCGCCCACCCGCTGTGTCCGCCTCGCGCGCACGCGGGAACTCCAGAAGTCCGCTGCTACGCACAGCACGATCAGCGCGTACAGCAACGTCCAGATCTCCTCGTAGCGGAGGCTCTGGAAGCTCAGGGACAGCTGGAAACCCAGGCCGCCTGCACCGACGAGACCGAGCACGGCCGCGCTGCGGATGGCGCACTCGAAGCGGTAGAAGGCGTAGGACAGCAGGTCGGACATCGCTGGTGGCAGTAGGCCGTACAGGATCGCCGCGCTCCGGCCCGCACCCGCCGCCAGCAGCGCCGAGTAGGGCTGGCGCGCGGTCTCGTCGAGCAGCTCGGAGAACACCTTCGCGGTGACCGCGCCGAAAGGGATCCCGATGGCCAGCACTGCCACCATCGGATCCAGCCCGAACACGATCAGGAAAATCAGACCCCACACGACCTCGTGGATCCCCCGAGGAACCACCATCACCGCCCTGGCCAGTGCCCAGTAGACGGTGCCTCGCTTGCCGTGCGAGCGGGGGCCGAGCGACCACCAGGTCTGCGAGGTCAGCACCCCACCGACGACGCCGATCACCAGGCTCAGCGCGGTGCCGAGCACCGCGTAAGCCAGCGTGGTCAGTGCCGCGGTGGCAGTCAGCGTGAGGAACTCGGCGTCGGCGCGCGGAGCCAGCGCCGCCGCGAAGAACTCCCCGAACGCGGGAAGGCCCTCAGCTCGCACCACGGCCCGGTCGCCGACCCCGGCCACGGCGAGCGAGCCGATCGTGGCGGCCACCACCACGAGTATCCAGAGACGGCGCTGCCGGGAACGGCGGGCGCCGCCGCTGCGTTCCGGTCGCCCGCCGAACCGCCGACGCGCGTCACCGTCCACGCTCTCGACGCCGTCCAGCGCGCGCAACGACACCGTCATGCCGGGCCCTCAATCCTCTGCGGCGGAAGGTTCGTCGGTGCGCTCGATGGTGTACAGCGTGCGAACCTCGTCGTCGGCGAGCTCCTCGCGGCGCTTGTCGAAGGCGATCGCGCCGGACCGCAGCCCGATGACCCGTTCGAACTTGTCGAGGGCCATGTCCACGTCGTGCAGGCTCGCCAGTAGCGTCGTCCCGGCTCCGGCACTGATGTCCAGCAGCAACTCCATGATCTCCAGGCCACGGGTCGGATCGAGGCTGGCCACCGGCTCGTCGGCCAGGATCGCGTCCGGTCGCTGCACGAGCACCCTGGCGATCGCGACACGTTGCTGCTCCCCGCCGGAGAGGTCACCGGTTCGCTCGTGCAGCTTGTCGGCGATACCGACCTGTTCGAGCGCTTCGCGGGCACCGTGGACCTCTCTGGGCAGCACCAGTGACAGCACCGCCTTCCAGAACGGCCACACCCCCAACCTGCCCGCGTTGACATTGTGGACGGTCCGGAGCTGGGCGACCACGTCGAACCGCTGATGAATCGTGCCGATGCGCCGCTGGGTCGCACGGATCCGCCGCGCCGAGGCGTGACGGTAGCTGCAACCGAGCGCGCGAACCTCCCCGCTCGTGGCCAGCGCCGTGCCGTTGAGCAGACCGATCAGGGTGGTCTTGCCCGCACCGCTCGGTCCGATGATCGCCACGCGCTCGCCGGGCCGCACCGTCAGGCTGACCCTGTCCAGTGCCAGCGTCGCACCACGCCGCACGCTGACCTCGCGCAGCTCGAAAGTGGTCGCCCCGGTGTCGCCCCCGTCCGCTTCCGGAACTCGCGTCATGGCGATCACAGCACCCCGGCGTCCCTGGCGACGTCCCGCAAGTCGTCGTAGTTGGCCGCTTCCGTCTCGACGAAACTACCTGCCTGGAACAGATCGAGGATCTCCCGATGCTCCGGGTTCTCACCGTCCAGGGCCAGCAGCGCGTCGGTCAACCGCTCGGTGAACCCGTCACCGAACTCCTCGTCGAGGTCGGGCCGGGCCAGCCAGTGGTAGTTGTGGTAGGTCGGGGTGCGGAAGACCTCGTGGATCCGATCGGTATCGATCTCGCCCGCCTCGACCCGGTCGTCCCACAACGCCGCGGACAGCGCCCCGACCTGGTAGCTGCCCTCCTCGACCAGCTTCGCCGTTGCGTCGTGCGACCCGGAGAATCCGACCTCGCCGGTGAAGTCGTCGAGCGCCACGCCTGCCTCGGTGAGGAAGTGTTGCGGCATCAGCCTGCCCGATGTGGAGGATTCGCTGCCGAAGGTGAAGGAATGTCCGGACAGCGCGGTCAGCTCGTCGAGATCGTCGAGTGGTTCGACGCCGGTACCGGTGTTGGCGACGAACACGCTCTCGAACTCCCTGTCGATGTCCCGCTGGATCAACGGCTCGGCACCGTCGACCCGTTCGGCGGCCTGCACCCCGCTTACCCCTCCGAAGAACACGAACTGCAGGTCCCCACGCTCGAACGAAGTGATCGAGGCGGTGTAGTCGGTGACCGGTACGTACTCGACCGCCACGTCGAGCCGCTCGCCGAGGTAGTCCGCCAGGGTGCCGTAGGTACGCTGCAACTCCTCGGGGTCCTGATCGGGGATGGCGCCGATGCTCAGTACCTCGTCGCGGTCACCACCCGCCGGGTCACCCGGTGCGTCGCCGCAGCCGGCCAGCAACAGTGACGCGGCACCGACCGCCAGTATGCTGCGGAACGTGTGGGCCATGGCACTTCCTTTCACGCTGGGACGGTCAGGGACAGCTCGGCCAGGAGCTCGGCCCAGGATGCTTCCTCACGCCGCGGGTCGACCACCGGACGCAGCTCGGCGACCCGCCTGGTGAGCCGCGTGTAGTAGCCGTCGCGGTCGATCTCGGCGGCGTGCAGGCACGTGGCCAGCGCCGCGGTGTCTCCCGGTGGGAAGTAGCCGGGGTAGTCTCGGCCGAGCAGTCCCGTCGAGCCCGGGATCTCGGAGGCGAGTACGGGAACTCCCGCCGCGAGCGCCTCGGAGATCACGTTGGCACCACCCTCGTGCCGGGACGTGAGCAGCAATAGCCTGCTGCGAGCCAGCACCGCCAACGCCTCGTCCCTCGGTAGCTCTCCGAGCCAGGTGTATCGCGGCTCCTCCTCGGCGGCGCGGCGCGCCCGGTCAGCCAGATCCGCGTCGAGCCCGGTCCCCACGTGCGTGATCGTCACGCGGGAGGACTCGGGCAGGAGTCGAGCAGCCTCCGCCGCGCGGAGCGGGTCCTTGACCTCGCGCAGGTGTGCGAGCACGGCGACTTCGAATGCGTCCTCCTTCGGCGGGAGGGGGGTGATCGGTGGCACGGATTGCACGATCACCCGGCAGCGCTCACGCAGCGGTGGGTCGAGCTGGTCCGTACCGCTGGGCTGGAGCACGACGATCCTGTCCGCTGTCTGAAGCACCGCAGGATCGACACCGGTGCTGCGTAGGTCGGGGTAGAGATCGGTGCCGGTCAACGCGAGCACGATGGGCGCGTCGGGATGGTCCGCGCGGAAGGCTGTGATCGAGTCACCGCTCTTGCGCGCGTGCAGCGCGACGAGGGCCGTGTAGCGACCGCCCCGGTACCGCTGGGCCACCTCGACCCGGTGACCCAGGTTCCGGAGGACGTCTGCCCAGCGCTGCACCGTGACCCCGTTACCGAACACGGTGGTCGGCGGGGCGGGGCTGATGAGCAGGATCATGGCGTGGTGACCGGGCACGTCCGGAACCCCGCGAGGACGTCCCTGCGGTCCGGGGTGAAGTAGTTGCGCAGCGTGGCGCGGATGTAGCGGCCGCGGGTGGGCCACCCTCCGCCTCTGAGGACCTTGCGGTGCCCGAAGAACTGCTCGGAGTTGTCACCGTAGGCGTCGCGCTCGAAATTGGGGTAGCCGGAGAAGTCGCTGGCGGTCCATTCCCAGACGTTCCCGATCAGCTGCCTGCAACCGTCCGGGGAGTCCCCTGCGGCGCAGGCCGTGACCGGCACCGGCCCGAGGGAACGCCAGTCGGTGGCCGCGTGCTCCGGCTCCGGAAGCCGGCTGCCCCACGGGTAGGTGGGCTTGTCACGCCTGCCCGCGGTAGCGGCGAACTCCCATTCCGCCTCCGTCGGCAACCGCCTACCCGCCCATCGGCAGTAGGCGTCGGCTTCCCACCAGCTGATGTGGCTGACAGGCAGGTCCGGTTCCAGCGCCACCCAGGTGTCGAAGTGTCTGCGCTGCCACCCGCCGTCCGGTCCCCGGCGCCAGTACACCGGGTGCCGCGCGCCGGTCGCCGCCAGCCAGGCGCCGCCGTCCGACCACAGGTGGAGGGTGGTGTAGCCACCGTCGTCGACGAACTCGGCGAACTCGCCCTGGGTCACCGGGGTCGAGGCCATCGCGAACGGTCCGACGTCGACGGGGTGGGCCCACTTCTCGTTGTCGTAGACGAACGGATCGGCCCGGTAGGCCCCTAGCGGGAACCGGCCGCCCTCGAACGACACGTCCTTGCCCTCCGGTGTGCCGTCCGAGCCGAACGTGGCACCGGAATCGGTCAACCCCGGCAGGGCGGGGGCGGGTAGCCCGAGAGTCTGCCTGGTGTAGGTGAACGCCTCGGTGTGGGTGTCGTGGTGGTGCACCGTGTAGCGGGCGAAGTGGCGCACCACGTCGTTCGCCGTGCCCGCGGTGACCTCGTGGGCGACCCGCTCGGCGACGGTACGCATGTAGGAGACGGTGTCCTCGCGGGGCGGCAGCGCCAGGTACCAGCGCGTGTCGTGGGGGATCGCACCGGAGTCGTAGATCGCGTCGGTGTGGGGCAGGATCGGCTCGTACCCGCATGCGCGGCGCAGCACGAAGAGTTCTTGGAACCAGGCGATGTGCCCGATCTCCCAGATGAGGGGATTCACCTCGGGCAGCAGTGGCCCGACGAGTTGCTCGTCGGTGAGGTCGTTGACCAGCTGCTGCGCCCGTTCCGCGGCATCCACCACCCAGCTTGCCAGCTCGTCAGCCGCGACCGCTCGATGTTCCACAACGCCCTCCTTCGCGCCACCGAGGCTGTCGGGACGTGTCGAAACCTTACGGCCCCTCCCCGACAGCGAGCACCGACAGCGATGAAAACACAGCAGAAGACGCCTGTCAGCGTCCGTTCGCGTTGATCTTTGTCATCCTGGTGACACGCCCGGAGCGGCCGTCGGCGGTCAACCGGCGGCGCGCGCCAGGCTCACCGCGAACCGCGCCTCGTCGTCAGTCCACCAGCTGTGCAGCGAAAACCCCGCGGCGGTGAGTTCGGCGGCGACCCGGTTCCTGCGAAACTTCGCCGATACCTCGGTACGCAGCTCCTCGCCCTCGGCGAAGTCGACAACGAGGTTAAGCGCTGGCAGCGTCACCCGCATGGCGCGCGTGGCGCGCAGCCGCATCTCGATCCACTCTTCCTGCTCGTTCCACTCCGCGCGGTGGTCGAATGCCGCAGGGTCGAAATCGGCTCCGAGCTCGACGTTGAGCACGTTCAGCACGTTGCGGTTGAACTCGGCGGTGACGCCCCTGTCGTCGTCGTAGGCGCGCACCAGCGTGTCCCGATCCTTGACCAAGTCGCTGCCCAGCAGTAGCCATTCCCCGGTGTCGAGGGTGTTGCGGACGGACTCGAGGAACTTCGCGCGCTCGTCGGGAAGCAGGTTGCCGATGGTCCCACCGAGGAAGGCCACCAGTCGCGGCCTGTGTCCGTCGGGGACCGTCAGCGCGCTGGTGAAGTCGGCGACCAATCCGTGCACCCGCAGCCAGGGGTAGGCCGCCGCGATGTCGTGCGCGGTCTCGCGCAGCGCGTGCTCGGAGACGTCCAGCGGGTAGTACTCGCGCAGCGGGCCCGCCCCGGTGAGCGCCCGCAGTAGCAGGTGAGCCTTATCCGGTGCCCCCGAACCGAGCTCCACAAGGGCCGTTGCCTCCGTGATGGCCGCCAGCTCGTCCGCCTTCGCGGCGAGGATCTCGCGTTCGGCGGCGCTCGGGTAGTACTCGGGCAGCCGGGTGATCTCCTCGAACAGCTCGCTGCCTCGGTCGTCGTAGAACCACTTCGGCGGCAACCACTTCGGCGTCGCGGTCAGCCCTGCGATCACGTCGGCACGCAGCGCCTGCGCCGCCTGCTCGGACGTGTGGTGGACTTCGACGGTCGCCGGGGGCATGGTCACCTCGCTGGGTCGCTGGTGCGGTCGGTACGCACGGTCAGCACAACGGTACCGGCCACGCGCGGCACGGTGTCGGCCGCCGAGGTCGGGGCGTTCAGCGGACAGCGGTGCGCTCGGTGGGCACAAAACGTGGCGGGGGATCCGTTCGTCAGGGGAGATGTCGGGTCAGGTCTGGCCGAGTGAGAACGCGGATTCTGTTTCCGCTCGGGAATACGAGCGGAACGCGATGTGTGTGTCGGTGGCGACTACGCCGGGAACCTTGCTGATCCGCTGCGGGATCACCGCCGCCAGATCCTCGTGATCGGGTACCCGCACGAGAGCGACGATGTCGATGTCACCCGCGCAGGAGTAGACCTCCGACACCCCGTCGATGTCGGCGATCGCCTGCGCCGTCTCGGGGATGCTCTCCGGTGTGGCGTGCACCAGCACGATCGCGGTGATCACAGTTGCCCTCCTCGCGTGCTGCGCGACAGGAAGCGGTCCGGTTTCCACCGTGATCGTAGCCGCAGCCGTCCGCGAGCGCCGGTCACCAGGCCGGATGATGTCCAGCCTGCGCGGCCGATGAGTTCCGTGAGCGCGTGGAGTCTACCTGGGTGAGGCACACGCTTTCTACCGCTGACAAGGAGCACAAGGAGCACAAGATGTCGAGGAAGATGTTCGTCAACCTGCCTGTCGCCGACCTGACCAAGTCGGTGGAATTCTTCACCGCGCTCGGTTTCACCTTCGATCCGAACTTCACCGACGAGAACGCCACCTGCATGATCGTCGGCCAGGACGCCTTCGTCATGCTGCTGGTCCGGGACTTCTTCGACGGTTTCACCAAGAAGTCGATCTGCGACACCACCTCCCACACCGAGGCGATCATCGCGCTGTCGGCCGAGCACAGGGAGCAGGTCGACACCCTGGTCGACACGGCGCTGGCCAGCGGGGGAGCGCCGTCCAACGAGCCGATGGAGATGCCGGGCATGTACGGCAGGAGCTTCGCCGATCTCGATGGCCACCTCTGGGAGGTCATGTACATGGATCCGGCCGCGATGGGGCAGTGACGCCGGAGACGGTACGCGACCGACGGGCGGCGCCGCACGCCTCAGCGATCGCGTGCGCTCTCACGGAGCCGTCCCGAGGCAACAGTCTCGGCGCGGTCGCCCCCGGGCTGGGCCTCCCCCTCGCAGCAGGATTCCTTCCACTTGCACATCGGGCACAGCCACCTGGTGCGGGTGGGTTCGAACACCGTGGCGCAGCGCGAGCACTCGATCATCCATGTCCCTCCCGGTTCGTGGTTCACGGGATCGCGGGACCATGGTGCCCCAACCGCCTCGCGCGGTCAGGCGCCGCCCGACACGGGCACCTCGTTAGCTGACGAAGTCGACGACCTGCCCCGCTACGACTTCGTCACGGGGTAGTTCGTTGTGGCCGATGCACTCGGTCTTGGTGTTCTTCGCGCCGTCCAGCAGCACGCTGTCGGTGGGATCGATGATCCCGTCGCAGGGTGACCACCAGGTGCCGTAGTCGACGGGGCCGGGCGTCTCGTCTCCCTCATTGAGGGTGGTGAGGAAGTTCGATCCGGGACGCATCTCGAAACAGGCGGTGTAGAAGCAGCCGTAAGCCCAGTTGGTGCCGTGATTCGGCCCGCCGAGGGAGACCCACGAGCTGACGTTGTCGGTCCCGCCGAGGAACTTCAGGTACCAGCGCGTGTTGAGGCCACCCATGGAGTGGGTGACGACCCCGACCCGCTCGGCGCCGGTCTCGGACTTCACGTAATCGACGGCCTCGGAGAACTCCTCGGCGATGGTCCGGTTCGACTTCGTCGAGCTGTAGGTGAACTCCCACAGCGAGGTGTAACCGTTGTCGCGGAACTCCTCGGCCATCACGCTCCAGTCGGTCTTGGTGCTGCCCTTGAAGCCGTGCACGAAGATCACGGGCTTGGCCTCGGCGGAGACGGCCGATGCTTGGGGAACGGCCGTGGCGGTGGCCGCCGCCACGGCGGTAGCCACCACCGCTACCGCGGCGCGCAGGAAGTAGCCGCGCGGACGGCGGGGACGTAACCGGTCAGATGCGGTCATGGGATCAGCTCCTCACATCGTGATGACGTAAGCATGGATCGGCCTGCGGCTGGATGTCTGTGCGTCAGCGGACCAACGTTCGCCGGTCCAGGGTTGTGCACCGGCACAGGTCATCGGACGGTGGTTGTGATCTCGCGTGGATCGGGTACCGTGCGATGCCACCCGCGCGTGCCGTCGAGGGATCCGGAGCGTGTGATGGACAAGTCGCACCACGCCCAGCTGGTCGACCGTGTCCGGGTCGAGCTGCCGGAGCTGAGCGCCCGAGTGGTCGAGGAGATCGTCGAGTCACTGCCGTCGTTTCGTGCGCTGCCGCGCGATGTGGTGGCCACCGAGGTCGGCGACGCGGTCCACGAAACGCTAGCGCTGGTGCTCGACGCGTTGCAGGGCGACCAGCTGCGCACTGAGCAGCTGGCGGGGCCGCTACGCCGGGTGATGGCGCGGGTGGACGAGCGCCCCGCACCCGCCGAGGTGTTCAGCGCGTACTTCATCGGTGCGCGTGTGGCCTGGGAACGCATCCGTGACCGCGCGGATGCGCCGGAGCTGCCCCAGCTGCTGCGCCTTGTCGAGCCGATGACGCGGCAGTTGCAGTACGCGGTGGCCGCGGCCACGGATACGTATCTCGACGAGGATCGGCACCTGCAGGGTGAGGTGGGGGAGGCGCGGCGGGAGCTGGTGGCCGCCCTGCTTGCCGGGGAGCCCACCGACGCGCTGGCCGCGCGTGCGGGCGTCGGTGTGACCGGCAGCTACGTTGTTGTCGGGTGGTGCGTCGCTCCCCCGTCGGTACCGCTGACCGGAAGGTCGATACTGGTGTGGCGGAGGCGGATCCGCGCGGCGTTCGACGAGGCGTTCGGCTCGACCGTGTTGAGCGAGCTCGGCAAGCGGGGCGGTACGGCACTGGTGCCGTGCTCACCAAGCGACCCGCGGGTAACGGTGACGGAGCTGCGAGGGTTCGTCGACGATCTGGGGCGGATCGTCGGCGCGCCGGTGACGGCGGCGGCCTCGGTGGCCGGTACAGCCGAAGCCGTCCCGCGTGCGGCGGAGGAGGTGCGAGATGTGTTGCAGGTGGCCTCCCGCCTCGGTCGACCGCCAGGCCTGTACGAGCTGGACGATCTGCTGCTCGAAGTGCAGCTCGCACGCCCCGGCACTGCCAGCGATCGCCTTGTCGGGTTGCTGTCCGCACTGGAGTCACATCCCGACCTGGTGCGGACACTACGGGTGGCGCTGGAGACCAACGGCAATCGTCGCAGGGCGGCCGCGGCGCTGCACGTGCACCCCAATACGCTCGTTTACCGGCTCCGCCGCATCGCCAAGCTCACGGGTCAGGATCCGACCAGGCCGGACGGGATGCGGGTGCTGTTCGCGGCGTTGACCGCACACGATATACGCGAGTCCGACCCCGACGGGCGAGCGGAGCGCCACGAGCTCACATGAGCACAATGGATGCACTAGCGCCGGATCCCGCGCACCGTAAGCTGGTTCCTGCGGCGACGTTAGGCCGTCGAGCGGCTGACCGAGCGGCGCACCGCGGTGGCTCGCGTGGTGGCGCGGTTGGCAGGATCGGCGCCTCCCCCTTCCGGATGTCGACACACCGCGGTGGGAGGAGGAAACTGGGGGTCCACTCCACGGGAGGTAGCCATGGAGGCTTTCATTTTCGACGTGCCCAACCGGCCCGGTGAGCTCGCCCGGGTGAGCGCGATACTGGGCAAGCACGGTGTCAACATCGACACGGTGGCCGGTTTCGGCGCGGGGGAGCAGGGTGCGTTCGGCCTGATCACCAGCGACGAGGATACGGCTCGCGCGGCTCTCGACGAGGCGGGCATCAGCTACCGTAGCTGCCCGTGCATCACGGTGGGCGCGGCCAACCAGCCCGGCGAGCTGGACAGGCTCACCAGGCGGCTCGCGGACGTGGACATCAACCTGGAGTTCATCGCACCGGTCGAGCTGGGGCACTCGGCCACGCTGGCGCTCGGCGTCGCCGACCCGGCGGCGGCGCGCGCGGCGCTGGGGATGAACTGACGCCGTACCCCCTCGGTGGCGCGTGCCGGAGGTGTCCCGGATGATCGGCCGGGCAGGCATACGGGCCCGTCCCGGCACGCACCACGATGCGAGGAGGTTCGGCGATGAGCAGGACGGCGCTGGTCACCGGGGGCACCGGTGGGCTGGGCACCGCGGTGACACGGACCATGCTCGACCAGGGATGGCGGGTCGTCGTGCCGTGGATCAGTGAGGAACACCGTGCCCGGCTCGACGATCACCCCCGGCTGGAGTTCGTCGAGGCCGATCTGTTCGAGGAGTCGCAGGCGGCGGTGGCAGCGGAGCGCGCGGCATCGCAGGCGGCTGCCCCGCTGCGGGCGGTGGTCAATCTCGTGGGTGGGTTCGCCATGGGAGGCACCCTGCACGAGACCCCGATCACCGAGTTCGACCAGCAGATGCGGCTGAACGTCCGGCCGACGTACCTGGTCTCGCAGGCGGCGCTGCCGCACCTGCTGGACGCGGGAGGGGGCGCGATCGTGTGCGTATCCAGCAAGGCCGCGCTCAAGCCGTTCCGCGGTGGCGCAGGCTACGTCACCTCCAAAGCGGCGGTGCTTGCGCTGGTCGACACGCTCGCCGTCGAGTACGGCAAGCGGGGTGTCAGGGCCAACGCCGTGTTGCCCGGCATGATCGACACGCCAGGCAACCGTGCCGCGCAACCGGACGCCGACCGGAGTGGCTGGACGCCGCCTGAGGAGATCGCCAGGGTGATCTCGTTCCTGTGCGAGGAGAGCTCGGGCGCGGTGAACGGGGCCCGGATACCAGTATAGGTCTGATCCCGACTCCCGTCGCGCTGTGGCACGGGCGAGCGCGCCGGACCCGGTGCGTCATGGGCAACGGTTGCGCATGTATCGCGATTTCTTATCGCGCAACGCGTTCCGTAATGTGTTTTTCGCGGTGAGAACTGTCACGGGTGTCCGGAGAATTCGTTCCGAATTCGTCCGTACCGCGGGTCGGGTGACGAGTGTCACCGCACGATTCTTCACGGTGCGTCATCGCTGGTTAAGGCGGTCGCTCGAGCAGAGGGGTCGCGCGTCGTTCGAGGTCATCGGCTAGGTCCGCGGATGGCTCCTCGCGCAAGAGGCATGCCGGAGAATCCGCCGTTCAGCGTAGTTCCGGGAACCGGTGCGCGTTACGATTTCTGCGCAGTGGTTCCCGCCCGCTCTTCGCCGACAGCGTTGTCGCCGCCTGATCTTGCGATAGGCTTCCTGCAGCGTTTGGTGAACTCTGCCGTGATCGACGTCGACAGAACGAGCATTGTCGACAGGAGGGAAACCTGAGTACGACATGAACACCATCGCACTCGAGCTCGTGCCGCCGGACCTCGACGGGGGCGTGGATGCCGCCGTCGCCGAAGGCCGGAAAGTGGCCGAGAACGCCCGCGCGACCGGGATGACCGAGCGCATCAAGCATCTCATGATCCCCGGGATCATCCCCGAGGACGACGACCGGCCGGTCGAGATCAAGCAGAAGATGGACACCCTCGACTTCTGGAACACCGTCCGGCCCGAGATCGGGGACGTGCGCGGTCTCTGCACGCAGGTCACAGCCTTCCACGAGAAGCAGCAGCTGACCGAGCGCCTCCAGAACCTGGTCGATGCAGGCATGGATGGCGTCACGTTCGTCGGGGTGCCGCGCACCATGGTCGACGGTGAAGGCCCCGGGGTAGCGCCCACGGACGCGCTGAGCCAGTTCCAGGACGTCGTGGACAACCGCGGCGTGATCCTGATCCCGACTCGGGAGGGCGAGCAGGGCCGGTTCAACTTCAAGTGCGAGCGTGGCGCGACCTACGCTATGACGCAGCTGCTGTACTCCGAGGCCATAGTCGATTTCCTGACCGATTTCGCCAAGCAGACGCCCCACCGCCCGGAGATCCTGCTGTCCTTCGGCTTCGTCCCGTCGGTGGAGAGCCGGGCGAAGCTGATCGACTGGCTCATCCAGGATCCCGGCAACGACGCGGTCGCCCGTGAGCAGGAGTTCGTGGCCGATCTCGCGCAGCGTTCCTTCGCCGAGCGTAAGCGGGCACTCGTCGACCTCTACAAGCGCGTGATCGACGGGGTGCACGACCTCGGCTTCCCTCTGAGTATCCACCTGGAAGCTCCCTACGGATACTCCAAGCCCGCCTTCGAGACCTTCGCGGAGATGCTCGACCACTGGGAGCCGTGACCACCCCGAGCGCGATCCCGCTCGCTACACGGCGGGATCGCGCTCATGGGAGTGCTGCGGGGCCGCCGGGCAAGGACTAGGCTCCACCAGAGTCACCGGGGGGTTCGCGGGAACCGTCGGAGCTGTTATCGCTCGCGTCCTGCTGGGCGTCCGCGTTGCCGGGCTCGGCGCCCTCCTGGCCGTCCTGGTCATCCTCTTCTTCCTGTTGATCGGTATCGCGGGTGCCGCTGGCGTCCTCGCCCGTGGTTCCCGTGGGGGTTGGCTCGCCATCGTCATCGGCTGACCGGTACTCGCCGAGGTAGAGCGTGACGGGGTCGTCGGCGTCGATGTCGCGTCCCGCACGTGGCAGCGTGGCGGTGACCCTGCCGTGCTCCTCGCGGTCGGTGACGGTCCGCCGCCGTATCGATACATCACCGGTATGCGCGGTCCCGTCGAGGGCGGAGCGTGCCTCGCTCTCGGTCATGCCGACCACGTCCGGCATCGTGAACGCCTCCTCGTCCGGGCCGGTGGAGACCCGGAGCGTCACCTCCGAACCCCGTACCGCCTCGCCGCTTCGTGGCGACTGGCCGACCACGGCGTTCTCGGGTTCGTCCGACTCGACGTCGGTGCGGAGGACCTCGAACCCGGCCGCCTCCAGGCCGGTACGGGCGAGCGCGTAGGTGTGGCCGACGTAATCGGGGACCTCGATCATTTCGGGCTCGCCGTAAACCTGGAGCGTGACCACCGCGCCCTGCTCGGTGTTCGTGCGGGGGTCCGGGGTATGGCCTGCGACCTGGCCGGCGCGCTCGGGGTCGTTGTTGTCGACCTCGTCTGTGGCCGGCTCCAGCAGCAGGTCGTGCTCGTCGATGATCTCCTCGGCCTCGTCGACGCTCATGCCGGTCAGATCGGGCATAGCCAGTGTCTGGGGCGGCCGCCCGACCTCGAGGTGAATCGGGGTGCTGACCGGGTGGCTGCTGCCCTGCTCTGGCTGGATGTCCACCACGGTGCCCGCGTCGTCGGGCGAGCACGGGGGAGCCTCCCCGTAGGCCTGCGCCCAACACGGCACGGAGCCGCGCTGGAAGTCGTGGAAGCCGGCGTCGCGCAAGCTGCGCTCTGCCGAGTGATACTCCTGCCCGACCACGGGGGGGACCGTGGCGACGCGCACGCCCCGGTCGAAGAACCCGCCCAACCAGAGGGCGAACGCGCCCGCCGCGACGGCTACCGCGGCGAGGACCAGGAGCATGCGGTTACGCCGCCTGCCCCGTTCGCGCCACTCCTCGTCGGTAGCGTCGGAGGCGTCCGCGGTACCGGTGGCCTCGGTGGTACCGGTGTCGGCCATCGCGGCGGGCGCGGTGAGCGCCGCTGGCGGCCTGCCCGCCAGCACCCGCAGCACATCGGCCCGTACGGCGAGCGCCGATGCGTAGCCGCTGTCCGGGTGGATGTCCAGTGCGGTGAGGGTCACCGCATCGAGCTCGTGGGGCAGGGCCGGGTTCCACGCCGAGGGCGGTGCCGGTGTTCGGCGGCCCGCGAGATGCGGGTGGGTGCTGTGCGTCCCGTGCGGCGGGTGGCCGGTGAGGAGCTCGTAGAGCAACATGCCGATGCCTCGGACATCGGCATGCGTGCCGCCCGGTTCGTCTCCCGCGGCGTTGCGGTGCGCCACCTTGCCGTGACCGATATCGGTCACCTTGACCGCGCCCGCGGTCGTGAGCATGACGTTGCCCGGCGTGAGGCGTCCGTGGGTCATGTCCGTGCGGTGGGCGACGTCCAGCGCGACGCACACATCGGCGATGATTTTCAGTGCCTGTTGTGGCTGGAGCGGGCCACCCTCGGCCAGGCGTGCCCGCAGCGTCACGCCCTCGACATACTCGGTCACCACGTACGGCACGGTGCCGCCCCCGGTCTCGGCCGTCCCGGAGTCGTACACGGCCACGACAGCGGGGTGGTTCAGCGCCGCGGCGTGCAGTACCTCGCGGCGGAACAGTTCGCACGCTGCCGCATCCGCGGCGAGCTCGTGCCGAAGGAACTTGATCGCCACCGGGCGATCGAGCCGCGTATCGCGCCCGCGAAAGACCTCGGTGACGGCTCCCGCGCCGAGAACCTCACCCACGTCGTAGCGTTCCGCCAGCTGCCTCACGGCGTCCATGTCGAGTGAGCGGATCAGTGCCCGACCCGCGTACCTGCTTGTCGACCCACCGGCTGTACCTCCCGTTACCGAAGCCGCTGTCCAGTAAACGAGCAACCCCCATCTTCCATCACGCGGCATCGCCGCGACGCCGCGCCACATCACTCGATCGATACGGGGAGTTACCGAACGCGCGAGGCGCGTACGCCGCTCGGGACGGTGTCGTGACGCGGTCGCCGGAGCGGTCGTTGAGCAGGCAGAGGGGCGATGGATCCGGGAGGTTCGTGGTGGCGGTATCGACCGGTGCCTGTACGGTTCCCGCACACCGTCGCGGCAGGTCCCGGGTGGTGGTACGGCTCGCCACGGCGGCGGTGCTGTTGCTGCTGGGGCTCGCCGTCCCACAGCCTGGCGGTGCCGCCACGGGGGACCAGCCGCGTACCTGGAACTTCGAGCAGGCCGCGGTTCCCGGGGCGCAGCAGCCGGGCAGGCACGGCGAAGGCGTCACGGTCGCCGTGGTCGACACCTGGATCGACACCGAGCACCCGGACCTGCGTGGCCGGGTGGCGGGGCAGGCGAGATGCGTGGGCGAGGGCGGCCGGTGCCGCGAGGCTGAGCAGCGGCGGGACCGGTGCACCCACGGCACACACGTGGCTGGCACGATCGCGTCGCGCGGTTACGGAGTGGCCCCGCAGTCCGAGCTGCTGGCGATCCAGGCGCTTTCGCACGACCGGCACGCAGGCTGCGCAGGTGACGCGCGGGACGTTGCTGCCGGTATCCGCCACGCCACACGGCATGGTGCGGATGTGATCAACCTATCGGTGGCGAACCTGGTGCCCGGGGTGTTCGACAGCCCCGCGATCTCCGACGCGGTGCGGCACGCGGCCCGCGCCGGGGTCGTGGTGGTCTTCGCCGCGGGAAACACCGGGCTGCCCGCGGCGCCCGACTACGCCGACGTCGCCATCGTGGTCGCCGCGACCGGTCCGGACGGCGAGCTCGCGCCGTACTCCGCGCGAGGTAGCACGGTGGACCTGGCCGCGCCCGGTGGCTACTCGGGCGCCGGTGGTGCCGCGACCTGCCGGGAGGCCAGCTGCGTGCTCTCGACCGTTCCCGGGCAGGAGTACGAGCTCAGGCAGGGCACGTCGATGGCCGCGCCGCACGTCGCTGGCACCGCTGCGTTGCTGGCGGCGCGGGTACCCGATGCCGGGCGCACGTCGATCCTGCGGAGCATGCGGGAGTCAGGGCGGACGTTGAGCGGCACCCGCCATGGCAGGCTGGATGCCACGGCCGCTACACGTCACGCCGAGGCGTTGGTGCGGCAGTGGCGGCAGCACGACACCGGCGGGGCGACCGGCGAGACGGGCTCCGGAAGGGAGGAACCCGCGGACACCGGCACACCAGAGCGCGCACCGGAAACCCGGGGGGACATGCCTGCCACCGGCACAACCGCCCCGGAGGAGGGCATCACGGACGATCAGGAGGCGTCGCCTCCCCCGGAACCAGAGGCCGGCCAGCGGCCCGGCCCGCACGATCGGGAATACCCCCTTGGATCTCCCTACGCCGTACCGGCACTGGTGGCGCTGGGCAGCGGGTTGGCACTGATGGTGCTGCTCGGCGCGCTGCGGTCTATCCCGCGGCGATGACAGGACTGCCGGGAGCGGGCCGGCGTCTGATGGGATGGCGTGATGGCTGCACTGTCGGATGTCGTTGTCGCGGATTTCTCCAGGGTGCTCGCGGCCCCGTACGCCACCATGCTGTTGGCCGACATGGGCGCCGATGTGATCAAGGTCGAACACCCCGAACGGGGAGACGAGACACGAAGCTGGGGGCCGCCGTTCGCCGATGGCGAGGCGACCTACTTCCTGTCGGTCAACCGCAACAAGCGCTCGCTCGCGCTTGACCTGCAGGACCCCGACGGGAGGCGGCGGGCCGCCGAGCTGGCGCGGCGGGCGGACGTCGTGGTGGAGAACTTCCGGCCGGGCACGATGGCGAAGTACGGCCTGTCCTACGAGGAGGTGCGGGCACGCAACCCCGCGGCGGTGTACTGCTCGATCACCGGATTCGGGTCCGGTGAGGGTGCCTCGCTACCCGGCTACGACCTGCTGGTGCAGGCGGTGGGCGGACTGATGAGCGTGACGGGCCAGGAACCCGGGCAGCCGGTCAAGACCGGGGTGGCCGTGGTGGACGTGCTCACCGGCCTCCACGCGGTGACCGGGATATTCGCCGCGCTGCGCCAACGGGACGTCACGGGCGAGGGTCAGCTCGTCGAGGTGAACCTGCTGACCTCGCTGCTGTCGAGCATGGTCAATCAAAGTGGCGGTTACACGCTCGCCGGTGCGGTTCCCGGTATCCTGGGCAACCGACACCCCTCTATCGCCCCCTACGAGGTGCTGCCCACGGCGGATACACCGATGGTGGTAGCGGTCGGCAACGACCGGCAGTTCGCGGCGCTGTGCGAGGCGCTGGGCAGGCCGGAGCTCGCCGGGGACCGCAGGTTCGCCACCAACCGCGACCGTGTCGGCCACGTCGAGGAGCTCAGCGAGTTGCTTTCCGGCGAGTTGCGGCGGCGCACTGCCAGGGAGTGGTTCGACGTGCTGACTCCGGCCTGCGTGCCGTGTGGCCCGGTGAACGACATGGCCGGGGCGTTCGCGCTCGCGGAGGAGCTCGGCCTCGCGCCACGCGTCCGGATCGGCGACGGGGAGGGGGATGACGAGTTCGTAGCGAACCCGATCGGCCTGGCGAGCACCCCGCCGGAGTACCGTACGCGGCCGCCGCGGTTGGGTGAGCACACCGAGGAGATCACCGCCTGGCTCGAT
The DNA here is from genome assembly GCF_033042135.1 of Haloechinothrix sp. LS1_15. Classification (NCBI taxonomy): domain Bacteria; kingdom Bacillati; phylum Actinomycetota; class Actinomycetes; order Pseudonocardiales; family Pseudonocardiaceae; genus Haloechinothrix; species Haloechinothrix sp. LS1_15. The sequence continues at coordinate 236,568 of NZ_WBXM01000005.1, read as the reverse complement.
GGCAACAGCACGGCAGGATGAGCACCGCTGTCCACTCAGAAGGGTGGGATGTCGTCGTCGGGTGGGCCGCTGGAGGGACGGTCGGGTGTGGATGACCCGTCGGGTGGCTTCTCCGGTCTCCGTCGGGTTTCGGTGTAGGTGCGTCCGGTCGGGGTGGTGATGGCGGTGGTGCCTGCGGCGGGGTCGGTGTGAATGCTCCAGCCGGGTACGCCTTTCAGCGTGTGGTGGTGTTGGCATTTGGCGCCGCCGTTGGCGGTGCTGGTTTCCCCGTGGTGTTGCCATTCGGTGAGGTGGTCGAAGTCGCAGCTGTGGGCGGGGCGGTGGCAGCCGGGGGCGGTGCATTCGGCGTCGCGGACGGCCACGAGGTCGCGGATGGTGGTCGCGCGGGCGGCACATGATCGGCAGGCAGGAACAGCATCCCGGCTGGATGAGCAGCTTCCACGAACTGTGTCACAAAGCACAGTATAACGAATATGCGTTCGATACACAATCGTTACCAGAGAGTGGTGTTGATTAGGTGGTGCTCGCTCGTCCAGGCGCGCGACGGGAACGGCTCAGCGCTGGGCGGCGCAGAACGCATGCCAGGCGAGGGTCGGAACGACCAGCACAGCATGTGGTTCCGCAGCCACCCCGTTCGGTCACTCCTGCCCACCATGCCGTCGCTCCTGGCAGAGTGAACGCATGATCGTAGCGTTCAGCATTAGCCCGGGTGTGGCCGACGAGGACGGCGGCGTCGGCGAGGCGGTGGCCGAGGCGGTCCGCGTGGTGCGGGAGTCGGGGTTGCCGTACGAGACCAACGCGATGTTCACCAACGTCGAAGGTGAGTGGGACGATGTGATGGCCGTGATCAAAAGCGCTGTCGACGTGGTGTGCGAGCGCTCACCACGGGTGGGGCTGGTTCTCAAGGCCGACATCCGGCCCGGCTACGAGGGGCAGCTCGAGGCGAAGGTGCGCCGGATCGACCGGCACCTGGAAACGTAACCGTTCCGCACGGGCTGACCCGCACAGCAGTACGGCCCGGGATCGAATCATCCCGGGCCGTACTGCTGTGCGGCGTCTCAGCCCTGGGGGACCTTGCCCCCCTTGATGCAGGAGGTGCACGCGTTGATGCGCTTCTTGTTGAAGCGGTCGGACTTCACGTGCACGGTTTGGATGTTCGGGTTCCACCGGCGGTTGGTACGCCGGTGCGAGTGTGAGACCTGCTTGCCGAAGCCCGGCCCCTTACCACAGACGTCGCACACGGCAGCCACGTCGAACACTCCTTCAAAAGGTCACGGAAATGAACAGGCCTGAACGCGCCAGGCAGCGTGCCCAGCGTAGCCGGTGCCGATGGAGCCGCCACAACCGGGTCGATAAGGTCAGTACCGGTCTGGGTGTTCGCGGGGCGCGACCCGGGTGCGGGGAACGCAGGCACGGTGAGCAACACGACGAGTCGAGGTAGGGATGCAGGCGTTGCGTGTCGCCGAGGTGTCCGCGTGGGCTGCGGCATGTGTGCGTAGCCTGGAGGGCCTGCGCGCTGAGATCGACAGCATCAACGTCTACCCGGTCGCTGACTCGGATACCGGGTCGAACCTGCTGCACACCGTCAACGGCGCGTACGACACGCTGACCCGGTCCCGGCCCGAGGCGGTGGGCCCGGCACTGGCAGCACTCGCCCGAGGGGCGATCGCCGCTGCGCGTGGTAACTCCGGGGTGATCCTGTCGCAGGCACTCCGAGGCCTGGCAGAGGCCTGCCACACCTGCGACGCCGTGGACGGTTCGTCGTTGACCAGCGGGCTGGTCGCGGCGGACCGGTTGGCCACGGAGGCGGTGGCACGGCCGGTCGACGGCACCATGTTGACCGTGTTGCGCGCCGCCCGGCGCGGTGCCGAGGACGAGGGCCGCCGGGCGGGCTCGCTCGAGCGGATCGTGCCCGCCGCGGTACGCGCCGCGGCCGATGCGCTGGAGCGCACGCCCCGCCAGCTCGCGATACTCGCCGAGGCAGGCGTCATCGATGCGGGTGGTCGGGGTGTGCTGGCGATCCTCGACGAGCTCGCCGCCGTGGTCACCGGTGAACCCGCCCACGGGCGCCCCGAGTTCGCCGTCGCCCCTGGCCGCAGCGCACCGCAGGCCGTCAGGACGAGCTCGCAGCCATGGGAGGTGATGTACCTCCTCGACGAGGTCGACGACAGCGCGCTGCACGTGCTCCGCGACGCGCTCAGCGCCATCGGTGACTGCGTGACGGTGGCCGGGGACGGTGCGGGTTGCCACGCCGTGCACGTCCACTGCCACGACATCGGTGCCGCGCTCGAGGCCGGGCTGGCAGCGGGACGACCACGGCAGGTGCGGGTGGAGTCGCTGGCCGCGCCCGCGCAACGCGTCGCGTCGCCTGCCGGGCAGCAGGCGCCCGCGCGCGAGCGCGCCGTACTGGCCGTCGTCGAGGGAGATGACCTGGCCAGGCTGTGTAGCCAGGTCGGTGCCCGGGTGCTCGCGGTACACGGGGGCGAGCTGCCGAGCACCGAGCGGATCCGGCAACTGGTGCACCGAATCGTCGCGTCCCACATCGCGGTGCTTCCCGCCGGAAGCGAGCTCACCGGGCTCGCCGAGCGGGCCGTCGAGGACCCGGACGGGGAACTGGACAAGGAAGTCGTTGTCGTGCCGTGTTCCTCGCCCGTTCAGGTGCTCTCCGCGCTGGCGGTGCACGACGGTACGCGCCGCGCGGGCGACGATGTGGTTGCGATGGCCGAGGCGGCTGCCGCCACCCATCGAGGCGAGCTGGCCATCGCCACGCAGGACGCGATCACCTGGGTCGGGCGCGTCAATGCCGGGGATGTCGTCGGCTTCGTCGATGATGAGGTCGTGCACATCCAACCCCCGGACGACGAGCTGTCGGTGCTGGCCGATGCGGCGATGGTGGTGCTGGAACGCATGCTCGGCGTCGGCGGCGAACTGGTCACGCTGCTGCTCGGCGCCCGCGCGCCGGAGGGCATCGACGCAGACATCACCGAGCGGCTGCGTACCGCGCACCCGGAGGTCGAGATCGTGGCTTATCGCGGGGGTCAGGTCGACAGCGTCCTCACGATTGGGGTGGAGTAGACGGTGAGTGGCTTGGGCGACGAGCTGACACCATTGATCGGGGCGAAATCGGCCGCGCCGCTGGCAGGCTCCCTCGGTATCGAGACCGTCGGGGATCTCCTGCGTCACTACCCCCGGCGCTACGCCGAGCGAGGCCAGCTGACCGACATCGCCGGGCTGGAGATCGGCGAGCACGTCACGGTGTTGGCCAGGATCGTCGACGCCACCAGACGGCAGATGCGCTCGCGCAAGGGCCATATCCTCGAGATCCGAATCACCGACGGGACCAGGGAGCTGACCTGCGCTTTCTTCAACAAGACTCGGTACCTCGCCACGCGGCTACGTCCCGGGGTGAGCGGTCTGTTCGCGGGTAAGGTCACCGCTTACCGCAACCGGCTGCAGCTCGCCCATCCCGAGTTCGAGCTGTTCGACAACGACGCCGCCGACGCCGGGAGCGCGGTCGACGAGTTCGTCGCCGAGATCATCCCGGTGTACCCGGCGGCCGAAGGGCTGCCCTCGTGGACGATCGACCGGTGCGTGCAACAGGTGCTGACCGGCGCCGATCTCGGCGAGGACCCGTTGCCCGCCAGAATCCGCGCGCGGCACGGGCTGGTAGAGCTGGCCACCGCGCTGCACGACATCCACCGTCCGCCGGACTGGGAGGCGCTGGACCGGGCGCGGCACCGGCTGAAATGGGACGAGGCGCTGGCCGTGCAGCTGGTCTTCGCCGAGCGGCGGGCATCCGCTGTGGCGCGCACCGGGCCGAGCTGCCCTCCGATGGCCGGTGGGCTGCTTGACTCCTTCGACGACCGGTTGCCGTTCACACTGACGGAGGGGCAGCGCTCCCTCGGCAAGGCCATCGCGGCGGACTTGGCGACCGAGCACCCCATGAACCGGCTCCTGCAGGGTGAGGTCGGCAGCGGGAAGACGGTGGTGGCGTTGCGGGCCATGCTCCAGGCGGTCGACGCCGGAAAGCAGGCAGCGATGCTGGCCCCGACCGAGGTGCTGGCCGCGCAGCATGCGCGCTCGCTCCGGGAACTGCTCGGCGATCTCGGCAATGCGGGTGAGCTGGGTGCGAGCGAGCAGGCTACGAAGGTCACGTTGGTGACCGGATCGCTGCCGGCCAAGCAGCGCAAGCAGGCACTGCTGGAGGCGGCCAGTGGCGAGGCCGGGATCGTGGTCGGCACGCACGCGCTCATCCAGGATCACGTGTCGTTCGCCGACCTCGGGCTGGTCGTCGTCGACGAGCAGCACCGTTTCGGCGTGGAGCAGCGTGACGCGCTACGCAACCGTGCCGCCGATCTCACGAGCCCGCACGTGCTGGTGATGACGGCGACGCCGATCCCCCGCACGGTCGCCATGACGGTCTACGGCGACCTGGAGGTCTCGGTGCTCGACGAGCTGCCTGCAGGCCGATCGCCGATCAGTACCGCGGTGGTGCCCGCCGCGGAGAAACCCGCCTGGCTGGAGCGGGCGTGGCAGCGAGTGCGAGAGGAGGTGGCGGCGGGCAACCAGGCCTACATCGTCTGCCCGCGCATCGGCGACGAACCGGCGGCCGACAGCGGGGGCAAACGCCCGCCGATCGCGGTGTTGGAGCTCGCCGAGCAACTGGCCGCCGATCAGCTGGCGGGCCTGCGGATCGGCACGCTGCACGGCAAGATGCCGCCGGAGGACAAGGACCACACGATGCGCCGCTTCGCGGCCGGTTCGCTGGACGTGCTGGTGGCGACCACCGTCGTCGAGGTCGGAGTGGACGTGCCGAGCGCCACCGTCATGCTGATCGCCGACGCCGACCGGTTCGGTGTCAGCCAGCTCCACCAGCTCCGTGGCCGCGTGGGTAGGGGCTCCGTCCCCGGGTTGTGCCTGCTGGTGACCGAGGCCGTTGAAGGAACCAAGGCGCGGCAGCGGCTGGATGCCGTCGCCTCGACCACCGACGGCTTCCGGCTCTCCCGTCTCGATCTGGAGCTGCGTAAGGAGGGGGACATCCTGGGAGCGGCGCAGTCCGGCAACCGCTCCGGGCTGAAGCTGCTCTCGTTGCTGCGGGACGAGGAGATCATCGCCGAGGCGCGGGAGCACGCGCAGGTGATCGTCGAGGCCGACCCGTCGCTTGGCGAGCACCTCGGTCTGGCCCGGCTGGTCACCGACCTGGTCGGTCCGGAGCGCGCCGAGTTCCTGGAAAAGACCTGAGCATGGCAGGCTGGCGATGCCCGGTGCCGACGTCCCGGGTGATGACGCCGGGCAACGCCGAGATGAACATGCTCACCGTTCCGCCACGATGGCGGAGCCGGTAGCGTGCAGAATCGACGCAGAACCGATTCAGATCAGGACGGCAGGAAGGATCGGGATGTTCCGTAAGGTGCTCGTCGCCAACCGCGGCGAGATCGCGATCCGCGCGTTCCGTGCGGGCTACGAACTGGGAGCGGGAACGGTCGCGGTGTTCCCGTACGAGGACAGGAACTCGCTGCACCGGCTCAAGGCCGACGAGTCACACCAGATCGGCGCGCCGGGGCACCCGGTACGGGCGTACCTGTCCGTCGACGAGATCGTCCGCGCCGCCCGCACCTCCGGTGCCGATGCGGTGTATCCGGGCTACGGTTTCCTGTCGGAGAACCCCGACCTCCCTCGAGCCTGCCAGCAGGCGGGTATCACCTTTGTTGGGCCGCCAGCCGAGATCCTGGAGATGGCTGGCAACAAGTCGCGTGCCGTGGCCGCCGCCCGCGAGGCCGGGATCCCCGTGCTGGAGTCCTCGCGGGCCACCGACGATATCGACGAGCTCGCCGCCGAGGCCGAGCGCATCGGGTTCCCGGTGTTCGTCAAGGCCGTCGCGGGTGGCGGCGGCCGCGGCATGCGTCGCGTGACCGAACGCGGGCACCTGCGTGAGGCGATCGAGGCGGCCTCCCGCGAGGCGGAGTCCGCCTTCGGCGACCCCGCCGTGTTCATCGAGCAGGCCGTGGTCAACCCCCGCCACATCGAGGTGCAGGTGCTGGCCGACGGCGAGGGTAATGTGGTGCACCTGTTCGAGCGGGACTGCTCGGTGCAGCGGCGGCATCAGAAAGTGATCGAGCTGGCCCCGGCGCCGAACCTGGACCCCGAGCTTCGGGAACGGATCTGCGGCGACGCGGTCCGCTTCGCCAGGCAGATCGGGTACCGCAACGCGGGGACTGTCGAGTTCCTCGTCGACGAGCACGGCAGGCACGTGTTCATCGAGATGAACCCCCGTATCCAGGTGGAGCACACGGTGACCGAGGAGGTCACCGACGTGGACCTGGTGGCCGCGCAGCTGCGGGTCGCCGCTGGGCAGACGCTGACCGACCTCGGATTGTCACAGGAGACGATCTACCTGCGTGGCGCGGCGTTGCAGTGCCGCATCACCACGGAGGATCCCGCCAACGAGTTCCGGCCGGACACCGGGATGATCAGCGCCTACCGATCGCCTGGCGGGTCCGGTATCCGGCTGGACGGCGGTACCGCCTTCTCCGGCACCGAGATCAGCGCGCACTTCGATTCCATGTTGGTCAAGCTCACCTGCCGCGGCCGCGACTTCGACACCGCGGTGGCCAGAGCCCGCCGCGCGGTCGCCGAGTTCCGGATTCGCGGTGTGGCGACCAACATTCCGTTCCTGCGCGCTGTGTTGGACGATCCCGACTTCCAGGCTGGCCGGGTGACCACCTCGTTCATCGAGGAACGGCCGTACCTGCTTACCGCGCGGCACTCGGCGGACAGGGGGACGAAGCTGCTGACCTACCTGGCGGACGTCACGGTCAATAAACCCAACGGGCAGCGCCCGAGGGTGCTTGACCCGGTGACCAAGCTGCCTGCCGTCCCCGATGGGGAGCCGCCGTCGGGATCCAAGCAGAAGCTGACCGAGCTGGGCCCGGAGGGTTTCGCGCAGTGGCTCCGGCAGTCGCCGCGGCTGGGACTGACCGACACCACGTTCCGTGACGCACATCAGTCGCTGTTGGCCACCCGCGTGCGTACCAAGGACCTGGTGCAGGTGGCACCGGTGGTGGCACACACCGCGCCGGAGCTGCTCTCGCTGGAGTGCTGGGGCGGCGCCACCTACGACGTCGCGTTGCGCTTTCTGGCCGAGGATCCGTGGGAACGGCTGGACGCGCTGCGCGAGGCGGTACCCAATATCTGCCTGCAGATGCTGCTGAGGGGCCGCAACACGGTCGGCTACACGCCGTACTCCACCGAGGTGACGTCAGCGTTCGTCGAGGAAGCCAGCGCAAGTGGGATCGATATCTTCCGCATCTTCGACGCCCTCAACGATGTGGAGCAGATGCGCCCGGCCATCGATGCCGTGCGCGAGACAGGCACCTCGATCGCCGAGGTGGCGCTGTGCTACACCTCGGATCTGTCCGAACCCAGTGAGCAGCTCTACACCCTCGACTACTACCTCAAGCTCGCTGAGCAGATCGTCGATGCGGGGGCGCACGTGCTGGCGATCAAGGATATGGCTGGCCTGCTCCGTGCCCCTGCCGCGGCGCGGCTCGTCTCTGCGCTGCGTGCCGAGTTCGATCTGCCGGTGCACATCCACACCCACGACACCGCGGGCGGCCAGCTGGCCACGTACCTGGCCGCGGTGCAGGCGGGCGCCGACGCCATCGATGGCGCCGTGGCCTCGATGGCGGGAACCACCTCGCAACCCTCGCTGTCGGCGATCGTCGCCGCCACCGATCACTCGGATCGACCGACCGGCGTCGATCTCCAGGCGGTGAGCGACCTCGAGCCGTACTGGGAGATGGTGCGCAAGGTCTACGGTCCGTTCGAGGCGGGACTGTCCTCGCCGACAGGGCGGGTGTACCACCACGAGATTCCCGGTGGGCAGCTGTCCAACCTGCGCACCCAGGCCACCGCACTCGGCCTTGGTGACCGATTCGAGGAGATCGAGGCGATGTACGCCGCTGCCGATCGCATGCTCGGGCGGCTGGTGAAGGTCACCCCTTCGTCGAAGGTGGTCGGCGACCTGGCGTTGCACCTGGTCGGAGCGGGGGTGCGCCCGGAAGCCTTCGAGGCCGAGCCGAACCGATACGACATCCCGGAATCGGTGATCGGCTTCCTGCGTGGCGAGCTGGGCGACCCGCCGGGTGGCTGGCCGGAACCGTTGCGCAGCAAGGCGTTGGAGGGCAGGCGCGCGGCGACCCCCGGCATCACCGAACTGTCCGATGAGGACAGGGAAGGGCTGACCGAACGGCGTCGCGACACCCTCAGCCGGCTGCTGTTCCCGGGGCCTGCGCGCGAGTATGCCGAGCACCGCAACGCTTACGGCGACACCAGCGTGCTGGCCAGCAAGGACTTCTTCTACGGCCTGCGTCCCGGCGAGGAGTACGCGGTGGATCTCGAGCCGGGCGTGCGGCTGCTCATCGAACTCGAGGCCATCGGCGAGGCCGACGAGCGCGGTATGCGTACCGTCATGGCCACGCTGAACGGTCAGTTGCGCCCGATCCAGGTGCGGGACCATTCCGTGACCTCCGAGCTACCCGCCGCGGAGAAGGCCGACAAGTCGAACCCCCGGCATGTGGCCGCTCCCTTTGCAGGGGTGGTCACGCTCTCGGTCGCCGAAGGTGACACGGTGGCCGAGGGTGGCACGGTCGCGACCATCGAGGCGATGAAGATGGAGGCGGCCATCACCGCGGCGACGGCTGGCAGGGTGAGCCGCGTGGCGATCAACCAGGTCCAGCAGGTCGAGGGCGGCGATCTGCTCGTCGTTGTCGAGTAGCCTGCCGGGAAGCTGGAGTCAGGAAACCGGACAAAGGGCTGACGTGCTGGGTTGGGTTACGCGAGACGACAGGGTGCTCAGGGAGCGCCCGCTCGGCTCGTGGTTGCTCGGCTCCGATATCGAGCACGGTCGCAGGCTGCGACTGCGTGTCCGGATCCTGCTCATCGGCTCGCTGCTGGCCGCCAACGCAGTCGGGGCCGCGGTGTCTATCGCCCTGGTCACCGTGGTGATCCCCGGCCCGAGTGTATTCGTCCGGGACCTGGTGCTCGTCAACTTCGTTGCGGTGCCCACCTATATCGCGGTCGCGTTGATCGGCGGCACCGCATGGGGCATCGCCAGGGGACTGCGGGTGGTGCGGTGGGCCACCGAGGGCTCGGAGCTCGACGAGTACCAGCGAAGGGCCACGTTGCGGCTGCCTGCTGAGCTGACGTTCATGCAGGCCGTGTTGTGGCTGGGTGGGTTCCTGCTGTTCACGGTGCTGTATGCCTTCGTGCAACCCGATGTGGTGCCGAAGGTGGCATTGAGCATCCTACTCAGCGGTACCGTCACCTGCGCCAACGCGTACTTGCTCAGCGAGTTCTCGCTGCGCCCGATCGCGGCACGCGCGCTGGCCGACGGCCCCCCGCCGCGCAGACTGGCCCTCGGGGTGACGATCCGGACGCTGGTGTTCTGGGCGGTCGGTTCGGCGGTGCCCATCCTCGTCCTGATGGTGGTCGCGCTGCTGACGCTGTTCCAGCCCGGTATCGATCAGCTGCAGCTCGTGGTGACCGTGCTCGCGCTCGGGTTGGTTTCGCTGGTGTCGGGATTCGTGCTCACCGTGCTCAACACCCGTGCCACCACCGCCCCGATCCGGACCGTGCGTGCCGCGCTGGCCAGGGTGGAGCAAGGTGACCTCGACACCGAGGTGGTGGTGTTCGACGGCACCGAGCTCGGCGAGCTACAGGCCAGCATGAACCGAATGGTCGCCGGGCTGCGGGAACGGGAACGGATCAGGGATCTGTTCGGCAAGCACGTCGGCGAGGAGGTCGCCAGGGCAGCGCTGTCCCGGCAGCTGCAGCTCGGCGGCGAGGTGCGCGACGTAGTGGTGCTGTTCGTCGATGTGGCAGGCTCGACCCAGATCGCGCAGACCCGGCCGCCCACCGAGGTGGTTGAGGTGCTCAACCGCTTCTTCACCGTGGTCGTCGACGAGGTGCACTCCCACGACGGGTTCGTGAACAAGTTCCAGGGCGACGCGGCACTCGCGATCTTCGGCGCGCCCTCGCCCGTGACGAACGCTTCCGGTAAGGCGCTGGCCGCGGCACGAGCGACCATGACCCGACTGGCCAGGGAGGTACCGGAGTTCTCCGTCGGGATCGGAGTGGCAGGGGGACAGGCCGTCGCGGGCAACGTCGGCGCGGAGAGCAGGTTGGAGTACACGGTCATCGGCGATCCCGTGAACATGGCGGCACGGCTCACCGAGCTCGCGAAGGGACTGCCCGGCCACGTCGCGGCCGCGATGTCGGTCGTGGAACGGGCAAGCGACGACGAGCGGGAACGTTGGCGGGAGTACGACGTGGTCGCCCTGCGTGGCCGCGCCACCCGCACCAGGGTGGCCGTTCCTGGCGAGTGAGCAGGCAGCTCAGGCCGGGCGCCAGCGATCCGGGTCGGAGGCCAGCACCGTGAGCCGGTGCGTCGCCCGCGACGTGGCGACGTACAGCATGCGCCTGCCCGCGGGCGACTCCGTCACGATCTCGCCCGGCTCGACCAGTACCACGGCGTCGTACTCCAGCCCTTTGCAGTCGACGCTGCCCGCGACCGTGAGGCGATCGCGGGGGACACCGTGCAGGAACTTGTCGAGCTCGGCCACCCGCGCGACGGCGCCGAGCACCGCGACGGTGCCATCGACGAGCTCGAGCATCTCCACCGCCGCCGCGCGGACGTCGCCCTCGAGCGAGGCCGGGTCGACGGCGGTGATCCGTGGCCGGATACCGGTTCGGCGCACCGCCTCCGGCAGGTCCGCGCCGTCCACGCCATCGGCGTGTCCGGTGACCACGGTCGCGGCCAGCGCGAAGATCTCGGCCGGGTTGCGGTAGTTGGTGCGGAGGGTGAAGTGCCTGCTCGCGGGTTGGCTGCCGAGCGCCTCCGCGCGCGCAGCCGCCACCTCGTCCGCCCCGCTCGACTTTCCGGTCGACACCCACGAGGACTGCGCCGGATCGCCCACGATCGTCCAGCTGGCTGACCGTCCCCGACGGCCGATCATGCGCCACTGCATCGGGGACAAATCCTGCGCCTCGTCGACGATCACGTGACTGTACTCGTCGTAGTGTTCCGGCAGCGCTCGGCGCTGCCGTCGCGGCTCGCCGTGATCCGCCGGGTACCGGTGCGCCTGCCTGTCGCGCCTCGGACGTCCAACCAGCGCGCGGATCTCGTCGAGCAGGGCGATGTCGGCAGGCGAGTAGCCCGTTTCGCCGCAGGCAAGCGAGGCGGCGAGCTCCGCGACCTCCTCGCGGTCCAACGTCCGTCCGGCCGCTCGCGCGAGCCGTCGCTCGTCACCGAGCCAGCGGAGCACCTCCGCCGGGCGCAGTACCGGCCACCAGGTGACCAGGAAGCGGTGGAACTCCAGCCGCTCGCCGAGCTCGGCGATCAGGCGCGTCCTTTCGATCGGTCTACCGTCGGCCGAATGGGACGGCGCCGCGGTGGCGAGTGCCTCGAGCAGGGCCTCGGCGGCGTGCACGCGGCACCGGTTGGGCTGCGCGCCTCTCGCGAGTACCCGGCCGCGCACCGCTTCGAGCTGCCCGGCATCCAGGGTGAGGACCTCCCCCTGGTACACGATGCGTAACTGATCGGGAACCCCGGGCGGGGTGTCGCGGACAGCGCGCCGCAGGACCGTGCGCATCCGCACCGATCCCTTGAGCGCGGCGAGCTGCGGCTGGTCGGCTCGACAGGCGGTGTACCCGTCGAGTACCTCACCGAGCGCGCGCAACTCGACGCTGGTCTCGCCCATCGCGGGCAGCACCCGCGAGATGTAACCGACGAACGCGGCCGATGGGCCGACCACCAGGACACCGCCGCCGCCGATCCGTTTGCGGTACCGGTACAGCAGGTAAGCCGCCCGGTGGAGTGCCACCGCTGTCTTCCCGGTTCCCGGCCCACCGGTGATCTCGGTGACGCCACGCCACGGCGCGCGGATGATCGCGTCCTGCTCGCGCTGGATGGTGCGGACGATGTCGCGCATGTGGTCGCCTCGGGCCTCGGCGAGCGCGGTCAGCAGCGCGCCTTCCCCGACGACGCGCAGGTCCTGCGGTACCGCGTGCGGCATGAGGACGTCGTCGTCGATACCGGTCACGGTGCGGCCGGTGCACTGGATGGCCCGGCGCCGGATCATGCCCATCGGCTCCTCGGCGCTGGCCTGGTAGAAGGGTGCCGCTGCGTCGGCACGCCAGTCGGTGACCAGGTTGTCGAAGTCGCCGTCGCGGATGCCCAGCCGTCCGACGTGGATCGTCTCGCCCGCGGAGGTGTCCAGCCTGCCGAAGACGAGCCCTTCGGACTCGGCGTCGAGCGTGTGCAGCGTGTGGTTCGCGTGCGAGACCATCACGTCGCGTTCGAACAGCATCGACGCCTGCTCGAACACCGCTTCGCGTTGCGCGCCGTGTCCCAGCTCATACCCGCGGTCGCGCATGTCCTCCGCCTGGCGGCGCAGCTCGTCGACCCGGGCATACACCCTGTCGACATGCGTTTGCTCGCTGGCGATCTCCGAGCGGACCACCCAGGATTCCGACACGCGCTTCTCCTTGCGAACTCGCTCGTAGCGCCCGAAGGAACCGAGAATACGCTGAAGGCTGCGCATCGCGGGAGCAGGCGGGGGTTGGCTGTTCCCCCGGGGCGTACCGCTGTGTGCAGGCGGGTACGGGCACGTACGGAGACGGGAGGGTATCGGCGTGGCCAGGATCGTGTCCGGAACGGCTCGGGGCCGCCGATTGCGGGTGCCGCAACGCGGGACGAGACCGACGACGGAACGCGTCAGGGAGTCGCTGTTCAACGCGCTGGAGGCGGCCGGGGAGGTGGTCGACGCCACGGTGCTCGACCTGTACGCGGGTTCGGGTGCGCTGGGCCTGGAGGCGCTGTCGCGCGGTGCAGCCGATGTCTACTTCGTGGAGGAGGATCGCAAGGCTGTGGCGATCCTCCGGCGCAATGTCGCCGAGGTCGGTCTCGGTGGCACGGTGCGGCACGCCACCGTCGCCAAGGCACTGGCCTGCCCCGCTGCGGTGCGCGCCGACCTGGTGCTGGTCGATCCCCCGTACGCGGTCACCGACGCGCAGCTGCGGTCGGAGATGGCGGCGCTGGCCGCGGGCGGTTGGGTCGGCGACGGTGGCCTGGTGATCATCGAGCGGTCGCCGCCCGACGGTGAGGACTGCTGGCCCCCTGGCTTCGACGTGATCCGGGTGCAGCGCTACCGGGACACCACCGTCTACTGGGCCGAGTATCGCCCGGGTGAGACCGGGTGAGACCGGGAAGGCGCGAGGAGCACGGGTGCCGCGGCGCACCTATGACGTTCTGGCCGGTCCGCAGGCTGCTACTGTCCGCGGCATGATCAGCGTGGTGTGTCCCGGCTCCTACGATCCGGCGACGAACGGGCATCTCGACATCATCGAACGGTGCTCGCGGTTGTTCGACGAGGTCGTCGTCGCCGTATTGATCAACAAGAGCAAGAAGGGCCTGTTCTCCATCGACGAGCGTATGGCGATGCTGCGCGAGGTGACCGCCGAGTACGGCAACGTGCGGGTGGACTCCTGGCACGGCTTGCTGGTGGACTACTGCCGGGACAACGGCATCCCCGCGATCGCCAAAGGCCTGCGCGCGGTCAGCGACTTCGACTACGAGCTCCAGATGTCGCAGATGAACCAGCGCCTGTCCGGCGTTGAGACGCTGTTCATCTCGACCAACCCCGAGTACAGCTTCCTGTCCAGCTCGCTCGTCAAGGAGATCGCCACCTACGGCGGCGACGTCTCTCACCTGGTTCCGGAGCTCATCCAGCAGCGGTTGCTGGACCGCGTCGCGGAGCTGGGGTAGCCGCAGCCTGCCGAAGGTACCCCAGGGACCTCAGGGGTGCCGGGACACGCCCGGTGAAGGGCTACCTGCACGGGGTGTCGGCTATGGTGAGGCAGACTTGCCCTACGTCGGGTGGTGCTCCGCCGGAGCAGTGGCGGTGTCCAGGCTGGCGGTAGGTGCTGTGAGTGCAGCTGAGCAAGGGAGAGTGGCCGTGTACCGGGTGTTCGAGGCTCTCGACGAACTCGTCACGATCGTGGAAGAAGCCCGTGGCGTGCCCATGACATCGAGCTGCGTGGTCCCGCGCGGGGACGTCCTCGAGCTGCTGGACGATGTGCGCGATGCGCTGCCCCGGGAGGTCGACGACGCGCAGGACGTGCTCGACAAGCGTGACGAGGTGCTGAACTCCGCGCGCAAGCAGGCGGACGAGACGATCGAGTCGGCTAACAACGAGGCCGCTTCCACCGTTTCCGAGGCCAGGTCCGAGGCGGAACGGTTGGTGAACGAGGCGAGGGAGCAGGCGGAGAAGATCGTGGCGGACGCGCGCGCAGAGGCCGACCGCACCATCGCCGACGGGCGCAACGAGTACGAGAACCTCACCGAGCGCGCCAGGGCGGAATCCGAGCGGATGGTGCAGGCGGGCAAGGAAGCCTACGATCGGTCCGTCCAGGAAGGGCTCACCGAGCAGCAGCGTCTGGTGTCGCAGACCGAGGTGGTGCAGGCTTCGCACAACGAGGCGGCACGTATCGTCGACGAGGCCAACGCCGAGGCCGACCGGCAGCGGGAGGACTGCGACGCGTACGTGGACGGCAAACTCGCCGAGTTCTCCGACCTGCTCTCCCAGACGCTGCGCACCGTCGATCAGGGTAGGAACCACCTACGTGCGTCCGGCATCGGCAACGGGCGGGGGGCCTACGAGCATCAGCGGCAGCATTACGGCGTGTAACAGCGTCGGAGTAGCGGTCCTCCTCGCCGGTGCACCGCCCTCGCCACGGCGCGCGTTATCATGGGAGGTCGGCCCGTTGCGCCCTTCCCCTGCCGGTGTAGACCACCCTGCCTGCGACTCTGCGAGCGATCCCATGACCGAGTATCACGACAGCCACTCCCAGCGGACCACCTCCGGTGGTCCGCCCGCGGTCCTGACCGGCGATGGCGCCTGGGTGATCGACACCAGGGAGTTCGGCAGGAGTCCCGGCGCGAGCAGGCCGGTGCGGATGCGCGTGGCCGCCGAGCACACCATCGGTATTCCCGAGGTCATCGAAGTACACCAAGGTGCCGTCTACCAGCTGGACTTGCTACTCGAGTCGGTGGTCGAAGGTGTGCTCGCCACCGGGGACATCAACGTGCGTGCCCAGGGGCAGTGCGCCCGCTGCCTCGAGCCATTGACGGAGAACATCGAGGTCACCATCACCGAGCTGTTCGCCTACCCGGACTCGACCACCGAGCGAACCACCGAGGAGGACGAGGTCAGCCACGTCGTCGACGACCGTGTCGACCTGCAGCCGGTGGTGCGGGACGCGGTCGTGCTCGCGTTGCCGCTGGTACCGTTGTGCGCGGAGGATTGCCAGGGTCTGTGTGCGGGTTGCGGTGTCAAGTGGGCCGAGCTCGAGGCCGGACACGAGCATGAGAGTATTGATCCTCGGTGGGCAGCCCTCGTCGAGCGGTTCGACGAGCTGACGCCTGGTGAGAATCCTCGCGAAGACGAGTGAGTCAAGCTGGTGAGCGGTGACGGCCGGGAACGGACCCGCGCCGCACCGATAATTGACGTTGAGGAGAGTGAGCTGTGGCCGTCCCGAAGCGGAAGAAGTCGCGGTCGAACACGCGGACCCGGCGCTCGCAGTGGAAGGCGAGCCCGGTGCAGCTGGTCCCGTGCGCCAACCGCGCGTGCCGGGAACCCAAGCCGCCGCAGGTGGCGTGCCCGAACTGTGGCCAGTACGCGGGTCGTCAGGTCGTTGAGCCCGCCTGAGTACGGGTGCGCTTATGGCAGCTCAGTCGGACATCGGTCCCGTGGCCGATCCCACGCCCCTGCTCGAGGCGCTCGGCGTTGAGCTCAAGCCGGAGCTGCTGACGTTGGCGTTGACCCACCGCTCGTATGCCTACGAGAACGGTGGGTTGATGCCGAATGAGCGTCTCGAGTTCCTCGGGGACGCGGTGCTCGGCCTGGTGATTACCGATCATCTTTACTCGGAGCATCCCGAGCTGCCGGAAGGGCAGCTCGCGAAGCTGCGCGCCAGCGTGGTCAACATGCAGGCGCTGGCGGGGGTGGCCCGTCGACTCGGCGAGGGTGGCCTCGGCGCGCACGTGTTGCTCGGTAAAGGCGAGGAGCTCACCGGCGGGCGCGACAAAGCGAGCATCCTGGCGGACACGCTGGAGGCGATGATCGGCGCGGTGTACCTCCAGCACGGCATCGAGGCCGCGCGCGGCCTGGTGCACCGGCTGTTCGCCGATCTGCTCGCCGAAGCACCGCTTCGGGGCGCGGGACTGGACTGGAAGACGAGCCTTCAAGAGCTGACCGCGGCCGCCGCCCTCGGGGTTCCCGAGTATCGCGTGGCCGACACCGGTCCCGACCATCAGAAGGTGTTCACCGCAACCGTGGTCGTCGCCGGGCGTGAGCTCGGCCACGGCGACGGGGGGACCAAGAAAGAGGCCGAGCAGAAGGCCGCCGAGACAGCGTGGCGCGTGCTATCGGCCGAACGCGCCGAGCAGGCCGGGCAGAGCGGCAGGTCCGGGGACAGTGCCGCAGGCGAGGGACACCGACCCGACGGCCGTGCCTGAGCTCCCCGAGGTCGAGGCCATCCGAG
Source organism: Haloechinothrix sp. LS1_15 (assembly GCF_033042135.1). NCBI lineage: Bacteria > Bacillati > Actinomycetota > Actinomycetes > Pseudonocardiales > Pseudonocardiaceae > Haloechinothrix > Haloechinothrix sp. LS1_15. The sequence continues at coordinate 219,966 of NZ_WBXM01000005.1, read as the reverse complement.
CGGGCTTGGCCGAGCATGTCGCCGGGGCGACGGTCACCGACGTCGAGATCCTGCACCCTAGAGCGATCCGTCGTCACGTTCCCGGTGCAGCAGATTTCCGCGCCAGAGTCGCCGGTCATCGCATCGATGCGGTGCGGCGCAGGGGGAAGTACTTGTGGTTCGAGCTGAGTTCCGGTGACGTGGTGCTCGGCCACCTGGGGATGAGCGGACAGCTGCTGGTGCAGCCTACGGCCGCGCCCGACGAGAGGCACCTCCGGGCTCGCATTCGCTTCGCCGACACGCACCGGGAGCTGCGTTTCGTGGATCAGCGAACGTTCGGCGGAATGCTGGTCACCGAGCTGTGTGAGGTGGCGGAGGAACGGCTGCCCGTCGAGATCGCCCACATCGCGCGGGATCCTGTGGATCCGACGTTTCGCGTCGACGAGGTCGTGCGCGGGCTGCGCGCCAAGCGTACGGAGTTGAAGCGCGGGTTACTGGACCAGTCGCTGGTGTCCGGGATCGGCAATATCTACGCCGACGAAGCACTGTGGCGTGCCCGGCTGCACGGCACGCGCAGCACGCGCGGGTTGACGCGGGAAGCGGGGCGGGCGCTGTTCGCGGCGGTGACCGAGGTGCTCGCCGAGGCGCTCGATGCGGGGGGAACGTCCTTCGACGCGCTGTACGTCAACGTCAACGGCGAGTCGGGGTACTTCTCCCGCTCGCTGGCGGTGTACGGCAAGGAAGGCGAACCGTGCCCGCGGTGTGGTGCCCCGATCCGCAGGGAGCCGTTCACCAACCGGTCTTCGTACTCCTGCCCGCGCTGCCAGCCGCGGCCACGGTACGGTCCCGCCAAGCCGTAGGCGGTACCGATCGGCGTCTCCCAGAGCAGGAGGTTCGCCGGTGGACGTTGCCGGGACTCGGCCTAGCCTGCCTCGGTCGTGGACTCACCCTGGCCGCTGGTTGTCGTCGTCGTGGTGGTGGAGCTGGTCGACGTGCTGTCCGGGTCCCCGTCACCGCCGTCCTCGTCGTCTTCGTCATCCTCGTCGTCTTCGTCGTCCTCGTTGTCGCCGTCGCCGCCGTCACCGTTGTCGCCGTCACCGCCGTCACCGTTGTCGCCGCCGCCGCCGTCACCGCCGTCCTCGTCGTCTTCGTCATCCTCGTCGTCTTCGTCGTCCTCGTTGTCGCCGTCGCCGCCGTCACCGTTGTCGCCGTCACCGCCGTCACCGTTGTCGCCGCCGCCGCCGTCACCGCCGTCACCGCCGTCACCGTTGTCGCCCCCCGGCGTGGTCTCGGTCGTGGTCTCGGGAGTGGTCGTCGGCGGGTTGTCGGACCGTGCGGGATCGGTGGTCGTGGCGCTCGTGGTGACTCCCGCGAACGGCGAGGTGGTGATCGTGGTGGTGGTGCCGTCGGGTCGGGTGATGCGCACCGAGCTGCTCGGCAGCCCACTTTCCGGGGTGAGCGTGTCGGTGGCGGCGGCATCACCGATCGATTCGTTGTTGCGCTCGGGTCTGGCCTCACCCTGCACCAATTCGCGATCCCGTTGCGACGGGTCGCGATCCCGCTCGTACTCGTAGATCGCGTCGGGCCCGTCGGCGCGGTGACCGGGAGTCGTGGTGAGGTCGGCGATCCCGGCGAAGGCCGTCGCCGTGAGGAGGCCGCTGGCGGCGAGCGCGAGGTACCCGCGGCGGCGAGACGCGGTGGTGACGGTGTCGGCCGGGGAGACCGTGACACGCGACTCGTCGTGTGACCCTCCGCTGGGCGGCATGAGCTGCTCCTCGCGTTACGCGGACTGTTCTGCTCGAGTTCGGCCGGCCGGACGCGGGACGGGATCGACCGCCACAACATGGCCGGATGCCGGCGCACTCTATCACTCGTCAGGGGGCAGATGACGCGACCGGTACGTCGCCGGGTGCGGGTTTGTGCACGTTGTGTGGTGTTACAGAATTGGCGTCACACAATCCGGGGGGTTTTGCTGGTACGCGATGTGTCCGATGAGTGCTGATTGTGATGGGGCACGATGGGGACGTGAGTGCGAGCAACCGGACGGTCCGTTTGACCGCATGGGTACACGGCCGCGTGCAGGGCGTGGGTTTTCGCTGGTGGACGAGGAGTCGGGCGCTGGAGCTCGGCCTGGTCGGACACGCGAGCAACCTGGCGGACGGGCGCGTCGAGGTCGTCGCCGAGGGGCCCCGCGAGCACTGCGAGCAACTACTGGAGACGCTGCGTTCCGGAGGATCACCCGGTCGAGTGGAGATGGTCGTCGAGCGCTGGTCCGAAGCGCGGGGCGGTCTCAGCGGGTTCGTGGAGCGTTAGCACGGTAATCGGCCTGCCGTCGCAGGTATCGGACGTCACGCCGGTACGCTCGGTCGGTGGTGCGCACGCATCCGGGGTGCCCGATGGCTGCTGGATGCCGCCCGAGTCACCACGCGAATCACGCCAAGCCAGCCGATCAGTAGAGGGACGAAAGCTTCGTGCATCTGAAGAGCCTGACGTTGAAGGGGTTCAAGTCCTTCGCCTCGGCCACGACGTTGCGCTTCGAACCCGGTATCACGTGCGTCGTCGGTCCGAATGGCTCGGGCAAGTCCAACGTGCTGGACGCGCTGCGCTGGGTCATGGGAACGCAGGGTGCCAAGGATCTCCGTGGCGGCAAGATGGAGGATGTCATCTTCGCGGGCACCTCGGGACGCGCCCCCCTCGGCAGGGCCGAGGTCACGCTGACGATCGACAACTCAGACGGGGCGTTGCCGATCGAGTACACCGAAGTGTCGATCACGCGAAGGATGTTCCGCGACGGTGCCAGCGAGTACGAGATCAACGGCAGCACGTGCCGGTTGATGGACGTGCAGGAGCTGCTCTCGGATTCGGGTATCGGGCGCGAGATGCACGTGATCGTGGGCCAGGGGCAGCTCTCGGAGATCCTGCACGCCAAGCCGGAGGACCGCAGGGCGTTCATCGAGGAGGCCGCCGGTGTCCTGAAGCACCGCAAGCGCAAGGAGAAAGCGCAACGCAAGCTCAACGGGATGCAGGCCAACCTCGACCGGCTCAACGACCTCACCAGCGAGCTGCGTAAGCAGCTCAAACCGCTGGGCAAGCAGGCGGAGGCAGCCCGTAAGGCCCAGACGGTGCAGGCCGAGCTCCGCGATGCGCGGCTCCGGCTGCACGCCGACGACCTGGTGAGCCAGCGCGAGGCGCTTGCCAAGGAGGAAGCCGACGAGCAAGCGGCCAGGGCACGCAAGCGGGAAGTCGAGCAGGCGCTGGAGGCGGCGACCGCCGAGCAGACCGAACTAGAGGAGTCGCTGGCCGCGGACGCGCCGAAGCTCGCCGAAGCGCAGGACACCTGGTACAAGCTCTCGTCGCTGGCTGAGCGGTTGCGCGGCACGGTGCGCCTGGCGGTGGAGCGGCAGCGACACCTGTCCGCGGAGGTTCACGAACACGTCGGCGACCGCGACCCGGAGGAGCTGCTTGCCGAGGCCGAGGAAGCCGCGGCGCAGGAACAGGAGCTGACCGAAGCGGTCGAGCAGGCACGCCAGGTGCTGACCGACACCATCGAACGCCGGGAACAGACCGAGCGCCTGGCTCGCGAGGCCGAGGAGCGTCACATGGCCGCGGTGCGCGCCATCGCCGACCGGCGCGAGGGCGTGGCCAAGCTCCGCGGCGAGGTCGATGCGCTGCGCAGCAAGGACGCCGCGACCGAGGAGGAGCTCGAGCGGCTGACTAACGGGATCAACGAGGCGGCCGAGCGTGCCGAGCAGGCCGCGGAGGAATTGGAACAGGCAAGGACGGAAGGCGGCATCTCCGACGAGGGTGACGCGGACCTGGACAGCCGGTATGAGCAGGCGGTGCAGGCCCGCGACGTCGCGAGCGCGCGTGTGGCCGAGCTGGCCGACGCCGAGCGAGCCGCCGAGCGCGACATCGCCTCGGAGAGGGCGCGGGTGGATGCGCTGTCGATGGGGCAGGATCGCAAGGACGGTTCCGCCGCGTTGCTGCACGCGGGCGACGGTGAGGTTCCTGGCCTGCTCGGCGCGGTGGCCGAACAGCTGGAGGTGCGGCAGGGGTACGAGGTCGCGGTGGCCGCGGCCCTCGGCCCGATCGCCGAAGCGGTGGCGATGCGCGGCCCCGCGGAAGCCGTCGCAGCCATCGAGTACCTCAAGACCCACGAAACGGGTCGCGCCGCGATGCTGCTTGGTGGCACGGATGGCAGCGGCGCGGCCGGGGCAACCGCCCGGCCGCCGTTGCCGGAGAGCGGGCGCTGGGCGAGTGATCTCGTCACCCCGCCCGAGGCCGTGCGGGGAGCCGTCGAGCGGCTGCTCGACAGGGTCGTCGTGGTCGACGACCTGGCCGCTGCCCGGCGGTTGGTCGACGCCAGGCCCGAGCTACGCGCCGTCACCATGCAGGGCGACGTCCTCGGCACCGATTGCGCATTCGGCGGCGCCTCGGCCAGCGCGAGCGCCATCGAGGTGCAGGCGGCCGTCGAGGACGCGCAACAGCGGCTGGCAGAGGCCGAGCAGCGGCTGGGCGAGACACAGGCGCTGCTGGACGGCGCACGGGCCGAGCTGCGTGCACGTGAGGGCGACGTCACCGCGGCGAAGGAGGCGCAGTCGGAGTCCAAGGTGCGCAAGGCGCGGACCACGGAGCGCATCGAGCGGTTGGAGCAGGCGGCGCGCTCGGCGGAAGCTGATGTGGAGCGGCTGCGCAAGCAGCGCGCCCAGGTGTACGAGTCCCGCGAGCAGGCGCTGGCGAAGTTGGCGGAACTGGAGGAGCGGCTCGGGGCGATCTCTGACGAGCCCGTCGACGAGGACCCCGACACCTCCGAGCGGGACAACGCAGCGGCCTCGCTGTCCGAGATGCGCCAGGCTGAGGTCGACGCGCGCCTGACACTACGCACGGCCGAGGAACGGGTGGAGGGCGTCGCGGGGCGCGCCGAGTCACTGCGGCAGGCCGCGGAGGCCGAACGGCAAGCCCGCGAGCGCGCGGAGAAGGCACGTATCGAGCGGCAGCGAGCGGCCGGTGTGGCCGAGGCCGTCGTCAGTGGGGGCGAGGTCGCTCTCGAGCGCATCGAGGTGTCGTTGCGGCGTGCCGCCGAGGAACGGGATGCCGTCCAGCGCGCCAGGCAGCAGCGGGAGGATGCCCTCGCCCAGGTCCGTACCAGGGTGCGGCAGTTGACCGGGGAGCTGGAAAAGCTGACCGATGCCGTGCACCGGGACGAGCTGGTGCGTGCCGAGCAGCGCACCCGCCTCGAACAGCTGGAGAACAAGATCGTCGAGGAGTTTGGGATCGGGCTGGAGGAGCTGGTGGCCGAGTACGGTCCCGACCAGCCGGTTCCGGCCGGTGCCGAAGAGATGGCCGAGTACGAAGCGGCACGCGAGCGAGGCGAGGACGTCAGCGAGCCGCAGCCGATGCCCTATGACCGCGCCACCCAGGAGCGCAGGGCCAAGCGAGCGGAGAAGGATCTGGCCTCGCTGGGCAAGGTGAACCCGCTGGCGCTTGAGGAGTACGCGGCGCTGGAGGAACGGTACAAGTTCCTGTCCACCCAGCTGGAGGACCTACAGAACACGCGTAAGGATCTGCTGTCGGTGATCTCCGAGGTGGACGAGAAGATCCTGGAGTTGTTCAGTACCGCCTACCAGGATGTTGCCAGGGAGTTCGAGACCGTGTTCGCAGCGCTGTTCCCCGGCGGCGAGGGACGGCTGATCCTCACCGAGCCGGACGACCCACTGGCGACCGGTGTCGATGTGGAGGCAAGGCCACCTGGCAAGAAGGTCAAGCGGCTGTCGCTGCTCTCGGGGGGTGAGAAGTCGCTGGTGGCGGTGGCGATGCTCATCGCGATCTTCCGTGCGCGCCCTTCGCCGTTCTACGTGCTCGACGAGGTGGAGGCCGCGCTGGACGAGACCAACATGCGCCGCCTGCTGAACCTGCTCGAGCAGCTCAAGGAGAGCTCGCAGCTCATCGTGATCACGCATCAGAAGCCGACCATGGAGATCGCCGACGCGCTCTATGGGGTGAGCATGGCAGGCGACGGGATCACCCAGGTGATCTCACAGCGGCTGCGTGCGGGGGTACCGGAACCGATCTCGTCCTGACCGGCCTGCCCGTGGCATCGGGGCCGGCATAGGCAGCGACGGTTACGGACGGCACAACCGACCACCCGCCCCCGACGCTGAGCTGTCGCCGGGTGCGAGGATGGCACCGTGCCGAACAATCTCTGGTTCTGGATCATTGTTCTCAGCGTCGTCGTCCTGACGCTGGCGCTGGTTTCCGGGCTGGTGCTGGCCCGTCGGCGGAAGATCAGCCTGACGGAGCGGCAGCGGCTCGCCGGTGACGGCAAGGGCGGTACCACCGGCTCCTACCGGGCTGGGGGCGGCGTCGCGTTGGCGCGCGGTGGTGCGGGCACGGCCCCGAACGAGGCGGGCACGCCGACCGGCGGTGCGCCCGAGACCGCCGAGGCCGGACCGGACGCGGGCACCGATACCACCCCGCCGCCGCACCCGGTCGGCGAGCGCACCGAGGTGGACGGTGAGCCGGGAGTCGGGGACGATGCGTCGGTACCGCGGGACGCGCCGCGCAGGAGCATCGTTGATGTCACGTTGCCCGACGCCACTGCCGGTACCGCCGGTACCAACGAAGCACGTGAGGTTCCCCCCGTGCAGGCGGCGCCTGAGGCGGAGCCGGACCTCGAGGAGATCGCACCCACGGCGGGCCGGATCGAGCGGCTGCGAGGCAGGCTCGCACGGTCCCGCTCGGCGCTGGGTGAGGGCCTGCTCGGCCTGCTCGGTGCCGGCGACCTCGACGAGGACTCCTGGGAGGACGTCGAGGACACGTTGTTGATCGCCGATCTCGGCGCCGCGACCGCCACCGAGATCGTGGAGAGGTTGCGTGCCGAGCTGTCCGCACGCGGGGCGCGTACGGCCGAACAGGCCAGGGCGGTGCTTCGGGAGGTCCTTGTCGACGCCCTGCATCCGGAGCTGGATCGCTCGGTCCGCGCCCTGCCACATGAGGTGGACGGCGCCAAGCGGCCAGCCGTGGTGCTGGTGGCCGGTGTCAACGGCACCGGCAAGACCACGACAACGGGCAAGCTGGCACGCGTGCTGGTCGCCCAGGACCACCAGGTCCTGCTCGGTGCGGCGGATACCTTCCGCGCGGCCGCCGCCGACCAGTTGGAGACGTGGTCGCGCCGGGTGGGTGCGGAGGTCGTGCGGGGCGCGGAAGGCGCCGACCCGGCCTCGGTGGCCTACGAAGCCGTGCAACGTGGCAGTGGCAGCGGGGTCGATGCCGTGCTGGTGGACACCGCTGGCAGGCTGCACACCAAGACCGGCCTGATGGACGAGCTGGGCAAGGTCAAGCGGGTAGTGGAAAAGCAGGCCCAGGTCGACGAGGTACTGCTGGTGCTGGATGCCACCACCGGGCAGAATGGTCTAGCCCAGGCTCGGGTGTTCGCCGAGGTCGTGGACGTGACCGGCATCGTGCTGACCAAACTCGATGGCACCGCCAAGGGCGGCATCGTCTTCCAGGTGCAGCGCGAGCTGGGTGTGCCGGTCAAGCTGGTCGGTCTGGGGGAGGGGCCGGACGACCTCGCGCCGTTCGAGCCGGGGGCGTTCGTCGATGCGTTGCTCGAGTAGCGCAGTCCCGGCACGATCCCGGCGGTGCTACGGCGGGCGGTGCTACGGTGTGGGTCCGTCGCCGCGGCGGGCGGCTCAGCGTGGAGGGTCGCCGCCCCCCGAGGGATTCGTGGTACGGGCAACGCCCGGCGGTATGCCGACGACGCGTTTGAAGGCGCGGCTGAAGGCGGATTCGGAGCGGTAGCCGAGCGAGTGAGCCAGCTCGGCCACGGTGGCCGTACCGTCCCGTAGCCGGGACAGCGCGAGATGCATGCGCCTGCGCGTGATGTAGTGCATTACCGGCTGCCCGGCGAGCTCGGTGAACCGGGCGGCGAAGGCCGACCGCGACATGGCGAGCTCCGCAGCGAGTGAGGCCACCGTCCAGTCCTTTTCGGGCTGCCGGTGAATGAGCGAGATCGCGGTCCCGATCCGAGGGTCGCGCAGCGCAGCAAGCCACCCCGCGCTGGTTCCGGGGTCAGTGTCCAGCCAGGTTCGCAACGCCTGCACGATGAGGATGTCGCACAGCCTCGTGATCACGGTCTCCCCACCAGGCCGGCGCTGACGGGCCTCGGCCGCCATTAGCCCCAGCGTACTGTGCAGCCGACCCGGTTCGGGTATGACGTGGAGCAGGCAGGGAAGCAACTCCAGCAACTCCGACCACGCTGGATGGTCGATGCGGACCGCGCCGCAGATGAGCGTGGCCGGCGCGCCGCCCCCGCCGTGCCGGAGCATGGCGTAACTCTGGCCAATGTACTCGTGGTCGAGCGTGTCGACTGCCGGTGTCGTGGTCGCGGACTCGCTACGCAGTACATGCCCGCCTCCGTGGGGAACGAGCACGAGCTCCCCGGGACGTATCTCGCGGGTGGGTTCACCGGTCCGGTCGATCAGCGCGCGCCCAGCGGTCACGACGTGGAACCACAGGCAGCCCGGCATCGGTGGCAGCGTCACACCCCACGGAGCGGTGGCCTCGGAATGGCAGTAGAAGACCCCGGAGACCTGGAGCGGGTGGAGTGCTTCGCCGAGTGGGTCGTTCGGCATCCACGGCGGTTGTGATGGCACGGGCCCAGTCTTGCGCCGACCGGTGCCGTACGTCTACACGGTCTGGACGAACAGGCACGAGCCCGAGACGCGGTGGCATGGCCTGAGAGGTGCCTGGTCGCTGATCGTGGATGGTGACCACGCCGAACTGAGAAGGGGACACGATGAGCAACGAGACGATGACCGTCATGGGCGCGACCGGGCGGACCGGAGGGGAGGTCACTCGCAGGATGCTGGACGCAGGTGTGCGGGTGCGCGCCGTCGGCCGCTCGGCATCGAAGCTGGCCGAGCTGGAAGCAGCCGGTGCGGAGCCGCTGTGCGGGGATGCTGGCGATGCCGGCTTCTTGGCAGGGACCTTTCAGGGTGCCACGGCTGCGTACGTGATGCTGCCTTTCGAGATGACCTGGAGCGACGCGTACGCGGAGATGGACCGGATCGGCGAGGCGATCGTGACGGCAGCGCGCGAGGCGCGGCTACCCTACCTCGTCGCGCTGAGCTCCCTCGGTGCCGACCGCCCGTCGGGAACCGGCCTCATTGTGGGGCTGCACCGGCAAGAACAGCGGCTGCGGTCGTTGCGCGAGAGCAACGTGCTCCTGCTCCGGCCAGGGATGTTCTACGAGACTTTCGATCAGAGCGTCGAGCTGATCGAGCGGCACGGCGCGCACTACGATGCCGTGGCGCCGGACGTGCCGCTGCCGATGGTGAGCACGCGGGATATCGGCGCGGAGGCCGCGCGCGCTCTGCTCGAACGTGATTGGCAGGACGTCGCGGTACGGGAGATCCTCGGCCAGCGTGACCTCAGCTACGCTGAGGCGACGCGGATCCTTGCCGAGCGGCTCGGCCGCGAGGGGGTCGGGTATGTGCAGGTTCCCTACCGGGACATGGCCGAGGAGCTGATACGGCAGGGCGCTTCAACCGACGTGGCGCGCCTGTATATCGACATGGTGCGTGCCTTCAACGAGGGAAGGGTAACGTCGCTGGAAGGGCGCGGCCCGGCCAGTATCACGCCGACCCCTTTCGAGGAGTTCGCCGACGAGCTGGTCGGTCGGCTCGCCAATCAGGACTCGGGTACCTGGTAGGCACGACACGGATTCAGCCTTGCCCGCATCCGCCGAACATGTGAAGCGGTGACTTGACGACTGGGGCGTGGTGCAGCACCATCGATTCCATAAAACGGCATCGGTATTTCATTTAGCGAAAGTCGAGGATGTCAGGTGGATCTGGTCATCAAGGCTGAGCGAGTCATCACGGCCGCGGGTGAGGTACCGCGAACCATCGGCGTCCGTGCCGGCGAGATCGTGGCCATCGAGCCGATCGATGCGGAGCTGGACGGCGAGCAGCGAGTCGAGCTGGACGGCTCGGAGGTGCTCCTTCCCGGGTTGGTGGACACGCACGTGCACGTCAACGATCCCGGCCGGGGCGAATGGGAGGGATTCGCGACCGCGACGCGGGCCGCCGCGGCAGGGGGCATCACGACGCTCGTCGACATGCCGCTCAACAGCATCCCGCCGACGGTGGACCCGGCTTCCCTCGACGTCAAACGTAAGACGGCGGACGGCAAGGTATACGTCGACGTTGGCTTCTGGGGCGGCGCGGTACCGGGCAACCTGACGCAGCTACGCGGGCTGCACGATGCCGGGGTTTTCGGATTCAAGTGCTTCCTGCTGCATTCCGGGGTCGACGAGTTCCCACCGCTGCACGCCGGTGAGGTGGAGGAGGTGATGCGAGAGCTGGCGGGCTTCGGTGCGCAGCTGATCGTGCACGCCGAGGATTCGGACGCCGTCGCGGCCGCTCCGACGGCGCACGGTGAGCGGTACCGGGACTTCCTGAGCTCCCGGCCTCGTGGCGCGGAGAACGTGGCGATCGCTCAGGTGATCGAGCTGGCGCGGCGTACCGGCGCGCGGGTGCACATCCTGCACCTGTCGTCCTCAGACGCGCTGGAGATGATCGCCTCGGCGCGGCGGGACGGCGTGCGGTTGACCGTGGAGACCTGCCCGCACTACCTGAACTTCGTGGCGGAGGAGATCGGTGACGGGGCCACGCAGTTCAAGTGCTGCCCGCCGATCAGGGAGGCAGGCAACCGGGAACGGTTGTGGCGTGGCCTGGCCGACGGCATCATCGACACGATCGTCAGCGACCACTCCCCGTGCACACCCGAGCTCAAGCGGTTCGACGTCGGCGACTTCGGTATCGCCTGGGGCGGGATCTCGAGTATCCAGCTCGGGCTACCCGCCGTGTGGACGCAGGCACGCCAGCGGGGCTTCGCGCTGACGGACGTCGTGCGCTGGATGGCCGAGCAGCCCGCTGCCCAGGTGGGCATGCGGCGTAAGGGGCATATCGCGCTCGGCTACGACGCGGACTTCTGCGTGTTCGCGCCCGACGACGCCTTCGTGGTCGACGCCGCGCGGCTCCAGCACCGGCACCCGATCAGCGCCTACCACGGGCGCGCCCTGGCGGGAGTGGTGCGCCAGACCTGGTTGCGTGGTGAGCGGCTGACCGGGGACGAGCCGCGGGGCAGGCTGCTGACCCGCGGCTCCTGCTGAGCCGGTCGCGCGTCGCCGGATTCCGTCGCGGCTGCGGTAGTGTCGCCGACATGACGCAGCTGGATGCCGAGTTCACCACCGAACCGTTCGAGGGTGAGCGTGCGGAGCCGCCCGCCCATGCCCTCGCGGCACGTGACGCGGTCGAGAATGCCGGGCTGCGCTGCGAGTTCGGGCCGCTGGGCACGTCGGTGTCGGGTGCCGCCGACCAGGTGCTTGCGGCACTGGCCGAGGCGATGAACGCCGCGCTGGCCCACGGCGCCACCCGGATGACGGTGCGCGTCGAACGGGTGAGCCAGGATGGCTGAGAGCCCGCCGCCGGGGGAACCGGCCGAGCATCCGCTGATCGAGGCGGTGCGGCCGCTGGTCGACGCGGTGCGCGGGACGGTCGTGCCGACCGGCGAGGCGCGCAGCGGGGACGTGCCGCTGTGCTGGGAGGGCCGTACCGTCGCCTACGTGCGGCTGCCCGTCACCGACGGAGCCGCGGGCCTGAGCATACTGATCAACGACGTCGAGCGAGAGTTGGGCGCCCCGTTGCGGGACCTGCCTCGGCGCGAGAAACAGCGGGCCGTGCGGCTGCTGGAAGAGCGGGGAGCCTTCGAGTGGCGCCGCTCCGTCGAGGTGATCGCCGAGGCCATCGGGGTCACGAGGTTCACCGTCTACAACTACCTCAACCGGGAGCGATCCAGCGGATCCTGACGGGCGCGGGCATGGTGCTGCCCGCTCAGGCATCATGACCTGCGACACATGAGTCGCGGGTCACACTTTTTTTCAACAAACTGTTGACGTCGTGCAGTGGGGCGACCTACTGTTTCCGATAGCCGGAACAAAGCTTTCGGTAATCGGCATCAATGCAGGTCATGCGTGTGCCCGCGATCGGAAAGGCGGTTGCCATGCCCTCATCACGGCCCTCATCACCTCCGGCGGAGGCCGGAGGTTTGGTGGCCTTCAACGATGCGCCGTCGGAGGAACTCAGCCCAGTACTCCACGCCTGTTGTGACGTGCCTTCCTGGGTCCGTGCCGTCCTCGACGGCAGGCCTTACCGCAGCAGGGAGGAATTGCTCCAGCGTGCCGACCAGGCGGCGCGGCGGTTGACTGAATCCGAGGTGGACCGGGCGCTGGCCGCGCACCCCAGGATCGGGGAGCGTGCCAGCGGTGAGGACACCGAGTCCGCTTGGTCCCGCTCCGAGCAATCGGGTGTGGAGCGGGACGAGGACACGGCCCGAAAGCTGACCGAGGCCAACCGTGCCTACGAGCAGCGGTTCGGCCACGTGTTCCTTATCTGCGCCACCGGTCTCGGCTCCGGGGAGGTCCTGTCGGCCTTGGAGTCGCGGTTGGACAACGATCAGGAGACCGAACGTGGAGTCGTCGCCGACGAGCTCCGCAAGATCGCCTTGCTGCGGCTGGAAAGGGTTCTCGACACATGAGCACGATCAGCACGCACGTACTCGACACCGGCACCGGAAGCCCCGCCGAGGGGGTGACCGCGCGCCTGGAGCATCCCGGCCCGGACGGTGCGCAACCGCTGGGCACGGGGGTGACCAACGCCGATGGCAGGATCGCCGACTTCGGCGCGGGCAACCTCCCGGCAGGTACCTACCGGTTGGTGTTCGACACCGGCGCGTACTTCGCCTCGGCGGGACGCGCCACGTTCTTCCCGGAGGTCAGCGTGACCTTCGCGGTGGCCGACGAGAGCCAGCACTACCACATCCCCCTCCTGCTCAGTCCGTTCTCCTACACCACCTACCGAGGGAGCTGATCCATGGCCATCGTCCTTGGTGAGAACCAGTACGGCAAGGCGGAGAACCGCGTCGTCCGTGTGGAGCGCCAGACCCCACGGCACCAGATCCGGGACGTCAACGTATCCAGCGCGCTACGCGGCGACTTCCACGATGCGCACGTCACCGGTGACCAGGCCGAGGTGCTGCCGACAGATACGCAGAAAAACACGGTGTTCGCGTTCGCGCGCGAGCACGGTATCGGCGAGATCGAGGACTTCGCCCTCATGCTCGGCGACCACTTTGTGCGGCAGGCACCCGCCGCGACCGGCGCCAAGATCGAGATCGACGAGTATACATGGGATCGCATCGATATCGACGGCAAGGAACACGCGCACTCGTTCGTCCGGTCCACTCCCGAGGTACGCAACACCGTCGTCACGATCGACGGCACGGGAAGCGACGCACGCTCGTGGGTGATATCCGGGCTGAAGGGTCTCGTCGTCGCCAAGACCACCGGATCGGAGTTTCAGGGATTCCTCACCGACCGCTACACCACGCTCGCCGAAACGGATGATCGTATCCTGGCGACCTCGCTGACGGCGCGGTGGCGATACCTGGGTACCGGCGTGGAGTGGGGGAAGACCTACGGTTCTGTGCGGTCCCTGCTGCTGCGGCAATTCGCGGAGGTGCACAGCAAGGCACTACAGCAATCGTTGTACGACATGGGTAAAGCGGTCCTCGAACACCATCCCGATATCGCCGAGATCCGCTTCTCCGCACCCAACAAGCACCATTTCCTCTCCGATCTTACACCGTTCGGTTTGGACAACCCGGGCGAGGTGTTCTTCGCCGCCGACCGTCCCTACGGCTTGATCGAGGCCACGGTACGACGAGACGACGTTCCCGACGCCGATATCGCGTGGCGCGCGGTACCCGGCTTCTGCTGAAAGGGGGCGTCACGTGATCTCGTTGCGACGTGGTGGTTCGCGCGCGCAAGTATCCGATCGCCCTGAGGACGAGAAGCTTCCACCACTCCGGACGACGGCTTACGGCTTGCAGCACATCCTGGCGATGTATGCCGGGGTGGTCACCCCACCCATCATCGTCGGTGGTGCTGTCGGGCTGTCCACGGCGGAGATGGGGATCCTGGTCAGTGCTGCTTTGCTGGTGAGCGGTCTGGCGACCCTGTTGCAGACGCTCGGGGTATGGCGTTTCGGCGCGAAGCTGCCTGTGGTCATCGGCATCTCGTTCGTACCCGTCACCGCGATGACCGCCATCGCGGAGGACAGCGGCCTCCCCGTGGTGTTCGGCGCGACGATCATATCGGGGTTGTTCGGGCTCGCGCTGATCCCGTTCATGGCCAGTTTGCGGCGGTTCTTCCCGCCGGTGGTCACTGGGTGCGTGATCACCGTGATCGGGTTGTCGCTGTTCCCTGTGGCAGTGGGCTGGATCATGGACAACGGCTCCGGCGGGGAACCGGCGACCGGCAACCTCGCTCTCGCCGGTGCCACCCTGGTGATCGTGCTGGTACTGGCACGTGTGCTCCCCGGGGCGTTGAACAAGCTCGCGGTCCTCGGTGGTTTGGTGCTCGGTACCGCGATCGCCGCGCTATTCGGTATGGCCGACTTCGGCGGTGTCACCGATGGGCCTGTCTTCTCGCTCGGGCAACCGTTCTACTTCGGAACGCCCGAGTTCCAGATCGCCGCGATCGTCACCATGTGCATCGTCATGCTGGTGATCTTGGCCGAGGGAATCGCGGACATCCTCGCGGTCGGTGAGATCGTCGGGAGCAAGGTCAGCAGCCGCAGGCTGGCCGACGGTCTGCGTGCCGACGTCAGCGCGGCGATCTTCGGTCCGTTGCTCAACTCGTTCCCCGGCAGTACGTTCTCGCAGAACGTCGGGCTGATCGCGCTGACCAGGATCAAGAGCCGGTTCGTCGTCGCCGTCGGTGGGCTCATCCTGATCACCCTCGGGCTGTTCCCGATTCTCGGCAGGGTCGTCGCCGCGATCCCGATGCCGGTGCTCGGAGGTGCCGGGTTGGTGCTGTTCGGGTCTGTGGCGGCGGCGGGTATTCGCACGCTCGCGAAGGTCAACTACGAAAACAACCTGAACCTGGTGATCGTCGCGGTGTCGCTTGGCTTCGGCATCATCCCGATCGCGGCGCCGGAGTTCTACGAGACCTTCCCTGACGCGCTTGCGATGATCCTGCACTCCGGGATCGTCGGCGGTTTCGTCGCGGCGCTGGTGTTGAACCTGTGCTTCAACGTGCTGGGCGGTGCCGGCGGGCAGGAGCAGCACGACGAGTACGAGGCCGGCGGCACGACAGCCTCACAGGAGGCAGCGCCCGGCGAGGGTTCGTCCGGGCGCGGGTAGTCCCGCAGGGAGGCGAGCCGAAGGGGTCCTCCGGTGCGTATCGTGCACCGGAGGACCCCTTCGGCGTGCGTGTCTGATGGCTTGCAGCTGCTCATCCCGAGTGTTAACGTTCTGCCTTCGATGACGTCGTCGGCTCCATTCGCACGAGCCACCTTTTGAACGAGTCGAAGCCGGGCTTCACTGACATTGGGGGTCATCACGGGTACAGGTTCGACGTGCGGAATCGCGGCGGTGGCGCCCCACACATGTCGATCCGCTTTCAGTGTCATCTCGCGTATTCCACGTTGTTACAGCGAATCCCGCGAAAGCGAGGACCTAGCATGGCACAACATCAGATCTATACGACAAGTTTCGCGACCGTCTATCCGCACTACATTACGAAAGCGGAGAAGAAGGGGCGCACGAAAAGCGAGGTCGACGAGATCATTCGCTGGTTGACAGGGTACAGCCAGGAAGAGCTGGACGCGCAGCTGGAAAAGCGGACCGATTTCGAAACCTTCCTGTCGGAAGCTCCCGAGCCGAATCCGTTGCGGGGTTGATCAAAGGTGTGGTCTGCGGTGTCCGAGTAGAAGATATCGAAGAACCAACGATGCGGGAAATTCGTTACTTGGACAAACTGATCGATGAATTGGCACGAGGCAAAGCGATGGAGAAGATCTTGCGCAAGCCGTAGCCGCGGCTGGGGTGCGAGCCGAAGGGCCCCTTCGGTACGTATGTGGTACCCAAGGAGGCCTGCGGCTCGCGCCCTGCTCAGTCCCGCTGGTATTCCCGCCAGGAGGCGAGGTGCGAGATGTCGGTGAGCGTGGCTTCGAGCCGGAACTCCCGACGCAGCACGACAGCGAGCGAAGGACTCCCGTCGTCGAGCTCGATCACACTCAGTTCCAGCTCGCGTGGCTCGGCGGGAAGCAGTGAATCACGCAGCGTCTCCATCGGAAGGTCGTAGAGCTCCCCGGCTACCGCGACACCGCCGCTGGATACGGGTTCGAGTGCGGGGAAGCGGTCATCCACCGCGTAGAACCGGTACTTGGGCGCGGTGCGCGCCTGGCGTACCAGTGGCGCACCGCGCAGCTGGTGGTGCAACGGACCTCCGCGCATACCGCCACCGTTGAGGAACATGTGGACCACGCGCGCCTCCTGGCAGGCTCGACTCCGATTGTCCGTGTGAGCGGTGGCAGGCCCGGTCAGCCAGCCTGCGCACCGAGTAGTAGCGAGCGCACCGCGCGCGTGGTCTCCGGCGGCAGCCCGGCGGCAGAGATGGCTTCCTGCACGCTGCCGGTTCCGGCCAGCGGACGGGCGCTAGCGATGCTGGCGGCGGCCTCGGCAGTCACTCCGGCTTCCTCGGTAAGCACCGCCTCGGCCCGGCTCGCGGGTAGCCGGTTGTACCAGTCGAGCCCGATGCGCTCCCTGCCGCTCGCGGTGAGTTCGCCGTAGATCCGTAGCCGCGCGAAGCCACCGTCGGGGTAGACGTCGACCTTCACATGGCGCACCGGTGCGGATGCGCTGACCAGGAAGCGGTGGCAGGTGTCCGGCTGCAACGTGGTGCGCTCGACCAACTCGATCCAACCGCCCTCATCGTCGGGGTCAGTCCCTCCGGTGAGGCGGAACCAGCCAGGGGCGTTGCCCTTGAAGTGCGTGGTGTCGATCTCCACCTGGCGCACGATGCCTTCCTCGGCGAGGCGGACGCTGACCCAGTCGTTGCCGCCGCCCCTGCGGCGCGCGGTCTCCCAGCCCTCACCCATCACGCGGGCGTTGCCGGGCATCAGCAGGTTGTTGGGGGAGGAGAAGAAGCGGTTCGAGCAGTCGGTGACCACGCCGCCGTTGGCCTGCGCCGCGAGATCCAGCGGGAGACCGGTGAACCACCTCGGGTCGGTGACAACCTCGCCGTGCACCCGCAGCCGGGCGACACCGCCGTCGGGAATGATGTTCAGCCGCACGTGGGTGAATCGTTGGTCAAGCCGAACCGGGAACTGATTGGCGGAGTCCCCCTTGAGCTCGGCACGTGGCACGATCTCGACCCACTCCACCGGTTCGTCGAGTAGCTCCTCGGGTGAGGGGTAACCGGCCACAGAGGCGGCTTCGATCGAGCAGTACTCGGGGTAGTTGCCGGTGAAGTGAGCGGTGTCCACCGTGACGCCGTGGATGACGCCGGGCACGCCCAGCCGTACGATCGCCCAGTCGTAGCCCTGGTCGCGTCTGCGCCTCGTCTCCCAGCCATCGTAGATCTGTCCTTTGTGCCCGAAGGTGTGCGGTTGGAACACCGGCGGTTCCGGGTTGAGCAAGTTCTCTTTCTCAGCGAAGAACTCGTCACTCGCGGTGACCACAGCGCCACCGAGTGCCCGGCTCGCCAGGTCGGGTAGCGCGTCGAAATCCACGTTCCTCATTGCCGGCCTCCTGGAACTAATAGTTACCGATTACAGCCAATCACACAGCCGGGCAGGTGGCCCTCAGCGCGCTCCCTGTGCCTCGGAGGTCACCGGGACCAGCGGGTCCCGCGCCAGCCTCTCGGCCGCCAGCCGTTCCAGCAATGGTCCGGCCTCGGCATGGCACCGGGCGGGATCCGGTTCGATGTCGCCGAGCGTGTACACGGTCGCGAACCCTCCCTCGGCCAGCTCGGTTCCTGCCAGCAGGCAGCGTCCCGCTACCGCGATCACCGGGATCCCGGCTCGCCGTGCTACCGCGGCGACCCCGGCAGGGGCCTTACCGCGCAAGGTCTGCTTGTCGAGCGAGCCTTCCCCGGTGAGCACTACCGACGCCCCCGCCAGCTGCGTGGGAAAGCCAACCAGCTCGAGGAGGTAGTCGATGCCGGGTCGGACCGTCGCATGCAACGCCGCCATGGCGGCGAACCCGACGCCGCCTGCCGCGCCGGCACTCGGCTCGGTAGCGCGATCGGCGACCGGACCCAGGTCCCGGTGCAGTACCTCTGCCCACCGGGCAAGGGCACGGCCGAGCCGGGCTACCTGGTCCGGATCGGCGCCCTTCTGGGGGCCGTAGACCTCGGCGGCCCCGTTGGGGCCGAGCAGCGGGTTGTCCACGTCGCTGGCCACGACGATCTCGGCCGTGTCGAGATGGGAACGGAGCCCGGTGGCATCGATGTGATCCAGCTCGGCCAGGGCGGCACCACCCCTGCTCAGTTCGTGTCCTCGCGAGTCACGCAACCGCATCCCGAGGGCCTGCAGCATCCCGGCCCCACCGTCGGTACAGGCGCTACCGCCGAGCCCGAGCACCACCCGGTGGCAGCCTCGGTCAAGCGCGGCGCGGACGAGCTCGCCGGTGCCGTAGGAGGTGGCCCAGAGTGGGTCGAGCGCCCTGCCGGGAAGCTGGCCAAGGCCGGAGGCCTTGGCCAGCTCAACGACGGCCACGCCGTCCCGCTCGGCGTAGGCCGCGTCGACCGGGAGCCCGGTCGGCCCGGTCACCCGCGAGGGCACGCGGGAGAACCCCGCGGCGAGCGCGGCATCCAGGGTGCCGTCCCCACCGTCGGCGACCGGCACCTGCCGGGTCGCGATGCCGGGGATCGCCCGTGCCAGTCCGGTGGCGAGGTGCCCGGCGACCGCGGAGGCGGTGAGCGAGCCCTTGAACTTGTCAGGGGCGATCAGCACGTGACCCGTGGCGGACATCGTGGTGGTCCCGTCAGTCCGTCACGGCAGCCGGGACGCCCTGCTGTGCGTCCGGTGCTTGGGCGGCTGCTGCGATGCTGGTCGGCGCGTCCTCCAGCTCGTCGGCGAGATCCTCGAACTCGTTGATGCCGTCGATCTCCGTTCCCATCGAGATGTTGGTTACCCGCTCCAGGATAGCCTCGACCAGCACCGGCACCCGGTGCTCGATCATCAGCTTGCGCGCCTCTTCGAACGCGGGCTGCAACTGGTCGGGCTCGGTCACCCGGATCGCCTTGCAACCGAGACCTTCGGCGACCTTGAGGTGATCGACGCCGTAACCACCGACCGTGCCACCGCCGGACGAGTTGATGTTCTCGAAGGCCAGCTGTACGCAGTAGTCCATGTCGAATACCCGCTGTGCCTGCCGGATCAGCCCGAGGTAGGAGTTGTTCACCACCACGTGCAAGTACGGCAGCTTGAACTGGGCACCGACGGCGAGCTCCTCGAGCAGGAACTGGAAGTCGTAGTCGCCGGACAGCGCGACCACCGTGGCGTCCGGATCGGCGACACAGACCCCGAGCGCGGCGGGAACCGTCCAGCCGAGCGGTCCCGCCTGGCCGCAGTTGATCCAGTGGCGTGGCCGGTACACGTGCAGGAACTGGGCCGCGGCGATCTGGGACAGGCCGATGGAGCTGACGTAGCGGGTGTCGGGGCCGAACGCCCGGTTCATCTCCTCGTACACCCGCTGCGGTTTGATGGGCACCTCGTCGAAGTGGGTCTTGCGATACAGCGTGTGCTTGCGCTGCAGGCAGTCGGCGACCCACGCGCTGCGGTCGGGTAGCTGGTCACGCTCGGCGCGCTGCCGTGCCTGGTGCACGAACAGCCGTAACGCGGCCCCGGCGTCGGAGGCGATGCCGTAGTCGGGTGGGAACACCCGGCCGATTTGGGTCGGCTCGACGTCGACGTGCACGAACGTCCTGCCCCGGGTGTAGGTCTCCAGGCCCCCGGTATGGCGGTTTGCCCACCGGTTGCCGATCCCCAGCACGAAGTCGGCCTCCAGCAGCGTGGCGTTGCCATAGCGGTGCGCGGTCTGGAGCCCGGCCATCCCCGCCATGAGCCGGTGATCGTCGGGGATGGTTCCCCAGCCCATCAGGGTCGGGATCACCGGGACGTCGACGAGCTCGGCGAACTCTACGAGCTCGTCGGCGGCGTCGGCGTTGATGATCCCGCCACCGGCCACGATCACCGGACGTTCGGCCTGCTGGAGCATGTCCAGAGCTTTGGCGATCTGCGCCTCGGTGGCGACCGGGCGATACACCGGCAGTGGCTCGTAGGTGTCGGGATCGAACTCGATCTCGCTCTGTTGCACGTCCAGCGGGAGGTCGATGAGCACGGGCCCGGGCCGCCCTGACCGCATCTCGTGGAACGCCTGCTGGAACACGCCGGGCACCTGCGAGGGCTCCAGCACGGTGACGGCCATCTTCGTCACCGGTTTGGCGATCGACGGGACGTCGACGGCCTGGAAGTCCTCCTTGTGCAGCCGCGACCGGGGTGCCTGCCCCGTGATGCACAGGATCGGGATCGAGTCGGCCGATGCCGAGTACAGGCCCGTGATCATGTCGGTGCCCGCGGGCCCCGAAGTGCCGATGCACACGCCGATGTTGCCCGGATCGGTGCGGGTGTAGCCCTCCGCCATGTGGGAGGCGCCTTCGACGTGCCTGGCGAGCACGTGGTCGACACCGCCGCTGTCACGGAGTGCGGCGTAGAGGGGGTTGATCGCCGCGCCCGGTACACCGAAGGCGTTCGTCACCCCTTCACGCTTGAGCACCTCGACCGCGGCGCGCGCGGCTGTCATGCGAGGCATGGCCACCTCCTGGGAGTGGGAACGGACTCGGTTACTTGGTTGCCCGGCCGGACAGTTCCTCGACGAGCTTGAGCAGGGCGGAGTGGTCGAGGCCGCCGTCGCCGCGTGCCACGAGCGAGCCAACCAGCTGGGAGACCGTGGAGCCGAGCGGAATCGTCACCCCTGCGTCACGCGCAGCTGCCTGCACGATGCCCAGATCCTTGTGGTGCAGCTCGAGCCGGAAGCCGGGGGTGAACTGGCGAGCCAGCATGGCAGCGCCCTTGCGGTCGAGGATCGCGTTGCCCGCGAGGCCGCCGGAGAGCACCTGGAGGGCCGCCTCGGTGTCGACGCCGTGGGCTTCCAGGAACACGATGGCCTCGGCGACCAGCTCCAGCGTGCCTGCCACGATGAGCTGATTGGCAGCCTTGACGGTCTGTCCAGCACCGGCGGGTCCGACGTGGACGACGGTCTTGCCGACGGTGTTCAGCACGGGAGACGCGGCGGCGAAGTCGGCCTCCGAACCGCCGACCATGATCGACAGTGCGCCGTCGATCGCGCCCTGTTCACCACCACTGACCGGTGCGTCGACTACCCGTACCCCGGCGGCCCCCGCCTGCTCGGCTACGGTGCGAGTGGTCTCGGGGCGGATGGTGCTGCAGTCGATGTAGAGCAGGTTGTCCTTGGCGTTGGCCAGCACGCCGTCGTCGCCGAGGGCGACCTCGGCGACATCGGGGGAGTCCGGCAGCATGGTGACGACGACGTCGGCTTCGCGGACGGCCTCGGCGATCGAGCCCGCGGCCCGGCCGCCCTGTTGGATCAGCTTGTCGACGGCTGGCTGGCTGCGGTTGTAGCCGATGACGTCGTAGCCCGCGTCTGCCAGGTTCGCCGCCATCGGGCCGCCCATGATGCCGAGGCCGATGAACCCTACTGTGGTCATGAGGTCAGCGCTCCTTTCCGGTTCCACCGGCGGTTCCCGCCGGTGCGATGCTGCAGAGGTGCCGGTGTTGCTGGTGTGCCCGGTTGCGGACGGTCACCGCAGCCACGCGAAGCTGTCCGAGCTGGCGCCGGACGGCTTGTATTCCAAGCCGATCCAGCCCGTGTAGCCGTGGTCGTCCAGCCGCGCGAAGTAGTACTCGAAGTCGATCTCGCCGGTGCCCGGCTCGTTACGGCCGGGGGCGTCGGCGATCTGCACGTGACCGATCCGGTCGGCGTGGGTGGCGATCACGTGGTCGATGTCGTCGCCGTTGACCCGCAGGTGGTAGAGGTCGGCGAGCAGGGCGAGATTGGTGGCGCCGCGTGACCGGACCGCATCGATGACCCGGATCGCGTCCTCCGCGGTCAGCAGCGGGTAGCGGGGCGAGCCGCTGACCGGCTCAACGAGCACGGTCCCGTCGATGGCGGCCACGCTCTTGGCAGCGTGCTGGAGGTTCTCCAGTGCCAGCTCGTCCTGCGTCGCCGGGTCGACGCCGTCGATGCGGTTGCCGTACAGCGCGTTGAACGCACGGCAGCCGGTGCGCTCGCCGATGGCAGCGACGACCGCGGCGTTGTCCCGGAACTCCTGCTCGCGGCCGGGCCAGGAGACCAGGCCCCGATCACCACCGGGCATGTCGCCTGCGAAGAAGTTCAGGCCGACCAGCCGCACCCCCGCCTCGTCGAGCGCGGAGACGAAGCGGTCGACCTCGGCCTCAGCGGGCACCGGTTCGGCGAACGGCCACCAGAACTCCACGGCGTCGAAGCCCGCGGCTTTCGCGGCGGCGGGACGTTCGAACACGGGAAGCTCGGTGAACAGCAACGAGCAGTTCACCTCGAAGCGATGCGCGTGACGCTCCATGGGCCTTCACCTGCCTTCGGGAGGGAGTCGGTAGCGGATTTTATTCCATAATACGGAAGTCTTGTTCTATTTCGTGAAAGAACGATACCGAGCTGCTGTGATGCGCGTCAAGCCAGGCAGGGGCGGGGCGCGCCCTTCCCGTCAGCGCCTTCGTCCGCGCGCTACCAGCGGTGTGCCTGCCGCGGGTACGGGTGCGTCCGGCGACGCCCGCTCACCGGTGGTCCCGGCGAGGGAGGCTCACCTGATCCGCCGGCCCGTCTCGGCAGTGCTGTAGCCGCCGAGTGTCTCGATCGAGGCGCGGAACTCCGCCG
The DNA here is from genome assembly GCF_033042135.1 of Haloechinothrix sp. LS1_15. Classification (NCBI taxonomy): domain Bacteria; kingdom Bacillati; phylum Actinomycetota; class Actinomycetes; order Pseudonocardiales; family Pseudonocardiaceae; genus Haloechinothrix; species Haloechinothrix sp. LS1_15. The sequence continues at coordinate 197,142 of NZ_WBXM01000005.1, read as the reverse complement.
ATGCCAGCAGCTCCCAGAAGGGTTCGAGGAGCGGATCCGTGAGATCGTCGCGGTCGAGGACGAGATCGTACGGCTCCCGGCTCACCGGGACGAAGTCGAGCCCGAAGGCCTGTGCCGCCGCGAGAATGCCCAGCCCGCAGTCCGCGCGGTGGGCCGCCACCGCGGCGGCGACCGCGAGGTGGGTGGGTTCCTCCCTGCTGTATCCGCTGATCTCGTCGGGATCGATCCCGAGCTCGCTGAGCTCGTGGTCAAGCAGCACGCGGGTGCCCGCACCGCGTTGCCGGTTGACGTAGGACAGCCCGCGCTCGGCCAGGTCAGCCAGGCCGGTGATGCCGTGCGGGTTGCCGGGTGGAACCAGCAGTCCCTGCTCGCGGTGGACCAGCCGGACCACGGCGAGCTCGCGCTCGGGCAGCAGCTCGTCCAGGTAGGGCAGCGTGAACTCACCTGTGTCCGGGTGCAGCAGGTGGGACCCGGCAAGATGGCACAGACCGTCACGCAACGCGACGAGGCCGCCGAGCGAGCCCACATTGGACGAGACCATGGTCAGTGAGGGGTCGCCGCGGCGCAGCGCGGTGGCGGCGAGGTCGAGGACGAGGTCGTGCGAACCGGTGGCCACGATCGTGCGTTCCACCTCGGGCACGTGGCGGAGCAGCTGCACCCCGACCCGGTCCCCCGCGTGATGCCCCTCTACTGCGGCGGGCACGAACAGCAACCCATCGGCCCGGACCAGCGAGGTCAGCACGCCTGCTCCCCGGGGAAGCGGGGTGGCGACCACCTTCCCGCGCACCGAGCCGAGCCGGACACGGATCCAGTCGTCCATCCCGACCACCGACGGGAGCTTGCGCGCGAGCCGGGCGCTGACCTCGGGCCGGTGCGGCGGGATGGCGCCCTCCAGTTCGGCGAGCAGTGCGGCGGCGAAGATGTCGAAGGTCAGTGCGGCCGAGACCGGGTAGCCGGGTACCCCGACTACCGGCGTCGCGTTCGCCGTACCCAGCACCACAGGGTGGCCGGGCCGTACGGCGACACCGTGCACCGCGAGTGTGCCGAGACCGGCGACGACGCGCGCGGTGTGATCGTCGCGGCCTGCGCTGGATCCGGCTACCACCAGAACGAGATCGGCATCGGCGGTGGCCTGCTCGATCGCGCTGCCGATCCGGTCGGCGTCGTCCGGCTGGATGGGGGTGGCCCACGCCTGGCAGCCTGCCTCACGCGCCTGGCCGACCAGCATCAACGAGTTCGTGTCCAGTATCTGGTCGGTGCGCGGAGGTGAACCAACCGGAACGATCTCGTCCCCGGTGGGAATCACCGCCACGCGCGGGGCGCGCCGGACGGTCAGCTCGGTGGCACCCGAGGCCGCGGCAGCGGCCACATCGACCGCACGGAGCCGGTGGTTCTCCGGGAGCAGCAGCTCGCCCGCGCTGATGTCCTCGCCGATCGAACGGACGTTGCGGAACGGCGGGACGGCGGCGAGGATCTCGACGGTCCCGGCGTCACCGCCGCTGCCGCCATCGACTCGGTGCACGTGCTCGCGCATGATCACGGCATCGTGCCCGGCGGGCATCGGGTCGCCGGTGTCGACCACCTCATAGGCGTCGGGGCCGAGCCGCAGCGGGGTGGTCTCGCTCGCTCCCGCGGTGTCGGCCGCGCGTACCGCGATCCCGTCCATGGCCGCGACGTCGCCGACCGGGGAGGACCGGCTCGCCCAGACCGGCGCGGCGGTGACGCGGCCGATCGCCCGGTCGAGCTCGACGCTGACCTCGTCCAAACGTTCCGGGCAGCCGCTCGCCGCGCGGGCCTCGCGCCACGCCCGCATCGCTTCCTCTGCTGGGAGGTCGCTGACGAACGGGCTGTCGTGCATGGTGGTTTCGCTCTCCGCTTGGGCGGCTCGCGCGGTACCCGCTAGTACAGCGTGACCGAGACGGTGGTGTTCGCGTCGAGCCCGGTGGCCGCTTCGCCGATCACGATATAACCGTCGGCGCCGGTCAGCAGCGACAGCAGCGCCGAGGCCCCGAACAGCGGCGTGGCCATACCGTCGCGCAAGCGGACCTGGACGATGTCGAGCCTGCCCGCCGCCGAGGCGACCGCGCGAGACAGGGTGGCCGTCACAGTGGGGCGTGCAGGTGGTTCGGTGATGCCGCCGACCGTCCGCAGGATCGGCACGCCGACCACGCGGAACACGACCAGCGCCGAAAGGGGATTGCCCGGAAGTCCGATGATCGGCACCGTGCCGCACTCTGCCAGCAGGGTGGGCTTGCCCGGTTTGATGGCCAGCCCGTGGCAATACACCCCTGGCTCGCCGAGAGCGGCTACCGCCGCGGTGGTCTCGTCGCGTGCCCCGACCGAGGATCCGGCCGAGACGACGACCACATCGCACGTCCGCACGGCGGCGGCCAACGACTTGCTGAGCACCTCGACGTCGTCCGGCACGATGCCGCGCGGCGCAGGCTCGCCTCCTGCCTCGGTGACCAGGGCGGACAGGGCGGATGTCGTGGCGTCCCGTACCTGACCCGGCTCGGTGTCGACGGTTTCGGGCGGGACCACCTCGTCGCCGGTGGCGAGGATGCCCACGAGCGGTTTCTCGCGCACGCGAACCTCCGAGACCCCGGCCGCGGCGAGCATGCCCAGGTCGTGTGCACGCAGCGGCCTGCCCTCCGTGGCGAGCTCGGCGCCTGCCGAGACGTCCTCATCGGCGCGGACGATGCCCTCACCCACCGCGACGGGCCGGGTCACCTCCACCGCTGCGGGCATGGTCCGCTGCGTGTGCTCGACCATGACCACAGCGTCGGCCCCCTCCGGGATCGCGGCGCCCGTCGGAACCTGCACGGCGATCCCGCGCCGTACCGCGATCCCGGCCCGGGTGCCCATCCGTACCGAGCCGGGGACATCGAAGTACGCGGGTAGTGATTCCCCCGCCCCGTAGGTGTCCGCCGCACGCACCGCATATCCATCCACAGTGGACCGGGCGAACCCGGGAAGCGCGGTGCCCGATGTCACCGGCGAAGCGGGCACGCGGCCGAGAGCCTCGTCGCGGGAGACCAGCTCGGTGCCGGTGCGTCTTGTGGGGCGGAAGCCGGCCAGCGCCTCGGAGACCGGCATCGCGGTGAAGAACTCGGTACCACCCATTCCGGCTCAGCCCCGCTCACCGCTGTCCGGCCGCACCCGGCCCGCTGCTGTCCAGCACGCTGACCACCGGCCCCATGGCCACCTGGCCCAGCCCGCAGATCGAGGACTTGCGCATCACCAACTCCAGCTCACGCAGTCGCTGCCTGCGTCGCTCGCTCAGCTCGCCCCCATTGTGAAGTGTGTCGATGAGCAGGTCGTGGGCCTTGGCTGAGCCCGCCCGGCACGGCACGCACTTGCCACAGGACTCGTCCCGGAAGAAGCGCAGCACGTTGGTTGCCGCGGCCAGCGTGTCCGTGCCCTCGGCGAGGACCACCAGCGCGCCCGAGCCCAGCATCGATCCAGCCTCGGCCAGGGTGCCGAAGTCCATCGGGACATCCAGGTGCTCGGGGCCGAGGAAGTTCGACGAAGCACCACCCGGCTGGACCGCGCCCGGATCGGCGCCGCCCGTCACGCCACCGGCTCGTTCCAGCAACTCGCGGATCGTGGTCCCCATCGGGACACAGTAGACTCCCGGTCTGGTAACATGCCCGGAAACAGCGAAGAACTTCAGTCCATCGCTGCCCCGGATTCCCTGTTCCTTCCACCAGTCCGCGCCACGTGAGGCTATGACCGGCACGTCGGCGAAGGTCTCCACCGAGTTCATCAGCGTGGGCTTACCCCACAGGCCGTACACCCCGGGAAAGGGTGGCTTGTTCCGCGGCTCGCCACGATGCCCTTCCAGGCACTCGATCAGCGCGGTTTCCTCACCGAGGATGTAGCCGCCGGGCGAGGTGACGATGTCCAGTGACAGCCGCACCCCGCTGCCGAGCACGTTCTGGCCGAGCAAGCCCATCTCGTGCAGGTGGGCGATCTCGTCGTGCAGCACCCGCTCCTCGGGCCCGTACTCGTGCCGGATGAACACGATGCCCTCCTCGGCGCCGGTGCAGACCATGCCCATCAGCATGCCCTCCAGTACCAGGTGAGCCTGCTCGGCCAGCAGCTGGCGGTCCTTGAACGTGCCTGGCTCGGACTCGTCGGCGTTGCAGATGGCGTACTTGATCGGCCCATCCTGGTCACGCACGATCTCCCACTTCTTGCCGGTCGGGAACCCGGCACCGCCCATCCCGCGCAGGCCCGAGCCTTTCAGTTCCTCGATCACCCGCTCCGGGGTGATGCGCCCCGCGAGCAGTGCACGCAGCGTGTCGTAGCGCTCCTCACGGGTACGGTAGGGATCGTTCGGCCAACCCTGCTCCGGGGCGTAGGAGACCGTCGGCCCGAGCTCCGTGTCGCCTGCGCGGCGTTGTTCGACGAGCCGCTCGACCTCGGGGATCCGCCCCGGCAGGTCATCGACCGTGGCTGCCGGGGCGATGTCGCACCTGCCAGGGCAGGAGATCTCGGATACCGCCACGTCGGGCTCACCGGCGAAGCGTCCGCGCAGCTGCTCGATCCGCTGCTCGGCCCCGGCCAGCCAGCAGCTGAGGTCGTGGCAGGCAGCGACGGTCACCCCGGCTGGGGGTTCGGTGCGGAAGTGTGGGTAGAACGAGATCAGGCCTTCGATCTCGTACAGCGGGCGCCGCTGTTGCCGGGCCAGCTCCTCCAGCTCCTCCCTCGGCAGCCAGCCGTGCCGATGCTGGATGTCCATCAGCATCGGGATCAGACTCGGCCCGCCGAACTTCCCGGCACGCGCCTCCACGCCGGGGACCTTCGCCGGGGCCTGGTTGCTGGTGGCGTGTGGCCGCGCTGTCACAGTGCGCTCCTTTCGCTCCGCCCGGCCTGCTCGCCTGCGCGCTCGGCCACCGGGGCGATGCGCACGGCGCAGAACTTGAACTCGGGGATCTTGCCCGTCGGGTCGATCTCGTCGATGGTCAGCAGGTTCGCCGCGGCTTCCCTGAAGTGGAACGGGATGAAGATGTTGCCGCGGGCCTCCCGGTGGGAGGCCTTGACATGCAGGGTGATCTCTCCGCGACGCGAGGTCACCCTGGCCAACCCGCCGTCGACCAGGCCCAGTTCAGCGACGTCGTCCGGGTGGACGTAGGCTTCGGCCCGTGGCGCGATGGTGTCCAACGCGTAGGAACGCCGCGTCATCGATCCGGTGTGCCAGTGTTCGAGCAACCGGCCCGTGTTGAGCACGAAGGGGTACTCCTCGGTCGGCAGCTCGGCCGCGGGCAACCACTCCGCTGGTTTCAGATGTGCCAGGCCGTCCGAGGTGTTGAACCGGTCGTCGAACAGCACGACCGTGCCGTCACTGTGCTCCGGATCCTCGTTAGGGTAGAGCTTGCCGGTCGAGGCGAGGTTGTCGTAGGTCAGGTTGGCGTAATCGGGCATCAGCCCGACCATCTCGTCGAACACCTCGCGCGGGGACTCGTACGTCCAGTCCAGCCCCAGCCGCCGCGCGATGTCCTGCACGATCCGCCAGTCCACCCGGGCATGGCCGGGCGGGTCGAACACCGTGCGCCCACGCTGCACGCGGCGATCGGTGTTGGTGTAGGTCCCGTCCTTCTCGAGGTAGGAGGAGGCGGGCAGGATCACGTCGGCGAACTCGGCGGTCTCGGTGAGGAAGATGTCCTGCACCACGAGGAAATCCAGTGACGCCAGTGCCTTGCGAACCTTGTTGATGTTCGGATCGGACAGGAACGGGTTCTCCCCGAGCATGTACATGCCACGGACTCCACCATCCAGGATGGACTGGACAACCTCGGTGACGGTGAGCCCGTTCTTCTCGGGCAGTCCGGTTCCCCATGCGCGTTCGAACGCCTCCCGAGCCTCGTCCCGCGACACGGACCGGTAGTTGGGGTAGAACATGGGAATCAACCCGGCATCGGAGGCTCCCTGCACGTTGTTCTGCCCACGCAGCGGGTGCAGCCCGGTTCCCGGCCTGCCGACGTTGCCCGTGACGCAGCACAGCGCGATCAGGCAGCGGGCGTTGTCGGTGCCGGTCACATGCTGCGAGATACCCATGCCCCAGTAGATGACCCCGGATCCCGCCTCGCCCCAGATCCGGGCGATCCGGCGGATCGTGTCGGCGTCCACGCCGGTTATCTGCGCGGCGAGCTCGGGCGGGTAGGCCTCGACGGTAGCGGCGAGCTCCTCGTAGTTCGCGGTCCGGTCGGTGATGAACTGCTCGTCGACCAGACCGAGCCGGATGATCTCGTGCATGATCCCGTTGTAGAGGGCCACATCGGTGCCAGGCTTGAGTTGGACGAAGATGTCCGCGTGATCGGCGATGGTGCCGGAGCGGGGATCGATGTAGATGATCGTTGTGCCGTTGCGTCGGGCCTGCTTGAAGAACGACGAGGCGACCGGGTGGTTGGCCGTGGCGTTGCTGCCGGTGATGATCGCGACATCCGCGTTCGCGATATCGCCGTAGGTGGTCGACACCGCCCCGGAGCCCACCCCCTCGAACAGCGCGGCCACGCTGGAGGCGTGGCACAACCGGGTGCAATGATCCACGTTGTTGGTGTGGAACGCGGTCCTGATCAGTTTCTGGAAGAGGTACGCTTCCTCGTTGGAGCACTTCGCCGAGCCGAAGCCGGCGATACCGTCGGGCCCGCTCTCGGCGAAGATCTGCCGCAGCTTGCCTGCCACCAGGTCCAGTGCCTCGTCCCAGCTGGCTTCGCGGAAGTGCGGTAGGACCTCGTCGTCGTCCACCAATCCCCCAGGCTTGCGGTTCGGCCTGCCCTCGCGGTTCGCCTCGGCGGCGTCGGCCTTGGTGTCCGAGGACAGCGGACCCTTGGGATAGGCCGACTCGCGCCGGATCAGCGGCGCGGTCAACCGTTGTGGCGAGGCCGCGTAGTCCCAGCCGTAGCGGCCCTTCACACACAACCTGCCCTGGTTACCGGGCTGGTCACGGCCCTCGGCGAACGAGATGGCGCCGCGCTCGCGGTCCACGTAGTACGTCAGAGCGCAGCCCACACCGCAGTACGGGCACACGGTGTCAACCGCGTCGAGCCGCTCCCGAGGCTGAATCGGGACGTTGTTGATGGGCTTGTTGGTCAACGCCCCCGTCGGGCAGGCGGCAACACATTCCCCACAGGTCACACAGGACGAGGAACCCATGGGATCGTCGAGATCGAAAGCGATGCGGGTCGCGTATCCCTTGCCCGTACGCCCGATGACGTCGTTTCCCTGCAGGTCATCGCAGGCGCGCACGCACCGGTCGCACAGGATGCAGGCGTCGTGATCGACCGCGATCACCGGGTTGGAGGTGTCGGTTCCCCTGGAGGGCCCCGCGAACAGGTCGTCGACACCGGTGATCCCCTGGCTGTCTGCGATGGTGAGGAGCTCGTTGTCGGCTGTGGTGGTCTGCTTGGGGTCGGACTCGCGCGGTGGTTGGTCGGCCAGCAGCAGCTCGGTGAGGACCTTCCGGCACTGCTCCACGCTTGGTGTGGAGGTCGCCACCGTCATATCGGGCTCGCAGGGGCGGACGCAGGACGCCGGGTAGGAGCGCGCTCCGGTATCGACGACGCACATGCGGCAGACGCCGACCGGCTCGTATCGTTCGTCGTGACACAGCGCCGGGATCTCGATGTCCAGTTGCTTGGCTGCCTGCCAGATCGTGGTTCCCTCGTCGACCGTGACGCTGCGGCCGTCGATGGTCAGCGTGACGGTTCGCCGCGATGTCGCTGCAGGAACAGGATCCCTCGGGGTCATGGTGTCGGCTCCGTACCTTCCCGTTCCGGTACCGCGCGCGGCCTGCCCTCGGGGTCAAGGCCGCGTTCCTCGTAGTAGATGTCGATCATGCTGCGGAGCCGTTCTCGCGTCAGGACGGCGCTGCGGCCGGAGGCCAGCTCGACCTCCTCGTCGAGGAAGCGGTCGGGAAGCCAATCGTCCCCGGCGCTCCACCCCTGGTCGATGTTGTACGCGCGTTTGGCGAGCACGATACGGCGAGCGGTCTCGCGCAGTTCCGTGCCGGTGACACCCCACCCGGTCACGGCGGCCAGCAGGGTCGCCCACTCCTCGAACGGTTCGGTGAACACTCCCCGCAGGAACTTGCAGAGTATCAGCGAATCCATCACCGCGGCGCGATCCTCGGTCTCGATCGCGGCGCGGACGTGCTCGGCCGAGCCGTGGACCCGGTCCAGCGTTCCCGAGAGGTCGGCTTCGTAGGCCCCGGATCGGTTGTGGTCGGCGCCGCGCGCGTTGACGGCCAGCCCGAGCGCCATGGACTGCATGGTGCGTGGCTCGTAGCCGGGCATCTCCAGCCCTTTGACGTGGGCGGCGAACGCCTCCGACCCGCATCCGACCCGCTGCGCCGCCCGGCGTGACCCTTCGGCTAGCAGCGCCCCGATACCGGTCCGGTCGCCGATCTCGTCGAGCACGCGTAGCAGGGCCCTGCCGTCGGCGAACCGCAGCCACGGCACGTCAAGCAGCCCGCGCTCGACACATTCCATCGCCCAGGCGATGGTGCCACCCGCGGAGATGGTGTCCAGCCCGAGCGCATCACACCGTGCGCTGGCTTCCAGCACGTCATCGGGATCGGACACCCCGCACATCGGACCGAGCGCGAAGACGTTCTCGTACTCCACCCGGGCCTTCTTGCCGGTGGACGATGCGTAGATGTGCTCGCAGCCGATGCTGCACGAGACGCAGGTGTCCCTGGCGATCGAGCGGCTGGCCGCCAGATCCTCGGCCGATAGTGCCGGGGCGTCCGCGAACGTGGCGGCCTGGAAGTTCCTGGTGGGGAGCGTATTGATCGCGTTGAACGCCAGCAGGTTCGCCAGCGTGCCCAGCTCGCGATACTTCGCGGTGGCGGGACCGAAGGAACGTTGCCGCAGGTCCTTGGCCGCTGCCAGCACCGCTTGCCGGTCAGCGGGCTCGACCCGGGTGCTACCCCGCACGGCCACGCACTTGACATTCTTCGCACCCAGCACCGCGCCGAGCCCACCACGTCCGGCGTGCCTGCCGTCGTGCGACAGCGTGGCATAGCGGACACGGTTCTCCCCCGCCCGTCCGATGGCAGCCACCCGCCACCGGCGTCCGTGGCGCTCGCGAACCGCTTCCTCGGCCTCGCCTGCGGACAGGCCGCCGAGCTCGCGGGCATCGGCGAGCCGCACTTCGCCGTCGTCGATCAGGATCGAGGTGAGCGTACCGGCGCGTCCGGTGATCACGATCGCGTCGTAGCCGGTGAGCTTGCCGGAGATGGCGAAGTGGCTTGACGCGAGCGCGTCGTTGAGCAGGCCGGTCAGCGGGGACTTAGCTACGACAGCGAACTTGGCGCTGGTGGTCAGCGGGGTACCGACCAGTGGGGAGAACACGAACGCCAGGGGAGCGGCAGCGCCGAGCGGATCGACACCGGCCGGGCAGAGCTGCCGCATCAGCCAGGTTCCCAGGCCCACGCCGCCGAGGTAGTCGCGCAGTACCCGCTCGGGCAGCGGCATGACCTCCTTCGAGCCGTCGGAGGCATCGATGACGAGGGCACGGCCGCAATAGCCGTAGGCAGGAGCATCCATGGTGCTCACCCACCCGCGTCCGCGGAGAGGAACGATACGGTGTCGCCGTGCTGCAACGGCCACAGCCGGTCTCCGCGGATTTGGTCGCCGTTGACCGCTGCAACGATGTGTCGGTCCAGTTCCAGCCCGAGCTGCTCGGCGGCTGAACCCAGGTTGGCCGCTCTGATGCGCGTGGGGGTGTGCGTGCGTCCGCCGGTAGCCAACACCCCGAAGCACTCGACGTGTACCTCGGGCGCTGCCCGCTCGCGCGCCTGCCGGTACTCCTCGGGCGTGTTGACATTGACCACCGCGTCGAGTTCGGGATCGGTAGCCGAGAGCTCGGGATCGGCAAGGAAATCCGCATCCTCGAGAGTCCGGACACGACACTCCTCGAAAAGATGGGCAGGGCGTGAGCGGCCCGCTTCGAGTAGCTTGGTCACGTGCCCGGCCAGCGAGGTGCGGTACCCAGCCGCCAGCGGTTGCCGGAACCCGTGCACGTGCGGCAGGACCACGTCAGGGGGAGTGTGCCACCCGGCCGCCGGATCGGTCCGGAAGCCACGTAGCACGGCCCGGACGAACCGCTCGTGGAGGAAGGGTAGGTCGGTCGAGCACACGAACGCTGTCCCGGCCTGCTTCGCGGCAACGGCCAAACCGACGGCGAGTCCCTGCATCGGCCCGCGTCCCTCTTCCGGATCCTCGTGAACAGCTATTATAGGAGGTAGAGCGGGCAAACGCTGCCCGGGCGCTCGCACGACGACGATCGGGCCGTCGACCACACGGCCGAGGATCCCGGTGACGTGTCGCAGCAGGGTTGAGCCGTGCCACTCCAGGGATGCTTTCGCTGTCCCCATCCGGGAGGAGCGGCCTCCGGCCAGCACGACCCCTGCGACGGAAGTCATACTGTAGACGGTATACGAAACGTCAAAGCAGCTCAGTCAACCTGCGGGAGATGCGGGAGATGATGAGCTCCCGCATGGCGTCGCGAACCCGCCCACGTAGTGGTACAGGGCGGTCAGCGCACCTCGCGGTCGGCCAGCGCGTACAGCGTCTCCTGGTCCATCCCGGCGGCTTCGATCTCCGCACCGTCGATGGCGCCACAGTGCAATCCCCGCAGCAGGAAGGTCGCCAGCGCCTGCGCGGTGGCGGGCTCGTCGAGGACACCGGAGCCGCCGGAGACGCCCAGATAGGCCCGAAACCGCTCGCTGGCGTCGGCGAATCCCGCCCTGAAGAAAGCGTAGGTCGCGGCGTAGCGCGTGACGAGCTGTCCAGGGTGCATGTCCCACCCCTGGTAGAAAGCTCGTTTCAGGGAACGCGTCACCAGCCGGGCGTGCAGCAGCCACGCCGCGCGCACCCTCTCGGTGTCGCCGGTGGGCAGTACGTTGGTGGAACCGTCCGACAGCCGCACACCGGTGCCAGCCACGGCCAGCTGCATGATCGCCTTGGCGTGGTCGGCCACGGGATGCTCCATGCTCTGCTGCGCCGGGGCCACATCGCAGGCCGCGCTGTAGTCGTAGGTGCCGTAGTGCAGGCCGAGCAACCGGTCACCCGCCGTGTGGACCATGCGCGCGATCGCGCTCGTGCCATCGGCAGCCAGGACCGCCTGCGGGGTCTCGACCTGGATCTCGTACCTGAGCTGCCCCTGCTGGAGCCCGTGCGCGCGCTCGAGCCACTCGCACAGTTCCGTCATGGCTTCGACCTGAGCCACCGCGGTGACCTTCGGCAGTGTGACGACGAATCCCGCGGGCAGCGCGCCTGCACGGCTGAGCGCGCCGAGGAACCCGTCCAGGGTGCGCACGCCCCGCTCGCGCGTGGCGGCTTCCAGGCTCTTGAACCGGATGCCGACGAACGGTGGGGCGCTGCCCCGCGCCTGGGCCTCGGCCAGCTCTCGGGCGGCGGCAAGCGCCGTGGCGTCCTCCTTCTCGTCGCCCGGCGCGCCGTAGCCGTCCTCGAAATCGATGCGCAGATCCTCGATCGGTTCGGTGCGCAGCTTGCCGATCAGCCGGGGGTGGATCTCGGTGAGTAGCGTGGCGTCGAGGCCGGTGCTCGCCGCCAGCGCTGCGGTGGTCGGCGCGTGCGCCTCCAGCGTGGCCAGCGCCTGCTGCCCCCAGGCCTGTGGCAGATCCGCGGTGAACTGATCGGCAGGCACGTAGACGGTGTGCACGGGCTGCCGTCCCGCGACCCGGCCGGGGTAGGCCGCCTTGAGCCACGCGTCGACCGGTGCCAGCCTGCTGTCCAGCGCGTCGAGCACGTCACCGCGTAGCCGCGCCGGCCAGGTCGCTGTGTCCGTCCCCATCGCACCTCCCGGTACGGGTTCCAGTACAACCGTTCTGCTATGCGAACCTTACATTCTGTATCGTGAAATACGCAACCGGCGGTGCGACGGGAGTCGTCGGGCATGCGGCGATTCCCGTGCGTGAGCGCGGGCTCGGGGATGTGGACAGTGGTCGGTGGTCAGCGCGGCGACCTTCAGGAGCCGACCTCGAGATCGTGCTCGTTCACCTGCTTCGACAGGCGCCTGGCTACGTCAATCACCAGCGGGGCGATGTGCGTTACGGCTTCCTTGGTCAGCCGCCCTTCCGGGCCGGAGACCGAGATCGCGGCAGGCACCGGAGCGTCGCTCAGCGGCACGGCGATACACCGCACGCCGAGCTCCTGCTCGCTCTCGTCGAGCGAGTAGCCCTGCTCGGCGATGGTGGCCAGATGGGAGAGCAGCTGGTCCGGTTCGGTGTGGGTGTGCGGGGTGTAGGCGGGCATACCGGTGCGACGCAGCAGCTCCCTTACCTGATCGGCCGGCAGTTGCGAGAGCATCGCCTTGCCGACGCCGGTGCCGTGCGGCAGCAACCTGCGCCCGACCTCGGTGAACATCCGCATCGAATGGGTGGAGGGCACCTGGGCGACATAGACGACCTCGTCGCGTTCCAGGACGGCGAGGTTGGCGGTCTCGCCGACCTGGTCCACCAGCTCGGCGAGGAACGGGCGCGCCCAGGTGCCGAACTGCCTGCTGGCGCTCTCGCCCAGCCGGATGAGTCGCGAGCCCAGCGCGTAGCGCCGGTTGGCGTTCTGGCGGACGTAGCCCAGCGAGAGCAACGTCCGGATCAGCCGGTGGATCGTCGGCATCGGCAGCCCGGTGGTGGCGGCGAGCTCGGACAGGCTCGCCTCGCCTCCGGTGTCGGCAAGCCCTTCGAGGAGCTCGAACGCGCGCTGCAGGGACTGCACTCCACCGGTGCTCTCGCGGCCTGATTTTCCGGTTGACACTCCTCGCTCCTCTCAGGCACCCAGGAGTAGCCTCTCGCGCGTACCGGCGAGTAGTACCTCAGAGTGTACTGTGCCAGTATCCCGACGTCGGGCTGCTCGTTCGGCCGGCCTGTTGGAGTGCGACTGCACACCCCAGCTTGGTCCTTCCGTAATGCAAAAACTATAGTCCGTCACGCAGATAATCGCAGTATTCAGTCAGTGTCCGTCGGTGCCCGTCGGCGCGCGTCGACGGGTGTGTCGTTGGCAGGGTGGAGTGTTCGCATGTCTGATGTTCATGTCATCGGTGGCCAGGTGGAGCGCGGGGACGAGATCCTGACCGCGGAAGCGCTGGCCTTCCTCGGCAGCCTGCACGAGAAGTTCGCCGCCCGCCGCGACGAACTATTGCGTGCCCGCACGGCACGTAGGGAGGAGGCCGCCCGCACCGGCAAGCTCGACTTCCTGCCGGAGACCGCCGAGGTGCGGTCGGCGGATTGGCAGGTCGCCGAGGCCCCTGAGGCACTGCGCGATCGCCGCGTGGAGATCACCGGTCCCACCGACCGGAAGATGACCATCAACGCCCTCAACTCCGGCGCCAAGGTGTGGCTGGCCGACCTGGAGGACGCCAACACGCCCCACTGGGAGAACGTGATCTCCGGTCAGGTCAACCTCTACGACGCGGCACGCAAGCAGGTGGAACTGCACACCCCGGAGAAGAGCTACACGCTGCGTACCGACATCGATCATCCGACCGTCGTCGTCCGGCCCCGTGGCTGGCACCTGCCGGAGCGCAACATCCGTATCGGTGACCGGGACGCCGTGGGCGCGCTGGTGGACTTCGGGCTGCACTTCTTCCACAACGCGGCCTACCTGGCCGAGCGGGGAGCCGGCCCGTTCTACTACCTGCCCAAGATGGAGAGTCACCTGGAAGCGCGACTGTGGAACGACGTGTTCACGTTCGCGCAGCAACAGCTCGGCATTCCGCACGGCACGGTGCGTGCCACCGTGCTGATCGAGACCATCCCGGCCGCGTTCGAGATGGAGGAGATCCTCTACGAGCTGCGCGACCACGCCGCCGGGCTGAACGCCGGTCGTTGGGACTACCTGTTCAGCGTGATCAAGACCTTCCGCGACGCGGGCGAGGGTTTCACCCTGCCGGACCGTAACTCCGTCACCATGACCGCCCCGTTCATGCGGGCCTACACCGAGCTGCTGGTGCGCACCTGCCACAAGCGCGGCGCGTTCGCGATCGGTGGGATGGCCGCGTTCATCCCGAACCGGCGTGACCCCGAGGTCACCGAGCGCGCCCTGGCCAAGGTGCGTGACGACAAGAACCGCGAAGCGGGTGACGGCTTCGACGGCTCCTGGGTGGCCCACCCCGACCTGGTCCCGGTCTGCCGGGAGATCTTCGACGGGGTACTCGGCGACAAGCCGAACCAGGTGGACCGCAAACGCGAGGACGTGGCGGTGACCGCGGAGCAGCTGCTCGACGTCGCCTCGACCCCCGGCAGCTGCACCGCGGAAGGGCTGCGCGGCGCCATCGATGTCGGGCTGCGCTACATCGCTTCCTGGCTGGGCGGTACCGGTGCCGCCGCGATCCACAATCTGATGGAGGACGCAGCCACCGCGGAGATCTCCCGTTCGCAAGTGTGGCAGTGGGTGCACACCGGCGTGGTGCTCGACGACACCGGCGAGAAGGTCACCAGGGAGCTGGTGCGGCGCGTGCTCGGTGAGGTGCGTGCGGAGCTCGCCGAGATCATCGACAGCTCGCTGCTCGACCCGGCCGCCGAGCTGTTCGAGCAGGTCGCCCTCGCCGACGAGTTCCCTGACTTCCTCACGCTGCCCGCTTACGAGCGGATCAGCTGATCCTCGGCCGGTCGGTGCCCCTGACTAGCCCCAGCGCCTCCCGGATCCGCTTCTCGCGGATCCGGGGGTGCTGGTTCGGGCAGCTCGAACACTTGTCGCCGCCGGTCGCCCTGTCGATCAGGCAACAGGACACCCGGCGGGTGACGCACTGGCCATCGAGGTCGAGGTAGCGAGGTCGCGGCATGGCGGGCCCGATCGCCTCGGCCAGCGGCGCCGCCAATCCGGTGGCGCCGGGCACCTCCCCTGTGGCCTGACCGGCCCACAGCAACCGGTTGGCGATCGAGTCGGCCGCGATCGCCCATAACGCCGTGGTGCGCGCCCCGCTGACCGCGGCGAACCGTTCGACCACCGCGCCGAGCGCCTCGCCGAAGGCGGCGCCGAGCCCGGTGAGGTCATCACGTCCGCCGGGTAACACCCGCGCGGAGCGAGCGCCGGTGAAGCGCCCGTCGGCACGGACGTACAGCGTGACCGCCTCGAGTGATGGATCGAGCGGGGTACCGGTCAGCACCAGCGACTCCAGCGCGGGAGCCACCAGGACCGAGGACGCCGAGTACCACGACACGGTGGCGAGCGCCCGCGCGGAAGCATCCCCGTACAGCGCGCCAGCCAGCTCGATCCTGCCCCGGATCCAGCAGGCATCGGCGAGCCGCGCGGCGGGAACCGCCGTGGCCTCGGGCCCGACAAGCGCTCCCGCGTGAAACGGCATCCCCTGGTCCAGCGCGCGATATACCGCCGCCGTGTCGATGTGGCCTGCCATGTTCCTCCCCGAACTAGTTAGTGAGGCCGAAACGTCACCGTAACGCAACACTCGTGATGGTTCACGACACGGAAACGTCACACGCGATCGATCGCAATATGACGTGCCCATGCTCTCTTGCCAGGTCCCGTAACCGATTCACGAACGAATAGGGAGAGAGCATGGATAGCGGTGATACCGCATGGCTGCTCACGAGTGCGGCGCTCGTGTTGCTGATGACGCCCGGTCTCGCGCTCTTCTACGGCGGCATGGTCCGCTCCAAGAGCGTGCTGAACATGATGATGATGTGCTTCGGGGCCATGGGCGTGGTCGCCGTGCTGTGGCTGGCGTTCGGCTACTCGGTCGCCTACGGCGAGAGCATCGGTTATCTGCTGGGTAACCCGACCGATTACCTCGGGCTCAGCGGGGCGATGGGACCGGATGCCGCAGGCGACTACGAGCTCTACGGCGGCGTGCCGGTATCGGTTGACGCGGCCTTCCAAGCCATGTTCGCGATCATCACGGTGGCACTGATCGCCGGAGCCATCGCCGATCGCGCGCGCTACGGCGCCTGGCTGCTGTTCGCCGCCGTCTGGGTGACGGTGGTGTACTTCCCGGTCGCCCACTGGGTCTGGGGTGGCGGCTGGATCGAGGAAATCGGCACGCTGGACTTCGCGGGCGGCACAGCGGTGCACATCAACTCCGGTGCGGCCGCGCTCGCGCTGGCGATCGTGCTCGGCAAACGCAAGGGCTGGCCGCGCGAGCCGATGAAGCCGCACAACCTGCCGCTGGTGATGCTCGGCGCGGCCCTGTTGTGGTTCGGCTGGTTCGGCTTCAACGCCGGTTCCGCTTACGCCGCCGACGGGGTCGCTGGTGCGGCCTTCGTCAACACGATCGGTGCCACCGCGGCGGCGATGCTCGGCTGGCTGCTGACCGAGCGGCTCCGTGACGGCCGTCCCACCAGCCTCGGCGCCGCCTCCGGCATCGTCGCCGGGCTCGTGGCGATCACGCCGGCAGCGGCCCACGTAGACGTGTGGGGCGGGTTCGCCATCGGCTTCGTGGCGGGCATCCTGTGTGCTCTGGCCGTCGGGCTGAAGTACCGGCTGGGCTACGACGACTCGCTGGACGTGGTGGGCATCCACCTCGTGGGTGGGCTGATCGGCACCGCGATGATCGGGCTGGTCGCCACCGAGGTCGTGGACGGCGAGAACAACGGCCTGTTCTACGGCGGCGGCATCGGGCTGTTCGGGCTCCAGCTCGTCGGTGCGATCGGGGTGCTGATCTACTCCTTCGTCATCGCGCTGATCATCGGAGTGGTGCTGCAGAAGACGATCGGCTTCCGGGTCAGCGAGGAGGTCGAGCTCGGCGGCATCGACGAGGTCGAGCACGCCGAGGCTGGCTACGACTTCGGCCAGGCCAGCGGCGGACGCACGACCGCGACGCCCACCGCTGGTGCCAGCGCCACCTCGAAGATCCAGGAGGGTAGGTCATGAAGCTGATCACCGCCATCGTCAAGCCGTTCACCCTGGAGGATGTGCGTTCCGCGCTGGAGCGCGAGGGCGTACTCGGGATGACCGTCAGCGAGGTTCAGGGCTACGGCAGGCAGAAGGGCCACACCGAGGTCTACCGCGGTGCCGAGTACGCCGTCGACTTCGTCGCCAAGATGCGCATCGAGGTGGTCACCGACGACAGCCACGCGGACCGGGTGATCGACGCGATCGCCGAAGCCGCCAACACCGGCAAGATCGGTGACGGCAAGGTCTGGGCGACGCCGGTGGACACCGTGGTGCGCGTGCGTACCGGCGAGCGTGGCACCGACGCGCTGTAGCCACGCCGGAGGCCCGCGACCTACGGAACGGCGTCCCGAAGGCCGTTCCGTAGGTCGCGCCTCGTCCCGAGTCCCGTCGCGCCACGGAGGCACACCGTGCTGGTAGGAGATCTCACCGCGGCCGCGGAACGGTTGCTCGACAGCGCGCGGGCGCGGGGCACCGACGGCCGTGCGAGCGCCACGACGCTGCGCGGCTCGCTCGCCGACCTCTACGAGCTCTGGCTAGGCCACCGGGCAGGTCAGGCGGGTATCGGTGGCGGCGGGTCCGGGGTGGCGCTGCTGGCGGTGGGCAGCCTCGGGCGCAGGGAGCCGGTGCCGTACTCGGACCTGGACCTCGTCCTGGTCCACCGGGACGTGGCCGGAATCGACGATCTCGCCCACGCGCTGTGGTACCCGCTCTGGGACGCCGGGATCGGGCTCGATCACGCCGTGCGCACCCCCAAGGAGGTGCTCGATGTCGCAGGGCGGGACCTCCGCACCGCGCTGGGACTGCTGGACGCGCGATTCCTCGCAGGCGATGCGGACCTGGCTCACGAGATCATCGCGACCGCGCGGCAGCAGTGGCAGCGCGGCGCGCGCTCGCGGGTCGCCGAACTCGCCGAGGCCGTACGCGCCAGGTGGCACTCGGCTGGCGAGATCGGGCAGCTGACCGAACCCGATCTCAAGTACTCCGGCGGCGGGTTGCGCGACGTGGGGCTGCTGGATGCTCTCGCCGCCGCTCAGTTGACCGACCGCAATAGCGACGAGGTACGGGCCGCACGAGCGTTGCTCCTGGACACCCGCACGCAGCTGCGGGTCGAGCTGCGCCGTGACCGCGACGTGCTGGATGCCGCCACGGCTGCCTCCGTGGCGAGCGCATGGGGGATGCGGGACCGGTTCGCGCTGGCTCGCGAGCTGTCAGGGGCAGGGCGCGCGGTGCGTTACGCGCTCGAGGTCGGGTTGCGGACCGGGCGGCGCTCCACCAAGCGGATACGCGGTCTGCGGGCGAAGCGCAAGCCACTGGCGGACGGCGTGGTACTGCACGACGACGAGGTCGCGCTGGCACGAGGCGCCGACCCACGTGCTGACGAAGGGTTGCTGCTCCGGGTGGGTGCGGCGGCGGCTCGGGGTGGCCATCCCATCGGCCAGGGGACGCTGCGGCTGCTCGCCGACACCGCGCCCGAGCCGCGCGCGCCGTGGTCGGCGTCGGTGCGGGCTGAGCTGATCGGCCTGCTCGGTGCCGGCGAGGGGCTGTACGACGTGGTGGAAGCTTTCGACCGTCACGGGCTGTGGGGCAGGTTGTTCCCGGAATGGGGGGCGGTACGGGACCTGCAACCGAGGGAACCCGTGCACACGTGGACCGTCGACCGTCACCTGCTGGGGACCTGTGTGGCGGCAACCGAGCGGTCGACCACGGTCGCGCGCCCGGACCTGCTGATGCTGGGGGCGTTGCTGCACGACATCGGAAAGGGACGCGATCGCGATCATTCCGAACTCGGCGCCGAGATCGCCAGGAGCGTCGCCGACCGGATCGGCCTGCCCGACGGCGATGCCGCCCTGGTGTCCGGCATGGTGCGCCACCACCTGCTGCTGCCCACCACCGCGATGTACCGGGACATCAGCGAGCCCCGCACCGTGAAGCGGGTGGCACGGGCCATCGGTGGGGATCCGCTGCTGCTCGAGTTGCTGCACGCGCTGGCCTATGCCGACGGGTGCGCCACCGGCCCCGGTACGTGGACCGCGTGGCGGGCGGGACTGGTCGCCGAGCTGGCGAGTCGCTGCCTGCAGATCATCGACGGCAAGCGGCTGGCGCGGCCCGAGCCGCTCGACACGGCGCAGCGCGAGCTTGCCGAGGCCGCCGTGTCTTCGGGCACCGCGGGGGTGACGGTATCCGTCGACGGATCGGTGGTCACGGTGACCGCGGCTGCCGCGCGGGCATCGGACGTGCTCGTCCCGATGACGGGCGTGCTCGCACTGCATTCGCTCGAGGTGCACGCGGCGACGGTGCGGCAGCACGCGGGCACGCCGGTCGGGGTGTTCACCGCGGCGCCGCGCTTCGGCACGCCACCGGAGGCGACGCTGCTGCGCGAGCAGGTCACCCGGGCGCTGCACGGCACGCTCGCGGTGCACGAGCGGCTGGCCGCCAAGGAACGCGACTACGCGTGCCCGCGGCCGCGGCAGGTCACCCCGCGGGTGAGCTGGGAGGAGGAGGACTCGCCGCAGCGGGACGTGGTGCTGATGGAACTGCGTGCGGGTGACCGGATCGGGTTGCTGTATCGCGTCGCGTGCGCGCTACGCGAGTGCCGCGCGGAGGTCAGCTGGCTGCGCGCGGTCAGCCACGGGACGTGGAGCGTGGACGCCTTCGCGCTGCGCCACCTGGACGGTGCCCCGGACCACGACTGGCGTCAGCAGGTGCAGCATGCCGTCATCGCCGCAGCCGCTGACTGAGATTGGCTGAGACGGGCCTCCACCCCGT
Organism: Haloechinothrix sp. LS1_15; assembly: GCF_033042135.1. Taxonomy (NCBI): domain Bacteria; kingdom Bacillati; phylum Actinomycetota; class Actinomycetes; order Pseudonocardiales; family Pseudonocardiaceae; genus Haloechinothrix; species Haloechinothrix sp. LS1_15. The sequence goes on along the minus strand of NZ_WBXM01000005.1, from coordinate 177,496 downwards.
GTCCAGCGCATCGGCACCCTGTGTCGGGCGTGCCGTCACAGCGGGCGCCCCCGGCACGGTAGGTGGACATCCCGCTGTGATCACCCGAATAGGGGCATCGCGGGAGGAATGAGATGCGTAGAACTACTCATGGCATGCGCGGCGCTCTCCGCTGTCCGCGGCGCCGGGCGTCGGGCAGTCTGGAGACGTCCTGCTCGACAAGGGGGCAGAGCAGGGCACTGGCGGGGGCCGGTCCGGTCGCGAGGTACTGGGGGTCTGGCGACACGGGCGGCCCGCACGCCGGACTCACGCCGGGCCGATCGGGACGGATCGGCCGAGCTCGCTCGGCCCGGCGTGGCCCGGTATGCGGGGGCCGGCTCGTACGAGGGGGGCGAGCCGGTCCCCGCGCCAGGTCGGCAGCCACCGGTGACCACCGGTGGCTGCCGGTGATTGTCGGTGATTGCCGGTAGGCGTCCCGGTATCGCGGGTGGAGGGGGCCGCGATACCGGGCGCTGCGGTGCCGCCCCGCAGCGGGGTTCGGCGCTCGGGATACGCTGGAGGGTGCGGGTACCTCGTGCCAGGAACCCCCTCACGGGGGCAATACCGAGCAACCACGACCAGCGGGAGTGCGCACCAGTGTTCGACACCCTGTCCGATCGCCTCACCTCGGTCCTGCAGAACCTGCGTAGCAAGGGAAAGCTGTCGGAGGCCGACATCGATGCCACGGCGCGGGAGATCCGCGTCGCCCTGCTCGAGGCCGACGTCGCGCTGCCCGTGGTGCGCGGGTTCATCTCGCAGGTGAAAGAACGCGCCAAGGGGGCGGAGGTCTCGCAGGCGCTCAACCCCGCTCAGCAGGTCATCAAGATCGTCAACGAGGAGCTGGTCAGCATCCTCGGTGGCGAGAGTCGCAGGCTCAACCTGGCCAAGACACCGCCGACAGTGATCATGCTCGCCGGTCTCCAGGGTTCGGGTAAGACCACGCTCGCAGGCAAGCTCGCCATGTACCTGAAGAAGCAGGGACACACCCCGCTGCTTGTCGCCTGCGACCTCCAGCGACCGAACGCGGTCACGCAGCTGCAAGTGGTCGGCGATCGCGCAGGCGTTTCGGTGTTCGCTCCCGAAGAGGGGAACGTGTCGTCGACCGCGACCGAGTCCGCACCGGCGGCGACCGGCGACCCGGTGGACGTGGCGCGGCGCAGCATCGACGAGGCCCGTCGCGCCCAACACGACTTGGTCATCATCGACACCGCGGGCCGCCTGGGCGTCGACGAGGAGATGATGCGCCAGGCCGCCGACATCCGCGACGCCGTCGAACCGGACGAGACGCTGTTCGTGGTGGACGCGATGACTGGTCAGGACGCCGTCACCACGGCGGAGGCCTTCCGCGACGGTGTCGGCTTCACCGGGGTCGTGCTGACCAAGCTCGACGGTGACGCCCGCGGCGGTGCCGCGCTGAGCGTGCGCGAGGTGACCGGTCAGCCCATCCTGTTCGCCTCGAACGGGGAGAAGCTCGCCGATTTCGACGCCTTCCACCCGGACCGGATGGCGAGCCGGATCCTGGGCATGGGCGACATGCTGACCTTGATCGAGCAGGCCGAGCAGGCGTTCGACCAGCAGCAGGCCGAGCAGACGGCCGCGAAGATCGGTTCGGGGGAGCTGACGCTGGAGGACTTCCTCGAGCAGATGCTGTCGGTGCGCAAGATGGGCCCGATCGGCAACCTGCTGGGGATGCTGCCCGGCGGCGGTCAGATGAAGGAACAGCTGGCGGACTTCGACGATTCGCATCTGGACCGGCTGCAGGCGATCATCAGGGGGATGACGCCCGCGGAACGCGCCAATCCCAAGATCATCAACGCCTCCCGCAGGCTGCGGATCGCCAACGGATCCGGGGTGCAGGTGCGGGAGGTCAACGACCTCGTCAACCGGTTCTTCGAGGCCCGCAAGATGATGGCGCAGATGGCGGGAAGCTTCGGCATGGGCGGTGGCTCCGGCGGGGGAACCAAGAAGAACCGCAAGGGCAAGAAAGGCAAGAAAGGCAAGGGGCGCGGCCCGACACCGCCGAAAGTCAAGGGCGGTATGCCGGGAGGAATGCCGATGCCACCCGCAGGAGGTGCAGGCGGGCCGGACCTGTCCAAGCTCGGTGGCGGTATGAACGAGTTGCCTCCTGGCTTCGACCCGTCCAAGCTGAAGTCGCCGAAGAAGAAGTAGGCGGGTCGGGTCGTTGATGACCGAGTCGGTGGCCGGTTCCCCGCAGCAACGCGCCCTCCACCTGCGCGGCATCGTGTTGCCGGAGGGCGAGCAGCGCGATCTCTGGGTCAGCGACGGCACGATCGGATTCACCGAGATCTCGGGCGCCGACACGGTGGCCGGTGGCGGCTACCTCGTGCCGGGGCTCGCCGATGCGCACTGCCATCCCGGCATCGCCGAGCAGGGAGGCACCGCGACGCTGGCCGAGGCCCGGCGGCAGGCCGCCACCGATCTCGACGGTGGCACGATGCTGATCAGGGACTGCGGCGTGCCGATGGACAACAGGCCGCTGCAGCGGGACGGGCAGCTGCCGCGCATCATCCGGGCGGGACGGCACTTGGCACTGGCCAAGCGTTATATCCCGGGGCTGGGCATCGAGCTCGACGATCCCGAGCTGCTGCCGCAAGCCGTCGCGGAACAGGCGGCCAACGGCGACGGCTGGGTCAAGATCGTCGGCGACTGGATCGACCGGTCGGTGGGCGACCTCGCCCCGCTGTGGCCGGAGAATGTGCTGAGCGAGGCCATCGACCGGGCACACCGCGCGGGTGCCCGGGTCACCGCGCACGTCTTCGGCGAGGACGCGCTGGAAGGTTTGGTCCGTGCCGGGATCGATTGCCTGGAGCATGCGACGGGGCTGCTGTCCGCCGGCCTGGTCGACGAGGTCGCCCGCCGCGGCATCGCCGTGGTGCCCACGCTGATCAACATCGAGAACTTTCCCTTGATCGCCGATCAGGCGGCGAAGTACCCCACGTACGCGGCGCACATGCGGGCACTGAACGCCGGCGTCGGCGACATGGTGCGGGCCGCGTACGAGGCGGGTGTGCCGCTGTACGCAGGCACCGACGCGGGAGGCATGATCGCGCACGGCCGGATCGTCGACGAGATCGCCGCGTTGCATCACGCGGGCCTGCCGAGCGAGCAGGCGCTGGCAGCGGCGTCCTGGCGAGCCAGGGAGTGGCTGGGCTACCGGGGGATCGTCGACGGGGCGGAGGCGGACCTGCTGGTATTCGACCGCGACCCGCGGCGGGATCCGGACGTGTTGCGCACCCCCGCCCGTGCCGTGCTTCGGGGCATGGTTGTGCGGTGAGCATGCCCGGCAGCCAGGGCCCTCTCCGGCCCCAGCCGTCCCTGTCCGACGGGCTCGTCTTCGGCGCGCATTGGGGTCTGCTGGCACTGTTCCTCGGGCTGGGCGGCTACCACGCCGCTGGGATGGCGGTGGCCCTGGCGGTCGGCGGGGTGGATCCGGGACCACGGCCGCTGGAGGTGACCGAGCTCGGCCCGGTGCTGCTGCTGGCCTTCGTGCCGAACCTGCTGCTCGGAGTGGGGCCCGCTCTCGGATCGTGGCTGTGGGGCAGGGGGCTGCGCGCGGACTTCGCGGTCCTGCCCGTCTGGCGCGATGTGCCGGTAGGGGTGGCCTGCGGTGGGTTCGCGCTGCTGGCCGGGTACCTGATGAACTTGCTCGCTATGGGCGTCTACGGGCCGGAGGAGTTCACCGATAGCCCGCTGCACGGTCTTGCCGAAGGCCTGGGTGACGATCTCCACTGGCTGCTGGTGATGGCTTTCGTGCTGGTGGTCGTCGCGCCGGTGACCGAGGAGTTGCTGGTGCGAGGGGCGCTGTGGAACGCGCTGGCGTACTACCGCGTACCGGTATGGGCGATCGTAGTGCTCAGCGCCACGGTCTTCGCGTACCTGCACGCCGAGCCCGAGCGCACCATGGCGTTGTTCGCGCAGGGCATGGTACTCGGCGTGGCGCGGTACCTTACCGGGCGTGTCAGTACCAGCATCGTCGCCCATGGCATCAACAACCTGCCGCCTGCCGTTCTGCTGCTCATGGTGAGCTGATGGCTGCCGTGCAGGTTCAGACCCAGCCGAAGCCGAGCCCACGGTGGGGCTTCGGCGCGTTCTTACTGGTCGAAGCGGTGTTGCTGACCACGGCTGCGGTGGTGTCGGTGCTACTCGGCGCTCCAGCCGAGGGTGAGAGCCTGCCGATCCGGCACGTGTTGATCGGCACCATCACGCCGACGGTGGTGGCGACTCTGCTTGCCCTGTTCATCACGGTGGTGCGCGGGAACGGGCCGTTTCGCGACCTCTCACTGGAACTGCGCTGGGACGACGTCAAGACCGGCTTGCGGTTCGGCGCGCTCGGCCTGGTGATCACGATCGCAGGCGTCGCGGTCTGGACGCAGGTGGTCGGCGAGGACGACGCGCAGTCAGCTATCGGCGCGCTGGTGGCCGACCAGCCGCTGTCGCTGTACGCGGCGTTGACGGTGTTCTTCTACCTGTGGCTCGTCGGACCGATCTGCGAAGAGATCATCTTCCGCGGGTTGCTGTGGAGCTCGATTGAGCGACTCCAGTGGCGTACCGAGCGGTGGGGTCGCTTCGCCGCTTTCATGATCTCCACCGCGGTGTTCGCGGTCAGCCACCTCGAACCGCTGCGCACCACGCTGCTGCTGGTGATCGCCATCCCGATCGGACTGGCCCGGCTGGTCACCGGCCGGCTGCTGGCGAGCATCATCGCCCACCAGGTGAACAACTTCTTCCCGGCCCTGGCGATCCTGCTGACCGCGCTGGGGATGCTGGAGGCGTGAACCGGGCACGCGCCGGAACCGGGATGGCGCGTGTCCGGTGTCCGGGCGTCAGTTGTTCAGCCGCTTGAAGGCGCGCACCGCCAGTGGCAGGAAAATCGCCATGATGACGGCTGGCCAGGCGATGGCCGCCGCGAGCGCGTGGTCCTCGATCCAGTACCCGCTACGGACTTCCGGCGATTCGAAGATCTCCCGGATGGCGCCGGTGGTGGAGGAGACGGGGTTCCACGCGGCAACGGTACCCAGCCAGCCTGGCATGAGCTCCGGCGGTGCGAACACCGACGAGATCATCCCGAACGGGAAGGCCACGGCGAACAGGTTGCCTGCGGCTTCGGTGTTCTTGACCAGGAAGCCCAGGTAGATTCCGACGAAGATCAAGGCCAGCCGTAGCCAGAGCAGCAACAGGAACGCGCCCAGCGTCGCGACGAGGCTGCCACCGGAACGCCATCCGAGGATCAGCGCGATGGCGACCAGGATCGCCAGGTCGACTGCGGCGTGGATGATGTCGGCGACGCCGCGCCCGGTCACCACCGCGGAGGAAGCCATGGGCATGGACCGGAAGCGGTCGATGAACCCCTTCTCCTTGATCTGGGTGACCGCGAACGCGGTGTTCATGAACCCGAAGGCCATCGTCATGGCGAACAGTCCCGGCATGGCGAACTCCATGTATCCTTCGCCTGCGCCCTGCCCCGAGACGTCCATGGCGCTGCCGAAGACGTAGACGAACATGAGCACCATGACGATCGGGAACCCGAGCTGCCACGCGAACGTGGAGGGTTGCCGCACCAGGTGGGTGAGTTCCTGCAGAACGATGGTCCAGCTGTCGGCCACCGCCCATTTGGCCCGGGCGCCGGGTGTGTCCCGGGTGTCGGGACGCAGGTCGACAGTGGTCATACCGACACCTCCTCGTTGTCACCGCTCTGCGTGGTGGTGTGCCCGGTGAGTTGCAGGAACGCCTCGTCCAGGGTGGGGCGGCGGATGCCGAGATCGGCGACGGCGACGCCCTTGCTGCGCAGGTCGGAGGCGATCTCGGTCAGTACCCGCGCGCCGTCGGCGACAGGCACGTTCACCGACAGTTCCGTGTCGTCGACCACGACGTCGGAGGAGTCCGTGGCCGCGCATTCGGCCAGGCCGGTGATGACCGGGAGATCCTCCGGCTCAGCCGCGACGATCTCCAGTCGTTCCTTGCCGATACGTCGCTTCAGGCCGTCCGGAGTGTCGTCCACGACGTTGCGGCCGTGATCGATCACCCCGATGCGGTCGCACAGCTTGTCCGCTTCGTCGAGGTAGTGCGTGGTCAGCAGCACCGTGGTGCCGCCTGCTGCCAGGTGCTGCACGGCCTGCCACACCTCGCGGCGGCCAGCCGGGTCGAGGCCGGTGGTTGGCTCGTCGAGGAACAGCACCCGCGGCGCGAGGATCATGCTTGAGGCGAGGTCGAGGCGGCGACGCATGCCCCCGGAGAACTTCTTCGGCGACGTGTCTGCCACGTCCGTCAGGCTGAACTGTTCGAGGAGTTCGTCGGCGCGCTTGCGAGCGGCCGCCGTACTGATGTGGAAGAGCCTGCCGAAGAGTACGAGGTTGTGCCGCGCGCTGATCTTGTCGTCGACGGCCGTGTGCTGGCCGGTCAGGCCGATACGGTGCCGTACTTGCCTTGGGGAGCGGGCGACATCGTGGCCTGCCACCTCGGCACGCCCAGAGTCCCAAGTGATCAGGGTGGACAGGATGCGCACCGCCGTGGTCTTGCCCGCGCCGTTGGGGCCGAGCAGGCCGTAGACCATGCCGTACGGCACTGCCAGGTCCAGACCGTCCAGTGCGTGGTTGTCGCGGTATCGCTTGCGCAACCCCTCGGCGAGAACGGCGTAGTCGGAAGTGGTCACGAGAACCCCCATCGATAAAGTGAGTACGCTGTACTCACTTTAGGGTACACTGTACCCAATTGGCAAGATGTTCGTTAAGATGTCCACACCATGACAACCGAGCCATCCGACTCCAATCCCGTGACCCGCAGTATCGCGTTGCTGTGGGGGGTCAAGGACCGGCCCGCGCGTGGTCGCAAGCCCTCGCTCACACTCGACAGGATCGTCGACACGGCGATCGCCATCGCCGACGCGGAGGGGACGGAGGCGCTGTCCATGCGGCGGGTCGCCCGCGAGCTCGGCGCGGGTGCCATGTCGCTGTACCGGTACGTGCCGGGCAAGGCCGAGCTGCTCACCCTGATGCTCGACAGGATCAGTAACCCGGCCGCCTTGCGGGAGGAGGCGAACGGGCAGTGCTGGCGTGGCGTGCTGGAAGCCTTCGCTCGCACGTCCTGGCGACGTGGCCTGGCGCACCCGTGGTTCATCGAAGTCGACTGGGGGCGCCCGGTGCTGGGGCCGAACTCGGTGGCCGAACTCGAACATCTCATGGCAGCACTCGACGGTCTTCCCCTGTCGGATCGGGAGCGAGTGATGATCGTGACCACGGTGGAGAACTACGTCGTCGGCTCGGCTCGTGCCCAGCTCCTGTACGCGCGGGCCGAGGCCGATACCGGGGTGAGCCACGACGAGTTCTGGACGCTGCACGTGCCGGTCCTGGAGCAGGCCATGGAATCCGGTGAGTACCCGACGCTGGCCTCGGCCGACGAAGATACCTTCGCCAGTAGCTGGGAGGAGTCGTTCGAGTTCGGCCTTGAGCGGATTCTCGACGGTATCGAGCGCCTCGTGGCCTCACGCGCAGCGGCCGGGTGAGTCCACGCGGCGGCGCTGTGCCCGGGTGGCTGGAGGCTCTGGCCGGGCCGTCTGGCACAATGAAGAACTGCCTGCCTCGGCCAGGCCTGGCCGAGCCTGTCCGGAGACCTCATCCGGGTGTGCTCGCCGTGCCGGGGTTATCCATGAACCACAGCTTTGTGGCTGCCGCATCCGCTCCACTCGGATAGCGCGTGGCCGACCGCGATCAAACGGAAGAACACAAGGAGTTCCGCACCCGTGGCCGTCAAGATCAAACTGCAGCGTCTCGGCAAGATCCGTGCGCCGTATTACCGGATCATCGTGGCCGATGCCCGCACCCGCAGGGATGGCAAGGCTATCGAGACGATCGGTAAGTACCACCCGAAGGACGAGCCGAGCTTGATCGAGGTCGACTCCGAGCGCACACAGTACTGGTTAGGTGTCGGTGCGCAGCCGACCGAGCCGGTCCAACGCATCCTTCGCATCACCGGCGACTGGCAGAAGTTCAAGGGCCTGCCGGGCGCGGAAGGCACGCTGAAGGTCGCCGAGCCCAAGCCGAGCAAGGAAGAGCTGTTCAACAAGGCTCTTGCCGAGGCCGACGCCCAGACCGCGGCGGCCGACACCGCCACGACCGAGAAGAAGCGTGGCAAGAAGGCGAGCAAGAGCGAGAGCGGCAAGGCCGAGCAGGGTAAGGCCGGGGACGAGACTAAGGCGAGCGACGCTGCCGGGGACACCGACAGTGGCGCGGCCGGCGAGCAGGCCGCCGCAGAAGACGAGTCGTCCGCCGGGGCCGGGGCGTGAGCTTTCTCGCGGACTCGCTGGAGCACCTCGTGCGGGGCATCGTCGATCATCCCGACGAGGTCCGCGTTGATCTGATCACCACGCGCCGGGGGCGTACGCTGGAAGTGCACGTACACCCGGATGATCTGGGTAAGGTCATCGGGCGAGGGGGTCGCACCGCCACCGCGCTGCGTACCGTGATGGGCGGCGTCGGTGGCCGCGGCGTACGGGTCGACGTGGTCGACACTGATCGATGATGGCTCCTGCGCACCCTCGTCCGGTGCCGCACGTGGCCGGTGGACCACCGGTCGGCGGTTCGGTGAGGATCGCTGTGGGAAGGTGAGTCGTGGAGGTCGTCGTCGGAAGGGTCGCTAAGGCCCACGGTGTGCGCGGCGAGCTCGCCGTCGACGTCCGGACCGACGCGCCGGACGAGCGCTTCGCCGATGGTGCCGTGCTGGCGGTGCGCAGGACGGATTCGGCGCGCGTCCGCCCGTCCCATGGGCGTGATGACACCCACCGGACCGATCACTCCGGCAGCGTCGGCGACGATGGTCCGCGCACGCTGACGGTGGCGCAGGCGCGCCCGCACGGACAGCGCCTCCTGATTCGTTTCGAGGAAGTGACCAGCAGGGAAGCCGCTGACCGGTTACGCGGGTGCCTGCTGGTGGTCGACACGGCTGACCTTCCACCTCCGGAGGACCCGGACGAGTTCCACGACCATCAGCTGATCGGGCTCGACGTCGGGCTCACCGACGGATCGAGCGTGGGGTCCGTGCGCGATGTGGTGCACGGGCCGGGCAGTGACCTCCTGGTGGTGGCTACCGGTGACCGGGAGGTGCTGGTGCCGTTCGTCCACGCGATCGTTCCCGTCGTGGATCTCGACGAGCGCCGGATCGTGCTCGATCCCCCGGAAGGGCTGCTGGAATAACCCCCGAAAGCAGCGGCCGCTACAGCCATTGCCCGAACAGGTTCGCGAGTTGACATGCACATCGACGTCGTCACGATCTTCCCGGAGTACGTGGAACCGCTCCGGGTGGCGTTGCTCGGCAAGGCGATCGACCGTGGCCTGATCAGCCTCCAGGTGCACGATCTACGCGAGTGGACGCACGACGTGCACCGCACCGTGGACGACGCGCCGTACGGCGGCGGGCCGGGAATGGTCATGAAGCCGCAGGTCTGGGGGGAAGCGCTGGACGACCTCGTGCCGTACGGCGCCGAATCCAGCGGACCGGTCCCGCGGTTGGTCGTGCCGACTCCCGCGGGACGACCGTTCACGCAGCGGGTTGCCGAGGAGTACGCCGCCGAGCAGCGCCTGGTGTTCGCCTGCGGTCGCTACGAGGGGATCGACCAGCGCGTGATCAGTGACGCGGCACGCAGGATCCCGGTCGACGAGGTCTCGATCGGCGACTACGTGCTGGTCGGTGGTGAAGCGGCGGTACTGGTGATGGTCGAGGCGGTCGCGCGGCTGCTGCCCGGAGTGCTGGGTAACCCCGACTCGGCGCACCAGGACTCGTTTTCCGCCTCGCTGGACGGGCTGCTCGAAGGGCCCAGTTACACCCGGCCCGAGCAGTGGCGCGGGCTCGGCGTGCCCGAGGTCCTGCGCTCCGGCGACCACGCCCGCGTCGCGCGTTGGCACCGGGATCAGGCGCTGATCAGAACATACCGTCGCCGCCCGGATATCCTCGCCGCGTTGCCGGAGGACTCACTGGACGAGCACGACCGCGCGGTGCTCGACGCCCTGCGTGACGAGCAGTGACCGTCGCGGGTGGGCCGCCCCCGCACGCGACGGCCAGCCGACCGCCTGTAATATTGAGGAGGTGGGCGTGCTCGCGCACGGTGCGCAGCACGTCAGTGCGCACCCTCAGGCCATACATTCCGCTGTAGGATCACGGTATGTCGCGTTGGGGTCGCAGCGCGCCGTGATGAAGGTAGATCACCCGAAGAACGAGGACGGACCAACACGATGAACACCCTGGACGCTCTTGACGCCGAGTCGCTGCGTTCCGACATCCCGTACTTCCGGCCCGGCGACACGTTGAAGGTTCACGTCCGCGTTATCGAGGGAAGTCGCGAGCGCAACCAGGTCTTCCAGGGCGTGGTGATCCGCCGCCAGGGAGGCGGTATCCGTGAGACGTTCACGGTGCGGAAGGTGTCCTTCGGCGTCGGTGTCGAGCGGACGTTCCCCGTGCACTCGCCGAACATCGCCAAGATCGAGGTCGCCAAGAAGGGCGTCGTGCGTAGGGCCAAGCTCTACTACCTGCGCAACCTCCGCGGCAAGAAGGCGCGCATCCGCGAGCGCCGCGAGTCGACGACCTCGGCCTGAAGCCTCCGGGCGGGTGTTCTAGTCTGGCTTTGTGGTCAAACCCGTGCATGCCAGTGGACCCGATGAGATGCCGGACGATGGTGGTGACGGTCGGACTGAGGAGCCCCGCAGGCGTGGCGGTGCGCACCGGAAACGCAAACCGCCCAAGCAGCGGTCGTTCTGGAAAGAACTGCCGATCCTCATCCTGGTCGCCCTCCTGCTGACGTTCACCATCCAGCATTTCGTTGCGAGGGTGTACATGATTCCGTCCGGATCGATGCAAGCCACGCTGCACGGCTGCCCCGGGTGTACACCCGATCGGGTGTTGGTGGATAAGGTCGTCTACAACTTCAACGAGCCGGAGCCGGGTGACGTGGTCGTGTTCCACGGGCCACCGGCGTGGACGGAGACCGATGCGCCGGTGACCGAGCCCGCCAACCCGGTGGCGGGCTTCCTGCAACAGGTGGGCTCGCTGATCGGTATGGCTCCCCCTGACGAGAGCGACTTCGTCAAGCGTGTGGTCGCCACCGGGGGCCAGACCGTGGAGTGCTGCGATGACCAGAACCGGGTGATGGTCGACGGCAAGCCGCTCGACGAGCCCTACCTGCACTGGGAACAGGGCAGGGAGAGCGAGCAGCGATCGTTCGGCCCGGTGGAGGTGCCGGAGGACACGCTGTGGATGATGGGGGACAACCGCAACAATTCCAGCGATTCCCGCATTCAAGGAACCGGCGGTGAGCGTGGCTCGGTGCCGGTGGAGAACGTGGTGGGCAAGGCCCGGTTCATCGTTTTGCCCCCGGGGCGTTGGGGAGCGGTCAGTGATTACAACCCGCAACGCGAGTGACGCGGACAGCGGCTGCCGCCGATGGCCGGGGGCCGGATCGCGGTGAGCGCAGGTACACCGTCGATGCCCGCTGGGGCGACCGTGACCCGTGCGGCGGGGATACCGCGACCCGCGCGCGTGCCGGTCCGGCGGGATGGGGGCTCCTGGGCGATGCAACGCGCGCTCACCCGGAGAGGTCTCGGCCCGGTGGCCGGGGTCGACGAGGCGGGGCGGGGGGCGTGCGCAGGCCCGCTGGTGGTGGCCGCCTGCGTGCTGCACCATGACAGCCGGGCCCGGTTTCCAGAACTCACCGACTCGAAGCGGCTGAATCCGGCGGTCCGCGAACGTCTCTATGGCGAGCTCGTCGCCGGAGCCGAAACCTACGCGGTCGTGGTCATCGACGCTGTCGAGATCGACCTCGACGGCGTGCACGCCGCCAATATCGCGGGCATGCGCCGCGCCGTCGCGCGACTGCGCCCCCATCCCGGTTACGTACTGCTGGACGGGTTCGCCGTACACGGCCTGGCCAGCCCCAGCCTGCCGGTGGTGCGGGGGGACCGAACCGCTGCCTGTGTCGCCGCCGCGTCGGTGCTGGCCAAGGTCACCAGGGACCGCATCATGACGGAGCTGCACGAGCACTACCCGCAGTACGGTTTCGCCGGGCACAAAGGTTATGGCACGGCCGAGCACACCAGGGCGCTGGCCGAGTACGGGCCGAGCGAGATCCATCGCTGGTCGTATGCGAATGTGGCCGCCGCGGCGCGCGACGGCGGGTCATGGCGAGGCGCCCTGTCGCGCTTCCGACACGGTGCGGAACAATGAACCTTGTACGGACGCTGTTGAGCCCGCAGGCCCGAGGAGGGACGCCACCCGCATGAGCGCGGAGGACCTCGAGAAGTACGAGACCGAGATGGAGCTGTCGCTGTACCGCGAGTACCGCGACATCGTCGGCCAGTTCTCCTACGTCGTCGAGACCGAACGGCGGTTCTACCTGGCCAACGCCGTGGACGTGCAGGTGTGCGACGCGGGCGGCGAGGTGTACTTCGAGGTGGCGATGTCGGATGCGTGGGTGTGGGACATGTACCGCCCCGCGCGTTTCGTCAAGAACGTCCGGGTGATCACCTTCAAGGACGTCAACGTCGAGGAGCTGGACAAGCCCGACCTCAAGTTGCCTGACGACGGCCCGTTCACCGGCTGAGCCGGGGACGTCTCCGGCGTATCACCACTGGCGCCGCGGCGCGTAGCGCGGCATCGGGACGAGTGTCCCCACCCGGGCAGTTCTCCACAGGTTGGCGGGTTCGCCGTGGCGCTGGCGCCGTCACCACCGGCATCGTCACTGCCGGAGAACTCCGGAACCATCGGAACCATCGGGACACGGGGGGATCGGTAGCGGTGAGTGTCAGGCGAGCGGGCCGTGCGGGCGGTGCCGGGCAGGCGGCGAGTCACGCGGCGGACCGGCAACGGTTGGGGCGTGACGGCGAGCGGGTCGCGCAGCGCTATCTCGAGGACCGCGGTCTCGTCGTGCTGTCGCGGAACTGGCGGTGCCAGGACGGCGAGCTGGATCTCGTGGCCACGGACGGCACGATGCTGATCGTCTGCGAGGTCAAGACCCGGTCCGGCGGCGGCTACGGCTCGCCCGCCGAGGCTGTGAGCCCGGCGAAGGTGGCCCGCGTGCGGCGGTTGACGCTGCGGTGGCTGTCGACCTTCCGCGTGGGGTGGGTCCCGGTACGCTTCGACGTGCTCTCCGTCGTCTGGCCCCCGGACGGCAGGCCTGCTGTCACCCACCTGGAGGGGGCGTTTTAGATGGCGGTGGGGCGGGCCTGGTCGATCGCACTGGGTGGGCTGCACGGCACGCCGGTGGAGATCGAGGCCGATATCGGTGCGGGACTGCCGGGCACCAAGCTGCTCGGGCTACCCGACGCGGGGTTGCGGGAGGCCAAGGACCGGGTGCGAGCCGCGGTCCGCAACTCCGGACACAGCTGGCCGGAGCAGCAGGTCACGCTCGGACTGTCGCCTGCCAACCTGCCGAAGATGGGCTCGGCCTACGACCTGGCCATCGCGGTGGCGACGCTGGCCGCGGCCGAGGTGGTGCCCGCTGCCCGGTTGACCGGCACCGTACTGCTCGGCGAACTCGCCCTGGACAGCAGGATCCGGCACGTCCGGGGCATCCTGCCCAGCCTGCTGGCGGCCCGTGACGCTGGGATGACGCGAGCCGTCATCCCGACCGGATCGCTGGCCGAGGGGACACACGTCGGACACCTGGACGTAGTGGGAGCCGACGATCTCGGTGCGGTGCTGGCCTGGCTGCGGGAGGAGGGTGAGCTGCGCGCACCGCCGCGACAGGTGACGTCGGAGCCGGAGCCGGTGGGAGACCTTGCCGACGTGGTGGGGCAGCCGGAAGCCCGTTACGGGCTGGAGGTGGCCGCCGCTGGCGGGCACCACATGCTGCTGATCGGGCCGCCCGGTATCGGCAAGACCATGCTCGCCCACCGGCTACCGGGGCTGCTACCCCCGCTGTCCGATGAGGAGGCGCTCGAGGTCACCGCGGTGCGCTCGATCGACGGTTCGTTGCCTGCGCACGCCCCGCTGGTGCGGGTGCCGCCGCTGGTGGCGCCGCACCACTCCACATCGGTCGCCGCGTTGATCGGTGGGGGCAGCGGGCTGGCCGCACCGGGTGCCATCAGCAAGGCGCACCGCGGCGTGCTGCTGCTGGACGAGGCCTGCGAGTTCGGGCCGGATCGGCTGGAGGCGCTGCGGACCGCCCTGGAGGAGGGCCGGATCCGGCTCGCCCGGTCGCGTGGCGTGGTGACCTACCCGGCACGTTTCCAGCTGGTACTGGCGACCAACCCATGCCCGTGCGCACCACCCCGCGAGTCGGAGTGCCGGTGTTCACCCGCGGCCCGGCGCGGCTATCTCGATAAGCTGTCCGGGCCCCTGCTGGACCGGGTCGACATCCGGGTGCGGATGCGGCCGGTCACCGCCCTGGAGGCCTCCGAGCAGGTTGCCGGGGAGAGTACGGCGGCGGTTCGCGAGCGGGTGTGCCAGGCTCGGGAGCGGGCGCGGCAGCGCTGGACAGCGGCGGGCTATGACTGGCTGGTCAACGCCGAGGTGCCCGGGCCGGTGCTACGCCGGGAGTTCGCGCTGCCGGAGCCGGTGACCGCGCCGCTGGAGCGGGCGCTGTCCCGCAGCGCGATCACCGCGCGGGGTGCTGACCGGTGCCTGCGGCTGGCCTGGACGTTGGGTGACCTGGCTGGCCGCGAACGGCCCGTGCGGGAGGACATCGCGGCCGCGCTGGAGTTCCGGGACAGGAGCGCGGCGTGAGCGCGGGCGGCCAGCCGGATGCCCGGTTGCGCCGGGCGCGCGCCTACCTGGCCTGCGTGGCCGAACCACCCGCCCCCGCGCTGGGCAGGTTGGTGACCGAGCACGGCCCGGTGCGTGCCGCGGAGCTGGTGCGCGATGGCCGCGACGGTGTCGTGCCGGATGTGGTGGCGGCGGAGACGCGGGCGCGGCGGGATCGGGTGGCCGCCGGTACTGAGCTGGACAGGGCGGCGGCCGCGGGGATCCGGCTGCTCATTCCCGAGGACGAGGATTGGCCCGCCTGGCCGCTGCTGAGCCTGGAGGTCGCCGCGGGACGCGGCGTGGCGGGGATGGTGGTGCCGCTGGCGCTATGGGTACGGGGCGAGGTCGCCCTCAGCGAGACCACCGGCGAGCGTGCGGTCACCGTGGTCGGCGCCCGCGCGGCGACCGGCTACGGCGAGCACACCGCGGCGGACTGGGCGTACACGTTGGCAGGGGAGGGCACCACGGTGCTGTCGGGCGCGGCGTACGGTGTCGATGCCGCCGCGCACCGCGGCGCGCTCGCCGCCGACGGGTGCACCATCGCGGTGCTGGGCTGCGGCATCGACGCGGGCTACCCCGCAGGACACGATGTGTTGCTGCGCCGGATCGCCGAGCAGGGAGCGGTGCTCAGCGAGTACCCGCCGAGGACGCCGCCGGCGAGGCACCGCTTCCTGGTGCGCAACCGGCTACTCGCCGCGCTCAGCGCGGGCACCGTGGTGGTGGAGGCGGACCTGCGCAGCGGGGCACGCAACACCGCGAGCACGGCGGCCGAGCTCGGTAAGGTCGTCATGGCGGTGCCCGGACCGGTCACCTCCCGCATGTCGCGCGGCTGCCACGAGCTCGTCCGGTCGAGCGGGGCCACGTTGGTCGCCTCGGCAGGGGAGGTGGCCGAGTCGGTGGGTGTGATCACGGTGGAATCCGACGCGCGAGCCGTCGGGCAGGAACGCGAACTGGACAGGCTCAGCGGAGAGGCAGGCAGGCTCTACGACGCGCTGGAGCCGCGCCAGGGGCGTTCGGTGGCGCAGCTTGCCGCGGCGTCCGGGATCCCGGAGGGCACCGCCCGCGCCGTGCTGTGCGAGCTGGAACTGGAGGGGCTGAGCTTGCGGTGCGAGGAGGGGTGGAAGCGCGGGAGGTCGGCTCGGTGAAGTGCAGGCGACCGTGCCGTCATCAGCACGGTGGGACACGCGCGTGGCGCTACGAGCCCGTTAAGTTCGTACATGCGTTGCGTGCTGAAGCGCGGCATCGCGCCACTTCAGGTACTGACTGAGATCAGGGTCCTCCACTGGTCCTCGGCTGAGCACTCGTCCGTTCCCGTCGAAGTTCAGGCGGATGACCTCCTGCTCTTCGAGCAACCAGAAGTCGTAGTCAGGCAGGCCGAGCGAATCTTTTGTGACATCAAGGATGCGGATGTCCTCCCCGGCTTCCACGTTGCCAGGTATACCCCACGCCAGCTGATACCGCTGGTAGTCCGTCAGGGGATGGCGAACGGCTCGGACGCGGCCGATGTATCGTCCCGAAGCAACCAGGCCGCGAACGGTTTCTCGCCACGCCGCATTGTGATCCGCTGGCTTGGGCTCACCGGTGAGGAAGGCGGCGAGTGAGGATGCTTCTCGCGACACCGAGTGGTCGGGCTGACACTCCCAACGCCAGGTAGAACGCTCGAATCCCCGAACGCGGGCACGGAAGTCCTCGAGCGCTAAGAACACTACGCCAGCCCTTCCACCGCCCGTCTCAGCAACTCGACCGGAACTTCCACTGCGTTTTCGTTGTCGGCCAGAGGCAATCCGCAGGACTGGCCCACTGCAAGTCCCTGGACAACGATGCTGCCGCGATCAGAAAGGTACATCGTGGGGCAGTCGTCATCGTCACATGTGCCGCCCAGCTTATGAAGCTTCATGATGCCTCGCTGACTCTGTGTGTACGCGCGCTCGACGCTACGTTGCCCGACACGGGGACGGCAAGCTTCCCGCTCTCGCTATGCGCGTGCTCGCATAAACACAGCGTACGGCTGTCGGGCCCCGGTCAGACTTCGTCGTCGATCTCCTCGAAGGACTCCATGACCTCGGTGATCACCGGCTCGTTCGCCTCGCGTTCCGAGGGCACTGTCCAGCCGACGACGTCGTAGTAGGCGCGTTCACCGCGCACGACCACCCACCACAGCACCTGGTTGACCCCGTCGACCTCGGCGGTGACCTCGTAGTTGATCGCGCGCATCCCGTCGATGGTGGTCTCGTCGGAGTTCTCGATGCTCGTCTCGCCGAAATCGCCGCTGCGCAGCCACTCCTCGGTGAGGGTGGCGGAGTCGTCGAAGCTGGCGTAGTCCTCCTGCGGGTAGCTGAACACCTCCACGGAGACCTTGGTGAACGGCTCGCCGATGGCGATCACGGCCTCCATGTCCCGCATCTCCTCCGGCAAGTCGTCCCAGTACGCCGGAGCGCGCACCTGGCTCAGCCCGTCGCTGGCGACCACGGTCTCCGACAGTAGGGAGTCGGGATCGGTCGCGTCGGCGTCCTCATCAGGATCGTCGGTGGGGTCGGTTCCGGGTTCGGCTGCGGGCTCCTCGGTCTCGGCCGGTGCGGTGGTAGCGGGGGCCGCCTCACCCGCGAGGCGTTCCGGCTGCTTGACGATGACGAGGGCAATCAGCACCAGTAGGCAGACCACCAGGGCGAACAGCGCGACCCACAGCCCCCGCCGCGACGAACCCGAGGATCCGGACGGCGGTCGCGCTGGGCCTGCGAACGCTGAACCTGCGAACGCGGGGCCTGGCTGCGACGGATCCGGTGCCATACGAAAATCTCCTCGTGACGTCAGAAATCGGATGACGGCCCATCGTAATCCAAACGGGTGACAGTGGTGTGCGTGCGCCGGAGGCTGTGATCATTGGGGAAGTCGACGGTGACGGTGTGGCGATCCTTGACCCGCGGCGTGCCCTCGCGCAGCGTCATTCATCATGCGATCGTCTGGTTCCCGGAGGGTGACTACGCGCGAGCTCAGGGCCGCGCTTCCCGGCCCGTGCACGCGGGTGGTGGACGCGTTCGAGCGCCACCTCGACCTCGAACGCGGCCTGTCGCCCCACACCGTGCGCGCTTACATCGGTGACACCGTGTCGTTGCTGGCCCACCTGCACGGCATCGATCCCGCCATCGATCCTGGTGCCGAGGTTGCAGCGGACCCGGCCGTGAGTCCCGATGCGAACCCGGGCATGGGATCCGGCGGCCGCGACGACGGGTCCGGGCTCGACGGTCTCGACCTGGATGCGCTGCGGGCGTGGCTGGCCGCGCAGCGCACGGGTGGGGCGGGCCGCACGACACTGTCCCGGCGGGCGGCGGCGGCCCGCACCTTCACCGCCTGGGCCTACCGGGTGGGTTACCTGGCCACCGACCCGGGAGGCAGGTTGGCCTCACCCCGGGCGCACCGGATGCTGCCCAGCGTGCTCACCGCGAGCCAGGCCGCCGCCGCGATGCGTCCGGTGACGACCGAGCCCGAGGGTCAGGCCGGGGACGGCACCGGTAACAGCGACCCGATCGCGCTACGTGATCATGCTGTGCTGGAACTGTTATACGCCACCGGTGTCCGCGTCGCCGAACTGTGCGGGCTCGACCTCGACGATGTGGACACTTCCCGCCGGATGCTGCGCGTGCTGGGCAAGGGAGGCCGGGAACGGATGGTGCCGTTCGGCGTTCCCGCGGCGCGGGCGGTCCGGCAGTGGCTGGATGGTGCCCGCGCCGCTGTGGTCGCGGCAAGCGGGACGAGCGAAACAGCAGTTCGGGACGGAGACAGTGGGCCGCGCGCGCTGTTTCTCGGTGCGCGAGGGGGCAGGATCAACGAGCGCACCGTGCGGCGCATCGTCCACCGGGCAGTCGGAGGGGTGTCGGGCGCAGCGACGATGGGTCCCCATGGCCTGCGGCACACTGCGGCGACCCACCTGCTCGACGGCGGCGCGGACCTTCGCAGCGTTCAGGAGCTACTCGGTCACGCTACGCTAGCGAGCACCCAGCTCTACACTCATGTCACAGTCGAGCGGTTGAAGGCGATCCATGATCAAACGCACCCCAGAGCCTGACGAGGACGCCGGGGCCAGGGTGGGCTCCGTGGCGGACGCGACCCCGCACGGAGCGCAGCGCGCGACCGGGCCGGTCAACGCCGGGAGTCCGGGGGGCGACGAGCCCCATGGCGGGATCGACGAGCTGTGGCAGGAGTTCGTGCGCCACCCACGTGCCAGCCTCAGGGAGCGGCTCGTGCTGCACTACGCACCGCTGGTCAAGTACGTCGCAGGCCGGGTGGGTACCGGCTTGCCGACCCACGTCGATATCGGTGACCTAGTGCAGTCCGGGATCTTCGGGTTGGTCGACGCGATCGAGAAGTTCGACCCCGACAAGGGACTGAAGTTCGAGACCTACGCGATGCAGCGCATTCGCGGTGCGATCCTGGACGATCTGCGCTCCCAGGACTGGGTGCCGCGCGCGGTGCGGAGCCGGGCCAAGGAAGTGGAGCGTGCGCTGGAGCGGCTCGGCGGGCGGCTGCATCGCACCCCGACCGACGCGGAGCTGGCCGCCGAGCTGGAGATCTCCGTGGCCGAGCTCCGCGATCTCTACGGGCAGCTGCAGTTGACCAGCGTCGTGGCGTTCGAAGACCTGGTTTCCGGGAGCAGGGAAGGCGGGTCCGTCATGGATACGCTGCGCGACGACGACGCGGTCGATCCGGTGTCGGTGCTGGTTGACCGGGACAACCGCAAGCAGCTCGCCGAGGCGATCGCCCAGCTCGCCGAGCGAGACCGGATCATCGTCAGCCTGTACTACTTCGAGAGCCTGACGCTGGCCGAGATCGGCAAGGTGCTCGGAGTGACCGAATCGCGAGTGAGCCAACTCCACACCCGCGCGGTACTACGGCTGCGCGCGAAGCTCACCGAACACGTTAGCGCCTGACGTCGTCGGCTGTTCGGCGGACAACTCGACTGTTCGGCGTATTGCCATTGCCGGAGGGCTCGTCGAAGATCGCGGACGACCCGCGCCGATGGCCCGGACGGCACCACGGGGGAGGAATCACCCACGCCGCGGGAGCCCTCACCAGGGACCCGCGCCGGTGTGTCCGTGTCCCGGCGCGCCGACACGAAGGGACGTGATGCGACGGTGAGACCACACCGGACACGGCCCCGCCGGATACACCCGTTCCGGAGGGGATCACAACGGAAGGCACCGGCACTGATAGCCGGATTGGCGCTGGTGTTCGGCGCGACGGTGGGGCAGGCAGGTGGCGAGACGGCAGCCCATGCCGAGCAGCAGGGTGACGGGCTCGCGCCGATCCACCCCGCGCCGTCGGCGGAGGACGGCGTGATGACCCACGAGAGCAACGGGCTCTGGTTCGTCGAACTGGAAAGCCCACCCGGCGCGGCCGGAACGTCGCAGGGCCATCTCAACCGGGAACGGCAGGAATTCCACGAACAGGCACGTGACCGGGGCGTCGAGGTCGCCGAACGGATGAGCTTCGACGAGCTGTTCAACGGGCTGTCGGTGGAGCTGGATCCCGGCGACGTGGACAAGCTGCGGGAGGTCCCCGGCGTGCAGGCGCTCTACCCGGTGGAGACGGTGTCGATCCCCGAGACCACCGCCGAGGAGCCGGAGATGGCCAACGCGCTGGCCATGACCGGATCCGACATCGCGCAGTCGGAACTGGGGCTGAGCGGGGACGGTCTGCGGGTGGCCGTGATGGACACCGGGATCGACTACACTCATCCCGACCTCGGCGGACCGGGGCAGTTCCCCACGCAGCGCGTTGTCGCGGGGTGGGACTTCGTCGGGGACGACTTCGACGCAGGCCACCCCGACACGCTCGAACCGCAGCCCAACCCGGATCCCATGGATTGCCACGGCCACGGCACGCACGTCGCGGGCATCGTCGGCGCGGAAGGCGAGGTCACCGGCGTCGCACCCGACGTGGAGTTCGGTGCCTACAAGGTGTTCGGCTGCGACGGCATCACCACAGCCGACGTGATGATCGCCGCGATGGAGCGCGCCCTCGCCGATGACATGGACGTGCTGAACATGAGCATCGGTTCGGCCTTCTCGTGGCCGCAGTACCCTACGGCGAAGGCCAGCGACGAGCTGGTCAGGCAGGGGATGGTCGTGGTCGCCTCGATCGGCAACAGCGGCGCCAACGGCGTGTACTCCTCGGGAGCGCCGGGGCTTGGCGAGCAGGTCATCGGCGTGGCCTCCTACGAGAACTCGCACATCTCGGTACACACGGCCGAGGCGAACCCGAGCGGGGAGCCGGTGCCGTACATGCCGATGTCCGAGGCCCCCGAACCGCCCACGACAGGCACCTCCGCGGAACTCGTCGACGTGGGGCGCGCCTGTGTGGAGTCCGAGGGCGACGAGCTCACCGGCGATCCCTACGCCAGGGTCGCGCTGATCGAGCGGGGCGCGTGCACGTTCGACGAGAAGTACGCGGCCGCCATGGACGCCGGAGCCGAGGGCGTGGTGATCTACAACAACGTCGGCGGGATGTTCGCAGGCGGCGGCATCACCGACCGAGGTGGTTTCGCCATCGGGATCTCCGATACGGACGGCGCGCACCTGCGTGAGCTGCTCGACGGGGACGAGCCCGTCACGTTGTCCTGGACCGAGGACCAAGCCGAGGTGCCCAATCCGAACGGTGGGCTGATCAGTTCGTTCAGCTCTTATGGAATGTCACCGGACCTGGACCTCAAGCCCGATATCGGGGCTCCAGGCGGACTGATCCGGTCCACCTACCCGATGCACCGGGGCGAGTACGCCACGGTCAGCGGTACCTCGATGTCCTCGCCACACGTGGCGGGTGCTGCCGCGTTGCTGCTGGAGGCGCACCCCGATCTGCGGGCTCCGGAGGTTCGCACGGTGCTGCAGAACAGCGCGAACCCCACCGAGTGGTGGGGCAACCCCGACCTGGGGGTACTGGACAACGTGCACCGGCAAGGGGCGGGCATGCTGGATGTGCCCGCCGCGGTGGAATCGACCACCATACTGCGTCCCGGCAAGCTGGCAGTCGGGGAGAGCGCGACCGGGTCCGACCGGCACCGCTTCCGGATCGTCAACAACGGCAGCGAGCCCGCGACCTACCGAATGTGGCACGCGCCGGCACTCGGCACGCACGGCAGCACGTTCACCCCCGAGTTCAACAGCGCCTACGCGCAGGTGACCTTCCGGCAGGACGAGGTGACCGTGCAGCCGGGTCGCTCGGCGATTGTGCACGTCACCATCACCGCCCCGCCCGACGAACAGGAGAACATGCAGTACGGCGGCTATCTCGTGGCCGACGAGGTCGGCGGTGGCGAGTACCGGATGCCCTACGCGGGTTTCGCGGGTGACTACCAGTCTCTCGAGGCGATGACCAGCATCGAGGAGGTCGACGAGGACGGCTCGGTCGTCGAGCGCGATGTGCCGTGGCTGACCAGGATCACCGCGTGTGAGGCGTTCATCGACAACGAGTGCGTCGAGGGTGGCGAGTTCGCCAACCAGCCGGACGGTGCGACGTTCACGCTGGACACGGTGGATGGTTTGCCGGACATCCCCTACATCCTCGTGCACTTCAGCCACCAGGTGCAGCGCCTGGAGATGGTGGTGACCCACGCCGAGACCGGTCGGCCGATCCATCCGCATCGCAACAAGGCGGTGGACCTCGAGCACGTCAACCGCAACGCCACGAGCACGTCCTACTTCACCTACCCGTGGGACGGCACGGTGACCGGTATGCAAGATCGCGTCTGGGACGTTCCCGACGGGGACTACCGGCTCGAGGTGCGTGCGCTCAAGGCGCTCGGCGATCCGAAGAACGACGAGCACTGGGAGACCTGGACATCCCCGGTGATCACGCTGGACCGCGGCTGAGTCCCGCCGGGGTGGGGGCGTGACGCGCGCCCTCACCCCGGCGGCGACCGGACCGGCTTCAGCCTCAAGGTCCCGCCTGCCACCGCCACCAGCGGGTCCAGGTACTCGGCACCCCGACGCAGACCCCAGTGCACGCAGGCGGTCACGGTGCAGCCCGGATGCCCGGGCACGGCTACCCCGATCCGCTCACCTTCCCGTACGGTCTGCCCCACTCGCACCGCCGGGCGCACCGGTTCGTAGGTGGTGCGCAGCGTTCCGTGATCGATGGAGATCACGTAGCGGTCCGCGAGCCTGCCAGCGTGGATGACGACGCCGCCTGCCGCCGCGCGTACTGGCTGCCCGGGATCGGCTGCCAGGTCAACGCCGCGATGACCGGGGCAGTAGCGGCAGGCAGGCGGCTCGAACGGCCGCGTCACCGCCGGTGTCGGCCGCAGTGGCCAGCTCATGCCGTGCGCGGCTCGGTGGCCTTCCCCGGCCGTGGGCTGTTCCGGCGGATGGTCGGTCCCGGAACGAGCTAGCTGGGATGCGCCGGCGGGTGCCGCCGGTAGCACGGCAGGCACCGTCATCGACAGCGCCGCCGCTGCCGCCGTGACCAGCGCTACAGTTGCTGCGGCTGCTGTCGCGGCACGTCCGCCGGTGCTCACGGTACTCACCAGCGTCGCCGCCGCACGGCTCGGTCGATGTCGCACCCGCCCAGCATGCGACGCCCGTCGTCGGCGCGGGCGGGCGAGGCGGCGGCTGTGGACAGGCGGTCCCGCTGGGGATCCCTACTCGGCCAGCAGGGCCGGTGCGGATCCCGCGCGGCACGGGGCAGGCTCACCGCGTACACTGTTACCCGCAATCCGCTCGCATCGCGGTGCTGACCGCGAGAGGGTGGGTTGACTTCGCGTGTGTGTGCGTGATGGCGCTTCCGCGTGTGTGGTTCGCGTGGCTTCCCCCGGGTCGCGGCGCGGCCTTCACCCGCTGCGAGGCGAGCATCGACGGTCACCCACGGTTCCCCGGGCAGCGCCCTCGTGGTGATGATTCCGGGGTGGGGTGGTCGGCACCGCACCAGGACGGGTGTGGCCGGGCCGGTGGCAGGCACCGGCGGGCGGCGCCCGTGAGAAACCGACCACGCGCGCCGCCACACCAGCGGGGCGCCAAGACAGATACGAGGTGCGAACAAGGCAATGGCCGTCGTCACCATGAAGCAGCTGCTCGATTCCGGCGTGCACTTCGGGCATCAGACCCGGCGCTGGAATCCGAAGATGAAGCGCTACATTTTCACCGAGCGTAACGGCATCTACATCATCGATCTGCAGCAGACGCTCAGCTACATCGATCGTGCCTACGACTTCATCTCCGAGACCGTCGCACACGGCGGCTCGATCATGTTCGTCGGCACCAAGAAGCAGGCACAGGAAGCGATCGCACGCGAGGCGCAGCGGGTGGGCATGCCGTATGTCAACCAGCGCTGGCTCGGCGGCATGCTGACGAACTTCCAGACCGTCTACAAGCGTCTCCAGCGGCTCAAGGAGCTGGAGGCGATGGAGCAGACGGGCGGCTTCCAGGGGCTGACCAAGCGGGAGATCCTGACGCTGACCCGCGAGAAGGACAAGCTCGAGAAGACGCTCGGCGGCATCCGCGACATGACCAAGCTGCCCAGCGCGGTATGGGTCGTCGACACCAAGAAGGAACACATCGCCGTCGACGAGGCCCGCAAGCTCAACATCCCGGTCATCGCCATCCTGGACACCAACTGCGATCCGGACGAGGTGGACTACCCGATCCCGGGCAACGATGACGCGATCCGGTCCGCGGCGATGTTGACGAAGGTCGTGGCCGAGGCCGTCGCAGGTGGCCTGATGGCGCGTTCGTCCGCACGCAACGGCGCGGCCGAGGGCGAGGAGAAGCCGGAGCCCGGCGTCGCCAGCGACGAACCGCTCGCCGAGTGGGAGAAGGAGCTGCTCAGCGGCGCCGCGGACGAGGAAGGCAGCGAGGAGAGCACGGCGCGAGCCGGCGCCGAGCAGACCGGTGCCGAAGCGGCAGGCGGCGAGCAGCAGGCACAGGCCGAGCCCGCGGGCGAGGAAGCCGAGCAGCCAGCATCCTCGTGACGTCCCCGGTCGGGCCGTGACGCTGCCTTCCGCTGCCTGGTCCTTCGGACCTCGGGCGGAAGCGGTCACGGTCCGACCGGAGTGCCGTTTCCCAGCTTGTCAAGCAATCCGACCTCGACCTTCACAGAACGGAATCCCACCATGACGAACTACTCCGCAGCAGACGTCAAGCGCCTGCGGGAGCTGACCGGCTCCGGCATGATGGACTGCAAGAAGGCGCTGGAAGAGAACGACGGCGATTTCGACAAGGCCGTCGAGTACCTGCGTATCAAGGGCGCCAAGGACGTCGGTAAGCGTGCCGAGCGGTCCACGGCGGAGGGCCTGGTCACCGGCTCGGACGGCGTGCTGGTGGAGCTCAACTCGGAGACGGACTTCGTCGCCAAGAACGACGAGTTCCGCGCGTTGGCCGATCGCATCGTGGCAGCGGCCAAGCAGGCCAACACCAGTGACGTCGCGCAGCTCAAGGATGCCCCGCTGGACGAGGGCACTGTGGAGGACGCCGTGCAGGCACTGGCGGCCAAGATCGGCGAGAAGCTCCAACTGCGGCGGGTGGCTGTCTTCGACGGCAAGGTGGAGACTTACCTGCACCGCAGGGGCGCGGACCTGCCGCCGGCGGTCGGTGTGCTCGTCGAGTACACCGGAGAGGGCGACGACGCGGCGAACGCGGCGCGAGCGGCCGCGATGCAGGTGGCAGCGCTCAAGCCGCAGTACCTCTCGCGTGACGATGTTCCCGCGGACGTGATCGAGGCCGAGCGCAACATCGCCGAGCAGACTGCCCGCGGGGAGGGCAAGCCGGACCAGGCGATCCCGAAGATCATCGAGGGCAAGGTCAACGCCTACTACAAGGACAACGTGCTCCTGGAGCAGCCGTCGGTCACCGACAGCAAGAAGACCGTGCAGCAGCTGCTGGATGAGGCCGGTGTCACGGTGACCCGCTTCGTCCGCTTCGAGGTCGGTCAGGCCTGAGGCGCGCGAGAAGCATGACGACGGATCGGCCTGCGCACGGGTACCGCCGGGTATTGCTCAAGCTCGGCGGCGAGATGTTCGGCGGTGGCTCGCTCGGGGTCGACCCCGATGTCGTCCACGACGTGGCGAGACAGATCGCCGAGGTGGTCCGAGGTGGCACGCAGATCGCCGTGGTGATCGGGGGCGGGAACTTCTTCCGTGGCGCCGAGCTGAGCCAGCGCGGCATGGATCGTGACCGTGCCGACTACATGGCGATGCTCGGTACGGTCATGAACTGCATCGCGTTGCAGGATTTCCTTGAGAAGCTGGACGTGCACACGCGGGTGCAGAGTGCGGTCACCATGGGGCAGGTCGCCGAGCCGTACGTCCCCCGCCGCGCCGAGCGCCATCTCGAAAAGGGACGAGTGGTGATCTTCGCGGCGGGGGTCGGCATGCCCTACTTCTCCACCGATACCGCGGCCGCTCAGCGCGCGCTCGAGATCGGTTGCGAGGTCGTGCTCATGGCCAAGGGGGTCGACGGGGTGTTCTCGGCGGATCCGAAGTCTGATCCTGACGCGGAGTTCTACGGCGCGATCACCCACAGGGAAGTGCTCGAGCGGGGGCTCAAGGTCGCCGACACGACCGCCTTCAGCCTGTGTATGGACAACAACATGCCGATTATCGTGTTCAATCTACTGGTGGATGGGAACATCGCCCGTGCGGTTCGTGGGGAAGCGGTCGGCACGCTGGTGGCCACCCCCACCGCGCAGGTGATCTCCTAGACCTGCTGGGATGGGTGGCCCGAGCGCCACGATCAGCCGGGTGCGGCACCGTCCGGCCCGGTCCAGCCCGCAACCGGCGCGTAGGCATCGACCTCAAGGAGTTGCCGTGATCGACGAGACCCTCCTCGACGCTGAGGAAAAGATGGAAAAGGCTGTGTCCGTCGCGAAGGAGGACATGACCTCGGTGCGGACGGGTCGTGCTTCACCTGCCATGTTCGCGCGGATTCATGTCGAGTACTACGGGGCGCAGACGCCGCTGAACCAGCTCGCCAGCATCAACATCCCGGAAGCCAGGATGGCGGTGATCAAGCCGTACGACGCCAGCCAGCTCGCGGAGATCGAGCGGGCCATCAGGGATTCCGACCTGGGCGTCAACCCGAGCAACGACGGAACCGTCATCCGTGTGGTGATCCCGCAGCTCACCGAAGAGCGCCGCAAGGAGATGGTCAAGCAGGCCAAGGGGAAGGGCGAGGACGCGAAGATCTCCATCCGCGGTGTCCGCCGCAAGGCCAAGGAAGAGCTCGACCGGATCGCCAAGGAGGGCGAAGCTGGTGAGGACGAGGTGATGCGTGCGGAGAAGCAGCTGCAGAACCTCACCGACACCTACGTCCACCAGATTGACGAGCTGGTCAAGCACAAGGAAGCCGAGCTCCTCGAAGTCTGAGCGAGCGGGCACGAGTGAGCGGGTACCGAACGCACCGGCTGCCTGCGTTGCCGTGGTGGCGGCGCGCGTGTACGGCCGAGCGGTACCGTAGGTGAGGCTGGTCGTGACAGTGTCGGAGAAGTCCTCGGAGCAACCAGAGCACGAGCACGGTTCTTCCCGTGCGGGACGGAACCTGCCCGCGGCGATCGCGGTCGGCGTCTCGCTCGGGGTGGCGATCCTGGCGTCACTGCTCGTCCAGCGTCACCTGTTCCTCGTTGTGGTGGCCGTCGCGCTGCTGATCGGCACCATCGAGTTCGCCCGCGCACTGCGGGAGGCAACCGGCGTCCGCGTTCAGCTCGTGCCGGTGCTGCTCGGCGGCCAGGCGATGATCTGGCTCAGTTGGCCGTTCGGCACAGAGGGAGTGCTGATCGCCTTCGTCGTCACGGTGCTGGCGTGCTTGCTGTGGCGGCTCACCCGCGGCGCGGCTGGGTATGTCTCCGACACAGCCGCAACCGTGTTCGCCACCGCCTACCTGCCGCTGTGCGGCGCGTTCGCCGCCATGCTTGTGCTACCGGACGACGGGGTCGGCAGGGTGCTCGCCTTCATGATCGGTGTGATTGCGTCGGACGTCGGCGGCTACGCAGCCGGGGTGCTCGGTGGCAGGCACCCCATGGCCCCGTCGATCAGCCCGAAGAAGAGCTGGGAGGGCTTCGGCGGCTCACTGCTGACAGGCATGTTGGCTGGGTCGTTGAGCCTGTCGTTGCTGCTGGACGCGCAGGTGTGGCAGGGGATCGTGTTCGGCGCCGCGATCGTGCTCACCGCCACGCTGGGAGACCTGGTGGAGTCGGTGATCAAGCGGGACGTGGGAATCAAGGACATGGGCACGATGTTGCCGGGGCACGGGGGGCTGATGGACCGGCTCGACTCGTTGCTTCCGTCGGCGGTGGTGTCCTGGCTGTTGCTCGGCGCGTTCCTACCGGCCTGAGCGCCCCCTCGGCGGGGATGGGATCCTGGAGGGTGATGAGCTCGCTTCCCCTGGTCTTCGACGCCCCCAGCCGCGGCATGCCGCCGAGGCACCTCGCCGATCTCAGCGTGCCGGAACGCGCCGAGGCCGTGGTCGAGTTGGGGGAGAAACCGTTCCGCGCCAAGCAGCTCTCGCACCACTACTTCTCCAGGCTGACGGTGGATCCCGCCGACATGACCGACATTCCCGCTGGTTCACGGGAGAAGCTGGCTGGAGCGCTGCTGCCGCCGCTGCTCACCGAGGTGCGGGCGCTGTCCTGCGACAGCGGCGCGACGCGCAAGACGCTGTGGCGGGCGCACGACGGGACGATGCTGGAAAGCGTGTTGATGCGGTACCCGGATCGCGCGACGTTGTGCCTGTCCAGCCAGGCGGGATGCGGGATGGCGTGCCCGTTCTGCGCGACCGGTCAGGCAGGCTTGGACCGCAACATGTCCACCGCTGAGATCGTCGACCAGGTGCGCTCGGCTGCCGCGGTGATGCGGGATGGCGCGCTGCCCGGACCGGAGGGCACGCCGCGTCCCGGCCGGTTGTCGAACATCGTGTTCATGGGGATGGGCGAGCCGCTGGCCAACTACCGGCGGGTGGTCGACGCGGTGCGGCGCATCACCGAGCCTGCCCCGCAGGGACTGGGGATCTCGCAGCGTTCGGTCACGGTGTCCACCGTCGGCCTGGCACCGGCGATCCGCAGACTGGCGGGGGAGAGGATGCAGGTCCGGCTGGCGTTGTCGCTGCACGCTCCGGACGACGAGCTGCGCAACGAACTGGTTCCGGTGAACAACCGGTGGCCGCTGGCCGAGGTGCTGGATGCGGCCCGGTACTACCTGGAATGCACCGGCAGGCGGGTATCCATCGAGTACGCGCTGATCAGAGATATGAACGATCAGCCGTGGCGTGCGGACCTGCTGGCAGCCACGCTGCGGGAGCACCTGGGACATCTGGTGCACGTCAACGTCATCCCGCTGAACCCGACGCCGGGCAGCAAGTGGGACGCGAGCCCCAAGCCGGCGCAGCGGGAGTTCGTCCGCCGGGTCAACGAGGGCGGGGTCACCTGCACCGTCCGGGACACCCGTGGCCAAGAGATCGCGGCAGCCTGCGGCCAGCTCGCGGGCGAGCAATCCGGCTGAGACGGATCACGGCAGGCTGGTGGCGGGGTATCCTAACACCATGGACAGGAATGTGATCGAACTCACTGACGAGGAGCTGGCGTTGCTGGTCGCGGCGCTGCGTTCGTATCTCTCCGATTTCAGTCATGACGAAGCGGACATGCAACGTGCGACCAAGCGGCTGCTGGCGAAGCTCCCGCAACCGGAACCCGCGAGCTGACCGGGAACCGGCCCGAGAGACCCACTACATCGGCCGACGCGGCCGATGCGGTGTCACCGCCGCCAGGACGTGCGACGCCGGTGCAGGTCCCAGAGCAGTCCACCGCCGATGATCAGCGCGGTGAACACCAGGAAGTAGTTCTCGATGTTGCTCTCGTGCGGACCGTAGAGCATGCCGAGCAGGATCAGCACCACTGCCCAGCCCGCGATCTGCCTGCCCTTCGGGAAGTGGTCGTGCCAGCCCCACTCGACCGAGGGCTCGTCACGGGGATCGACCTCGTCGCCGACCTCGGTTGTGTGCCGCCGTTCGAGTTCCGTGCCTGCCACGCGCCTGCTCTCCTCTGCCGTGTGACTGTCTTCGACTGTTGTATGACGGCAAGCTCTGACTCGGTCGCCGCAGAGCTACCGTACAACCGTCCGGCTGGGTGGTTCCACTGCCCGGCATGATCCCACACCGCACAGCGCAGGATCCCGTCGGCCGGTGCCCGGTGGCGATGCCGGCGTTGACGCCTGGCACGGCGGCTGCCTGCGGTGTCGATTCCGGCATCGGAGACAATGGAGCCGATGACGTCTTCCCCCCTTCCCGGTCGCGACGCCACGGCGGCACGCTCGGTTCTCGTGCTGGGCTCGACCGGCTCGATCGGCACACAGGCGTTGGATGTGGCGTGGCGCAACCCGGAGCTGTTCCGGGTTGCGGGTATCGCCGCGGGCGGCAGCGACCCCGCCACGCTGGCGGCACAAGCGATCGCGCACGAGGTGGACGCGATCGCTGTGATCAAGCCGACAGCCGTGGAGGACGTGCAGCTCGCGCTCTACACCGAGGCACAGCGGCGTGGCTATCCCACCGGCGGCTACCGGCTGCCGCGGATCTTTGCGGGCGCGGACGCGGTCGGCGAGCTGATCGACGCCGTTCCGGTGGACGTGGTGCTCAACGGCATGCCGGGCTCGGCGGGCCTTGATCCCACGCTGCGCGCCCTGCGGACCGGCGCGACGCTGGCGCTGGCGAACAAGGAGTCGCTGATCGCTGGTGGGCCGCTGGTGACCGAAGCGGCTGGGCCGGACCAGCTGGTGCCGGTGGATTCTGAGCATTCCGCGCTGGCGCAGGCGCTGCGCGGTGGGCGCGCCGAGGAGGTGGCGCGGCTGGTTCTCACGGCGTCAGGGGGACCGTTCCGTGGCCGCAGCCGCGCCGAACTGGTCGAGGTCACCGTCGACCAGGCGCTGAACCATCCGACTTGGGAGATGGGGCCGGTTGTCACGATCAACTCGGCGACGATGGTGAACAAGAGCCTGGAGTTGATCGAAGCGCAGTTGCTGTTCGGCGTGCCGTGCGAGCGGATCGATGTGGTGGTCCACCCCCAGTCGGTCGTGCATTCCATGGTGACCTTCACCGACGGCTCCACGCTGGCTCAGGCCAGCCCGCCGGACATGCGGTTGCCGATCGCGCTGGCGATGAACTGGCCGCACCGGGTGCCGGAGGCCGCGCCCGCCTGCCGGTGGGATTCGGCGACGTCGTGGACGTTCGAGCCGCTGGATGACGAGGCGTTTCCCGCCGTGACGGTGGCCAGGCACGCCGCCCGTGTCGGCGGGTGCCTTCCCGCGGTGTTCAACGCCGCGAACGAGGAGCTGGTGGCCGCGTTCCTCGCGGGGAACACCGGCTTCACGTCGATCGTGGACACTGTGTCCCAGGTGGTCGAGCAGGCCGACGAGTGGCACGGCCGGCCACGTGACATCGACGACGTGCTCGCCGCCGAGCAGTGGGCGCGTTCCCGCGCCGCTGAGCTGATCCGTCAGGGAAGGGACTAGTACGTGCTGGCCTACATCATCGGGGTCGTGCTGTTCGCCCTGGCCATCTGCGTGTCCATCGCGCTGCACGAGGCCGGGCACATGTGGACCGCGAAGAAGTTCGGCATGAAGGTGCGTCGGTTCTTCGTCGGTTTCGGCCCCACCCTGTACTCCTTCCGCAGGGGGGAGACCGAGTACGGCGTCAAGGCGATCCCGCTCGGCGGCTTCTGCGACATCGCGGGTATGACCGCGCTGGACGAGGTCAAGCCGGAGGAATCCAAGCGGGCGATGTGGCGCTACCCGGTGTGGAAGCGCACCACGGTGCTGGCCGCCGGTTCGGCGATGCACTTCCTCATCGGCTTCATCGTGCTGCTGGTCATGGCAGGCTCGCTCGGGCTGCCGAATCTCGACGGCAAGCCCGAGGTCGCCGGGGTGTCGGATTGCGTGCGGGACGTCGAGACGCGGGAGCAGTTGGAGAACTTCGACGACCTGGAGTGCCGCCCCGGGGATCCCGCGCCCGCGATGGACGCCAACCTGATGTCCGGTGATGTGATCACTTCGGTGGACGGCCGGGCGGTGGAGAACATCGTCGAGGCCACCGAGCTGGTGCAGGAACGGCAAGGGTGGGTACCCGTCACGCTCGATCGGGACGGCACCACGATCCAGACCTCGATCGACGTCGCGCGGGTGGAGCGCCCAAACCTCGATGAGGAAGCCGTCGAGCAGGGCGCGCCCGCCACGGTCGAGGTCGGCATGATCGGCGTCGAGTTCGTGCAGTATCACCAGTACAACGCGGTCGAGGCCGCACCGGCGACGGTGGTGTTCACCGGCGAGATGTTCGAGCGCACCTGGCACGCGCTGCTGCGCCTGCCGGAGCGGATGCCCGCCGTGGTCGAGGCGATCACCGGGGCCGAGCGCGACCCGGACACTCCGATCAGCGTGGTCGGAGCCAGTCGTATCGGCGGGGAGACGGTGCAGCACGGTATGTGGGAGGTCTTCCTGCTGCTGTTGGCTGCGCTGAACTTCTTCGTCGGGATCTTCAACCTGCTGCCACTGCTGCCGCTCGACGGCGGGCACATCGCGGTGACCTGGTATGAGCGGGTACGGGACTGGATACGCAAGCTCTTCGGCAAGAGCCCGGGCGGCCCGGTCGACTACACCAAACTCTCGGCGGTGACCATGGTCGCGATCATCATCGGCGGCGGTGTGATGTTGCTGACCATCACCGCCGACATCGTCAACCCGATACGGATCACGGAGTAGCGACCGCGGTGCGAGCCGAAGGGCTCCTCCGGTGCCGCATAGGTACTCAAAGGGCCCTTCGTCTCGCACCCACACGCGTCCTGCCCGGGCGAACGCGCGGTATCGTTCGGGGTGGCACCCGTAGGCGCACGACATGCGATGGAGAAGGCAGAGGACGCGATGACGGTCGATCTTGGCTTACCGGCCAGCCCGCCTCCGGTACTGGCCGAACGCCGCAAGACCAGGCAACTCATGGTCGGTCCCGTCGGAGTCGGTAGCGAGCACCCGGTCTCGGTGCAGTCGATGACCACCACCCAGACCTCCGACGTCAACGCCACGCTGCAGCAGATCGCGGAGCTGACCGCGGCAGGCTGCGACATCGTGCGCGTGGCCTGCCCGCGCCCGGAGGACGCCGAGGCGTTGCCCGCGATCGCGCAGAAGTCGAAGATCCCGGTGATCGCCGACATCCACTTCCAGCCGCGCTACGTCTTCGCCGCGATCGAGGCCGGCTGCGCCGGGGTACGGGTCAACCCCGGCAACATCAAGAAGTTCGACGACCGGGTCGGTGAGATCGCCCAGGCAGCCAAGGAACACCGCACCCCCATCCGGATCGGGGTCAACGCCGGCTCGCTCGACGCGCGGCTGATGGAAAAGCACGGCAGCGCCACCCCGGAAGCGCTGGCCGAGTCCGCCCTGTGGGAGGCGAGCCTGTTCGCCGAGCACGACTTCCACGACATCAAGATCTCGGTCAAGCACCACGATCCGGTCGTGATGGTGCGCGCGTACGAGCTGCTGGCCGAGCAGTGCGACTACCCGCTCCACCTCGGGGTCACCGAGGCCGGCCCGGCCTTCC
This sequence comes from Haloechinothrix sp. LS1_15, assembly GCF_033042135.1. Lineage (NCBI taxonomy): Bacteria > Bacillati > Actinomycetota > Actinomycetes > Pseudonocardiales > Pseudonocardiaceae > Haloechinothrix > Haloechinothrix sp. LS1_15. The sequence goes on along the minus strand of NZ_WBXM01000005.1, from coordinate 144,188 downwards.
AGGGCACGATCAAGTCCGCCGTTGCCTTCGGCGCGTTGCTGCGGCAGGGGATCGGCGACACCATCCGGGTGTCGCTGTCGGCCCCGCCGGTGGAGGAAGTCAAGGTCGGCGCGCAGATCCTGGAGTCGCTGAACCTGCGCCCACGCAAGCTGGAGATCGTCTCCTGCCCGTCCTGCGGCCGCGCCCAGGTCGATGTGTACAAGCTCGCCGACGAAGTCACAGCCGGGCTGGAAGGCATGGAGATCCCGCTGCGGGTGGCCGTGATGGGCTGCGTGGTCAACGGCCCCGGCGAGGCCAGGGAAGCCGACCTCGGGGTGGCCTCCGGCAACGGTAAGGGCCAGATCTTCGTCAAGGGCGAGGTCATCCGCACCGTTCCCGAACACAAGATCGTGGAGACGCTGATCGAGGAAGCCATGCGGCTGGCAGAGGAGTCCGGCGAGTCCCTCGGCGAGGGCGAGCCCACCGTCACCGTGAGCTGAGCGCCCGCGGCCACCGGCGACCGCCGCTAGGCTGGTCGTGTGGCCGCCGTCAGCGAGTTCGTCACGCGCCCGCCTCACCCGGCGCTGCGGGGTCGGGTCCTCCGTTATATGGGCTACCGGCAGCACGGCCGGCTGCCGGAGCTGCACCGGGGGCTCCCGTCGTGCTACGCCACCTTGGTGATCAGCCTCGCCGAGCCGATCCGGGTGCGGGGCACCCCTGACGGCACCCGGACCGACCTGTCGCTGTCCGCCGCTGTCGGCGGCCTCTATCCGGGTCCCGTGATGATCGCTCCAGGGCAGTACCAGCACGGCGTTCAGATCGAGCTGCACCCTCTCGGCCTGCGGCAGCTGCTCGGGCATCCAGCCGCGGCGCTGTCGGGCCAGGTCGCCGACCTCGGCGACCTGGCCCGCCCGGAGCTGGCCTCGCTGCCGGAACGCCTCGCCACCGCCCGGACCTGGACTGATCGGTTCGCCGTACTGGACAGCGCTCTGCTGTCCGCGACGCGCGGTGAGGTCGCCGTACCCGCCGAGGTGACCTGGGCATGGCACGAGATCGTCCGGCGGGACGGTGGGCTCGCGGTTACCGAGCTCGCCGCGGCGGTGGGGTGGAGCAAGCGGCACCTGTCCGGCCGGTTCCGGTGCGAGCTCGGCGTGAGCCCGAAGCAGGTCGCGCGGATCGCGCGTTTCGAGCGCGCGCGACGCCTGCTCGGCCAGGACGCGCGCCAGGCTCTGGCCACCGTCGCCGTCGAGTGCGGGTACTACGACCAGGCGCACATGAGCAATGAGTGGCGAACACTCGCAGGCTGCTCCCCGTCCAGGTGGCTGGCAGAAGAGCTCCCGTTTCTCCAAGCCAACGGCGACGACTCGCAGGCACGCTACGGAGGATGACAGTACATCAGCACCCGACGGTTTGGCCCTGCCTGCGTTACGACGACGCGCACGGAGCGCTGCGGTTCCTGGTGGACGTGGTCGGGTTCATCCGAGCGTTGGTGATCCCTACCGGGGACGCTGACATCGAGCATGCCGAGTTGCGGTGGCCAGAAGGGGGAGCGGTGATGTTCGGCAGCGCCAAGCGCCAGCGCGGAACCGTGCACGACGTGATGCGTTCGGGAGTGAACACGGTGTACGTGGTCACCGATCACGTCGACGCTATCCATGAGCGTGCCGCGGCCTCCGGCGCCGAGATCGCGGTCGAGCCGCACGACACCGACTTCGGCTCGTACACCTTCACCCTGCGCGATCCCGAGGGGAACCTCTGGACGTTCGGCACGTATCGCGGTGCGTGACTGCCTGGAGCATCATGTATCCGCTACCCGCCGGTGGTTGATGTCTGGCAGGCTTGATGCGTGTTGCGGCTTGCAGGGACCCGGCTGCTCGACGACCGGGACTATCCAGCGGTCGATGCCGCGTTGGCGGCCGATCCGGTGCACTGTTGCATGGTCAGTGCCAGGGTCGAGGCGACGGGACTGGATCCGAGACGGCTCGGCGGTGAGCTGTGGGCCGTCGACTCGCGGCCACTGTGGTCCGGGCGGCTGCAGGGCCTGTGTTTCGCGGGGCCGAATCTGATCCCGCTGTCGGGCACGCCCGCGATACTGCGTTCCTTCGCCGAGCGCGCGCTGAGCCGGGCGCGGATGTGTTCCTCCGTGGTCGGCCCCGCCGAGCAGGTCCTGGGGATCTGGGAGGAGCTGGTCAGCGAGTGGGGACCACCCCGCGATGTGCGGTCCCCCCAGCCGTTGCTCGCGCTGCAACGGCCACCCGCAGTGCGGTGCGACCCGCAGGTACGGCGGGTCATGCCCCACGAGCTGGATCGTTACCTTCCCGCCGCGGTGGCGATGTTCCGCGAGGAGGTGGGCGTCGACCCCAGGGCAGGGGGTAACGGCATGAACTACCGCACTCGGGTCGCCGAACTGATCCAGAGCGGGCGGGCATTCGCCCGGTTCGAGCGCGGCCAGGTGGTGTACAAAGCCGAGATCGGCGCGCTGTCCTCGCGGGTCGGGCAGATCCAGGGGGTGTGGGTCCACCCGGACCGCCGGGGCGAGGGGATCGGCACGGCTGGTACGGCAGCGGTGGCTTCGGTACTGGTTCGCGAGTTGGCGCGCACGGCGAGCCTGTACGTCAACGCCTACAATAGCCCGGCCCTCGCGGTCTACGACAAGATCGGCTTCCGGCGGGTCGGCGAGTACGCGACCGTACTGCTGTGAGCGTGTCGGCCGCGCGGGGCGCGGCACCGAACCAACCAGGTGACGAGTATCCCCCGGGCCGGGCGCCGGTCGGACACCGTCGGGCGCGTGGCAGGCATACTGGGCAACCGTGCGATCGACGACAATCATGCTGGCCGTCGCCTCGTTGCTGGCCACGACCGCGGGCTGCGGGCTGTTCGGCGATCCGGCGGCGGAGCGCACCGAGGAGTTCCTGCGGGCGCTCGCCGAGGGCGACACCGACCGCGCCGCCGCGCTCACCGATGCTCCCGACGAGGCCGCTCCGGTGCTGGAGCAGGCCTACGACGCGCTGGACCCGGAGTCCGTGGACATCGCCGTCGCCGACTCCCAGGAGGCCGATGGCGAGGACGGCGACGACAACGGCGCCGGTGACGTCTCGATCGTGGAGTACGACCTGGGTTGGCATCTGGAGGGCGACCGGGAATGGCACTACACCGCCTCGGCGCGACTGGGACAGCAGGACGGTGACTGGGTCGTGCAGTGGGATCCCGCTGTGGTGCATCCCGAGCACGCCGAGGACCACACGCTTGCGCTGATCGATGTGCCTGCCGAGCTGCCCCCAGTACTCGACAGGGGCGGTGACGAGCTGCTCGCCCCGCAGCGGGTGACCTCGGTGCTGCTCGACCCCGTGGCAGCCGACGCGGGTGAGGGTCTCGAACCGGTGGCGCGCACCCTCGCGGAGGAACTGTCGCAGTTCGACGAGGGGATCACCACCGAGTCCATTCTCGCCGGGGCGAGCGAGGCAGGCGAGGGTGGCGCGCACCTGGTGGCCGCGTTGCGTGAGGATCACTTCCAGCAAGTGGTCGACACCATCACCGATCTGGCAGGCGTCCACGTCACCTGGCAGGAGCGGTTGCTCGGCCCGACCCCGGACTTCGGCACGCCGGTCCTTCCCGCTCTACGGTCGATGGTCAACGACGAGGCCGCCGCCAACGCCGGATGGCGCGTGGTCACCCTCGACGGGGACGGCGCCGAGTCGGCGGAGCTGCATGCCGAGCAACCGGAGCCGATCGAGCAGGTGGACACCGTGATGAGCCACGCCGTGCAGTCCGCGGCCGAACAGGCCCTCGATGGGGTCGCCGAGGCCGGCGCGCTGGTAGCGCTGAGCGCTTCCGAGGGCGATGTGCTCGCCGTGGCACAGAACGAGGCCGCCGACGAGTCGGGGTCGATCGCGTTGACCGGCCAGTACCCGCCGGGGTCGACTTTCAAGATCGTCACAGCTGCCGCGGCGCTGAGCGCAGGAGAGGTGTCCGCGGGAGGCGGCGTGAACTGTCCGGGATCGATGGTCATCGGGCAACGGGAGATCACCAACGACCGCGATTTCGACCTGGGTACCATCGACCTCTCCGAAGCGTTCGCACGCTCGTGCAACACCACGTTCGCCGAGCTCGCGGTGGACTCGGGACCGGGTGCCCTCGGAGAGGCCGCGGCCTCGCTCGGCCTCGGTGCGGAGTTCGACATACCGGGCATCGGCGTGTTCACCGGCGACGTTCCCGAGGCCACAGGCAACTCCGAACTCGCGGAGAACGGTATCGGGCAGGGAACCGTGCTTGCCAGCCCGTTCGGGATGGCGCTGGCCACAGCCGCGGTGGCCGGGGGCGAGGTCCCCACACCCACGGTGCTCGACGTCGACGGATCCGGGACCGAGGCCAGCGGTGTGGGCGAGCCACTCGCCGCGGAGGTCACCGGCGCGCTGCGTGAGCTGATGCGCGCGGTCGTGACCCGCGGTACCGCGAGCGAGCTGGACACGCTCGACGGGGTGCACGGCAAGACCGGGACGGCGCAGTTCGGCGACGGCTCGGACGCGCACGGGTGGTTCGTCGGCTACCAGGACGACATCGCCTTCGCGGTGCTGCTCGTCGGCGGAGGCAGCTCCGCTCCCGCCGTCTCGGTCGCGGGGGACTTCCTCGGCGAGCTCACCGATCGCGGCTGACCCCCTGGGGGCGTGTTGCGTAGCCTACGGCCCCGAGCTCGGTAGCCTGGAAGCATCGTAGGGTGGGCGGTATGCCGATGCGTGAGCCCTTGAAACCCGGAGTGCAGTCTCCCCGCCGTCCCGTGCCGGATTCCATCGAACGGCCCGAGTACGTGGGCAAGCCCGCTCCGCGACCGGAGCCGGGCAACGGCGTGCGCTCCCCGGAGGTGATCGAGGCCATGCGCGAGGCGGGACGGATCGCGGCGCAGGCCCTCGAAGAAGGCGGCAAGGCCGTCAAGCCGGGAAACACCACCGACGACATCGACAAGGTGGTGCACGAATTCCTGATCGACCACGGTGCCTACCCGTCGACGCTCGGCTACCGTGACTTCCCGAAGTCCTGCTGCACGTCGCTCAACGAGGTCATCTGCCACGGTATCCCGGACTCCACCGTGATCCACGACGGCGACATCTGCAATATCGATGTCACCGCCTACATCGGCGGGGTGCACGGCGACACCAACGCCACCTTCCTGGCAGGCGATGTCTCGGACGAAGCCCGGCTGCTTGTGGAGCGGACACGGGAAGCGACCATGCGGGCGATCAAGGCTGTACGGCCGGGACGACAGCTCAACGTGATCGGCAGGGTGATCGAGTCCTACGCGAAGCGCTTCGGTTACGGGGTGGTGCGTGACTTCACCGGCCACGGGGTCGGTCCCGCGTTCCACACCGCGCCAACAGTGCTGCACTACGAGGAACCCAGCGTGACCACACTGATCGAGGAAGGCATGACCTTCACCATCGAACCGATGATCACGCTCGGCACGATCGACTACGACGTCTGGGACGACGACTGGACCGTGACCACGCGGGACAAGAAGTGGACGGCCCAGTTCGAGCACACCATCCTGGTCACCGACTCGGGTGCCGAGATCCTCACCCTGCCGTAAGCCGCGTCCAGTGATCGGAGCCCGGCCGCCAGCGTTCGCTCAGTACTCCAGCGGCAGGTTCAGCAGCGCGTTCTCCACCAGTTCCGGCATGCCGGGGTGGATCCAGTACTGGCCGCGCGCCATGGAGGCGGCATCCAGGCCGAAGCTCATCGCCTGGACCAGCGGCTGGATCAACGTGGGTGCCTGGGGGCCCAGGATGTGCGCGCCGAGGAGTCTGCCTGTGTCGGGATCGGCGATCAGCTTGGCGAATCCGGTGGTGTCCTCCATCGCCCATCCGTAGGCGATACCGGCGTAGTCCTGGGTCGCGGTGACGTAGCGCAGCCCCCGCTCCGATGCTTCCTGCTCGGTCAGTCCGACAGCGGCGATCTGCGGTGACGTGAACACCGCGTGGGGCACGGGACGGTTGTCAGCTGCGACCGGGTCGTCCGGGTGCAGCAGGTTGTGCTGCACGATCTTGGCTTCGCGATTGGCGACGTGCTTGAGCTCGTGGGGCGAGGACAGATCACCGAGGGCGTAGATTCCGGGTACGCCGGTACGCTGGTATGCGTCCACCACGACGTAGCCCGACTCGGTGGTGGTCACGCCGGTGGCCTCGACGCCGAGCAGGTCGGAATTGGGCTTCCTGCCGGTGGCGATCAGCAGCAGGTCGGCCTCGACGACCTCGGGTGACTCCTCGGTGTGTTCCCGGGAATCCAGTTCGAGGGCGATGCCGCTTTCGGTGGCGCGCGCAGCACGCACCCGCCGCTGGAGCCGCAGGTCGAGATGGTGGCTGGCGAGCGCGGTGAACCGGCTGCTGATGTCCTTGTCGTGGCTGCGCAACGCCGTCGAGGAACGGCCGATGAGGCTCACCTCGGACCCGAACGACGAGAACACGTGCGCGAACTCGGCCGCGATGAACCCGGTGCCGAGGATCGCGACACGCTCGGGTAGCTTCTCGATGCGCATGACGGTGTCGGAGGTGTGGTAGTCGACGGTGGACAGGCCGGGGATCTCCGGGACGGTGGGCCTGCCTCCCGCGCCGAGTACGAACCGGTCGGCCGTTATCTGCTCGGTGGGCGTGCCGCCGAGAGGGGTGATCTCGAGTGTGTAGTCGCCGACGAACCGCGCCTGCCCTTGGTAGACGGTGACGTTGGCGTTGTCGGGGTGGGTGTGGCGGTACTCGCGCCCAGCTGCCGCGATCGGGTCGATCCGGCCGAAGATCCGGTCACGTACGTCGGCCCAGCGCACGCCGTGCAGCGTGGAGTCGACGCCGAGCGCGGGACCGGTCGCTGCCGCGCGGGCGACGTCGGCGCTGTGCACGAACATCTTCGTCGGGATGCATCCCACGTTCAGACAGGTGCCGCCGAACACTCCCTGCTCGACGATCGCCACCCGCCAGTCGCCGAAGCGGGAGTCGAGGATCGTGTTGGCGGAACCGGTCCCGATGATCACCAAGTCGTAATGTGCCACGTCCCTTGCAACCGCACCGGGACCCGCGAGCATTCCGATACGGGGAGCTCGATCGTTCGCAACACCACCCGTTCCAGTGACAGCGGAACGGGGCACGACTCGATAAGCTCGGCACTCGGTCGCCGCACGATGTGGGGACAGCTTGCCCGTACCGGTGACCGGTGTCAGGCCTATCGTGCACAACCCTCGAGGGAGTAGCCGTGCGGAACACGAGCAGGATCGCTTCCTGCGCGATCGCGCTGGCGGCAGTGCTCGTTGCGAGCGCGTTCGGGTTCACAGCCGCCTCGGCCGGGGTGTCCACCGGCCCGCAGTCGCCGGGCACGCAACCATTCATCGTCGGAGGAGACGAGGTCTCGGTGCACGACCACCCGTACGTGGTCTACCTCGCTGACCGCAACGGAAAGCAGTACTGCGGTGGCACGCTCATCGCGCGGGACACCGTGGTGACGGCGGCACACTGCGTGGCCAACGTTCCCCGCAGGGGCTTTCACGTCGTGGCCGGACGCCAGGACACCCGCAGCGACGAGGGCACCGAGCGGCAGGTCGAGCGGGTCTGGATTCCCGAGGACTACCGCTCGGTGCGGGACGGCTCCGACCTCGCCGTGCTGACCCTCGAGCGGCCGGTGTCCCACCGCGGCATCGACTACGCCAGGCAAGGTCAAGGTCATCTCTACGCCGAGGGCACGATGGGCACCATCTACGGCTGGGGCCGCACCTCGGAGGGCGGCTCGAGCGCGCACCGGCTCCGCGCCGCCGATGTACCGATCCGGCCACACGCCGACTGCGAGCGGGCCTATGACGACTACGACCGGGACAGCATGGTGTGCGCCGGGTATCCTGAGGGCGGCGTGGACGCTTGTCAGGGTGACTCGGGAGGGCCGCTGATCGTCGACGGCACGCTCGTGGGCATCATCTCCTGGGGCGAGGGGTGCGCCCGCGCGGGTAAGCCGGGCGTTTACACCGATGTGCGACCTTACGCCGAGGACATCGCCAGGAGTGATCGCACCGGTGACGATCAGGCATCCCGACTGCCGATCCTCGGTGGCTGAGAACGAGGCACCGCACGGTCGGTACCGGATCGAGGTCGCCAGGGGGAACGAGCTCTCGCCTGCGCAGCTGTACGCGCTGCTGCGGCTGCGGGTCGACGTGTTCGTCGTGGAGCAAGAGTGCGCCTACCCCGAGCTGGACGGCGCGGACCTGCTGGCCACCACGGAGCACGTGTGGGCGGTGGCCGAACCGGGGGTGCTGGGGTGCCTGCGCGTGCTCGGTGACACCGAGCCGTGGCGGATCGGCCGGGTGTGCACCCGGCCCGACGCGCGCGGCCGCGGCATCGCCGCGTCACTGCTCGACCAGGCGCTGCGCCTGCTCGGCCACGCGGAGACCGTGCTGTCCGCACAGACCCGTGCCATCGGGCTGTACGAGCGGTTCGGCTTCGTGGCCGAAGGCCGTCCCTACGATGAGGACGGTATCGAGCACGTCACGATGCGGCGGCGTCTGGAGCGGTAGCGACGATGGCGTCGACGCAGGCGTCCACGTCGGCGTCGGTGAGATCCGCACGCGCGGTCAGCCGCAGCCGGGAGATGCCGTCGGGCACCGACGGTGGCCGGAAACACCCCACCCTGATTCCCTTCTCGGCACACCGGGTGGACCAGGCGACGGCCTCCTCCGGTGAGGGCGCGTGCACCGATACCACGGCGGCTCCCGGTGTGCTTGTGGTCAGTCCGGCTGCCTGGAGCCGGTCGGCGAGCGTGGCCGCCACCTCGCACACCCGGGCGGGCCGGTGCGGCTCGGCCCGCAGGATCTCGAGTGCGGTCAGCGCGGCCGAGGCCGGGGCGGGAGCGAGCGCGGTATCGAAGATGAAGCTGCGCGCGGTGTCGATGAGGTGCCGAATCACCCTGTGAGGCCCCAGCACCGCGCCGCCCTGCGCGCCAAGCGCCTTGGACAGCGTGATCGTGGTGACCACATCCGGCGCTTTGGCGAGCCCGTCGTCCCACACCGTGCCGCGGCCCCCTTCGCCGAGCACGCCGAGCCCGTGCGCGTCGTCGACGAGCAGGGCGGCGCGGTGTTCACGGCACACCGAGGCCAGCTCGGCCAGCGGCGCCCTGTCACCGTCGACGGAGAACACCGAGTCGGTGACCACCAACGCGCGTTCGTGCCGTCGGGTACGCAGCGCGTGCGCCACCGCGGCGGGATCGCGGTGCGCGACAGCCGCCACATCCGCCCTGGACAGCCGGCAGCCCTCGATCAGCGAGGCGTGGATGTACTTGTCGGTCACGATCGCCGATTCCCGCCCGGACAGTGCCGTGACCGCACCGAGGTTGGCGGTGAAGCCGGACGAGAACACCAGCGCGGCTTCGGCGCCGCAGAAACGCGCCAGCGCGTGCTCGAGCTCGGTGTGTAGCTCGGTCGATCCCGTCACCAGCCGGGAGCCGGTGGCGCCCGCGCCCCACCGCAACGCCGATGCCGCCGCTGCCCCGGTGACCCGCTTGTCCCTTGCCAGGCCGAGGTAGTCGTTGCCTGCGAGGTCGATCTCGTCGGCGGTGGCAGCGCGCGGCCGCAGGCGCCGGACCAGCCCGGCCTCGGCCCTGCGCTCCGCTTCGCCGTCCAGCCAGTCGAAGACGTGCTCGGCAGGGTCGTCACGGTGAGCCGACTCGCTCACGCCACCACACTCCTCACATCCGCGAACGCGTGCGCCGTATCGGGCACGCCGTGGTGTCGCGGGCGGCCCGCGACGCATGCCCAACCTGACATACTCTTCCCGTGCAGTGTCGCACCGGAACTGTCAGGTTGGTACGCAGGCCGGGGTACGGGCACGTGCGGGTACCGGGACATCGCGCTGTGCCCGCAGCAGGCGGGAGCGATCCGTGCGCGGTCGCAGCCTGCCGGAACGCGCCGTGCCCGCTGGGTGCCGGAATCATGGAGGTGGCCGTACGTGACCGAACTTGCCGCGATGCCCACGGACTGGACCAAGGCGCTGGCCGTTGTCGCGCACCCCGACGATCTCGAGTACGGCGCCTCCGGTGCCATCGCGCGGTGGACCCACGAGGGCCGGGAGGTGGCTTACCTGCTGGCCACCAGAGGGGAAGCCGGTATCGACAGCATGGATCCCGCGGATGCGGGGCCGACGCGCGAGCGCGAGCAACTGGCCAGTGCGGCCATCGTGGGGGTCGACCAGGTGGAGTTCCTCCAGTACACCGACGGCGTCATCGAGCAGTCGCTCGAACTGCGCAAGGACATCGCCGCGGCGATCAGGCGGCACCGACCGGAACTGGTGATCACCACGAACCACCGTGAGACCTGGCCGGGCGGGTTCCAGAATATGGCCGACCACCGCAACGTCGGAGCCGCCACCATCGACGCGGCACGTGATGCCGCGAACCGGTGGGTGTTCCCCGAGCTGCTCGAGGAAGGGCTCGAGCCGTGGGACGGCGTCCGATGGGTTGCGGCGAACAACTCACCGAACGACTCCCACGCCGTCGACATCACGTCCACGTTCGACAAGGCGGTCGCGTCGCTCGAGGCACACGAGACCTACCTCGCGGGGTTACGTGGTGTGATGGCCGACCCCGACACGTTCCTACGCACCATGGCCGAGAGCGTCGGCAAGGCATTCGGCTGCGAGTTGGCCTGCTCGTTCGAGCTCATCGACCTATAGCCGGTGCCGTGCCGCGCGCTGGCTCCCGGGCGCTCAGCCTGAGCGGCGCGCCTGGTCGGACCGGGATCGCCGCGGGTGCTGCTGGCGGTCGCCGTGCTTGCGGCCGCGGGCGCCTCCCGTGCTGTGCGGGTTGCGCCTGCGGCCGTTGCGTGCAGGCACATGGTCGGCATTGCCCGGCCTGCCACCGCGCCTGCGCGTGGGCGGCTGCGGCTCCGGCACGGGTGTGCCGGAGGGGGTGCGAGCACCGGTGATGCGGGCGAGCGCGCCTGCCCCCGGTTGCACGGTGGCGGTCTCCGGGCGCACCCCCGCGGCTCCGAACATCTTGCGCAGCCCGCGCTGCTGGCTCGACGTGATCACGGTGGCGACGGTCCCGGATGCGCCCGCGCGGGCCGTCCTGCCCGCGCGGTGAAGGTAGTCCTTGGCATCGGCAGGCGGGTCCACGTGCAGCACGAGGCTCACGCCGTCGACGTGGATGCCGCGTGCGGCGACGTCGGTAGCGACCAGCGTGGTGGCAGCGCCGTGCCGGAACGCGTCGAGGACCCGGTTGCGCTGTCCCTGAGGCTTGCCACCGTGCAGCGCCACCGCGGCCACCCCGCTGCCCCGGAGCGTGTCGGCCAGCCGGTCAGCGTTCTGCTTCGTGCGCACGAACAGGATGGTGCGTCCCTCGCGCGCGGCGATCTCGGTGATGACCGCACGCTTGTGTTGCTGCGGGACGACCAGCACATGGTGGTCCATGGTGGTCACGCTCGCGGTGGCAGGGCCGACCGAGTGCTCGACGGGATCGTTGAGGTAGTTCCGGACCAGCGTGTTCACCGCGCCGTCGAGGCTGGCCGAGAACAGCATGCGCTGCGCGACGCGCGGCGTGCCGTCCAGGATCTCGGTGATCTGCGGGAGGAACCCCATGTCGGCCATCTGGTCCGCCTCGTCCAGGGTGATCATCGCGATGTCGTCCAGGTTCGCGGTGCCCTGCCGTACGTGGTCGGACAGCCTACCTGGGGTGGCGATGAGCAGGTCCAGACCGCGAGCCAGCGTGCTCGCCTGGCGGGTGAACGGCATGCCACCGACGGCGATGCCGCACCGCAGCCCGATGGCCTCGGCTAGCGGCTTCAGCGTGTCGGCGACCTGCATGGCCAGCTCCCTCGTGGGCACCAGCACGAGTCCGCGGGTGTGGCACTGCCTGGGCCTGCCGTGTTGCTGCCGCAGCTCGCGGGCGCCTGCGAGCATGGCCAGGCCGAAGGCGAGGGTCTTGCCGGATCCGGTCTGCGCGCGGCCGAGCACGTCGCGCCCTGCCAGGGCGTCCGGCAGCGTCGCGGTCTGGACCGGGAACGGGGTGTCGATGCCCGCCGCCCGGAGCGCGTCGAGCAGGGCGCTCGGGAGGGCGAAATCGGCGAACGAAGGCGCAGGCGGTGTGGCGTGGGACAGCGGTTCGGAGTGTGCGAGGGGACTCGACGCGCTCGGCGCGTGCTCGGTGATGGTCACGGGGTGCCTTTCTACTGGCGTTCGACGGTGGTGCGTCATATGCAAGGCCCCTGCCGCGCAACGCGCGGCGACCGCCACCTTTGACAGCGGGCTGATACACAGACGAACCCGACGCAATCTGCGTCGTCAGTGGGCGGTACCCGAAATGCTCGGATGCTCGGCGGTGCCTGCACGGGCAGGCTTACACCGGCGAGGATCTGCCACCCACCACGCTGTGTCGTGACACGAGCTGCCACGAGCCATCGCGAGTAGTCACTGTACGAACCCGCGACCGATGCGCGACCACCTCGGAACGCCCCGGACGACTCTACAGCAGTGGCTACCGTGTCGGTCTCCCCGGTGGTGACCGACACAGTGCTGGTGTGCTGCGGGTGTGCCGCTGGTGCGCTGCGGGCGTGCCGCTGGTGCGTAAGCTCGCTGAGCGCTGCCTACTGGACGAGCAGCTCCAGCTCCTGCTCGCCGGTCTGTTCCATCTTGAACCCGGCCGAGGAGGCGGCGGTCAGCAGGTCGTCGATCGTGGCTGGCTCTCGGGTGGCCCGTGCCAGCGCACCTGCAAGCCTGCCCTTGTAGGCCTTGTTGTGGTGGCTGACGGTGGTGCGCTTACCGGTGCCGTTGTCGGTGACGACGCGTACCGTGACCGCGTCGGGCATCCGCGCCAGCGCGGCGTACGGCCCGGAGCGCAGGTCCACCACGAGCTCGTCGAGCCCGGTGAGCACCGGCTCCAGCGCAGGCCGCCACAGGCCGCGCAGTGAGCCGAGGTCGGGCAGGGTGGTGGCCGCCGAGAGCCGGTAGGCGGGAATCGGATCACGTGCGCGGACCACGCCGAAGAGCGCGGAGGCCACGGCCAGCCGCGCGTGCGCGCGTGCACGCTCGCTGCCGGTCAGGCCCTCGACGTCGAGGGCGTCGTAGAGCACGCCCGTGTAGCGGTGTAGCGCGCCCGTGGTCGGCGAGCCGCGCAGCGCGGCGTTGCGCTCGACCTCGGTGGACTGACGTGGTGACAGACCGAGTACGTCGCGGCTGCGCTCGGCATCGGCGGCGAGCGCGACCAGGGCGGACGCGATGCGATCGCGGGTGGGGTTCAGCGCGGGGAAGGACAGCGCGTCCAGGTCGAGCGGCGGGCCGTCGCCGCCGTGGGCCTTGGTCTCCGACGGGGGAAGCAGTACCAGCACGTCCCGGATGCTAGATCATCGCGAGCGCGCGGTACGCGGGGCGGATGGCGCGTGTGCCGAGATGCTCGCCGCGCCGCACGCCCTGGCCGCTCAACGGCGCAGCTCCTCGATCGTTCGGGTGATACGCCGCTGCTGGATCTCGGAACTGCGGGACTCGGCGACCCAGCGGGCGAGGCTCCTACGCCGCTCGTACGGCAGCGAGTCCCACCGTGGCCGCACGTCGCCGAGAGCTCGCAGCAGCTCCTCGGGAGGCTCCACGTCGACACGTGGCCGCACCGGGTCCAAGGTCATGGTGACCGTATCGCCAGGCTGCACCCCGGCCATCTCGCAGTTCGCGCGGTTGACCGGGATGTAGGGGGCGTTGTCGTAGACGACCACGGTCGATGCGTAGGTGTGGTCGTTGATGGTGACCCGCACGGGTGGCCGTGGTTGGCCGAACACCTCGGTGACGTCGAGGGGGAGCCTGGCAAAAGCCGATGAGGACGCGCCTTCCAGCTGCTGGAGCGTCACCTCGACGGTCACGGGTTCCATACCCGTGATGGTACGCCGGGCATCGCCTGCTCGTCCGCGCGCCGAGCCGACCGGCCTGCTCACGGCAGGCGTGGGCGGGTGGCATACCCTGGCAGCACCCCCGAGATGAGGCGCGTCACGAGGAGCTGAGCACGTGATTACCCGGATGTCCACGCTGTTTCTGCGCACGTTGCGTGAGGATCCCGCCGACGCGGAGGTACCGAGCCACAAGTTGCTGGTGCGCGCCGGTTACATCCGCCGGGTCGCGCCGGGTGGTTTCGCCTGGCTGCCGCTCGGGCTGATGATGCTGCGCAGTATCGAGCACATCGTGCGCGAGGAGATGAACGCGATCGGTGCTCAGGAGATCCAGTTCCCTGCGTTACTGCCGCGCGAACCGTACGAGGCCACGGGACGGTGGACCGAGTACGGCCCCAACGTTTTCCGGCTCACAGACCGCAAGGGAGCCGATTACCTGCTCGGTCCTACCCACGAGGAACTGTTCACGCTCACGGTGAAGGGTGAGTACGGCTCCTACCGGGACTACCCGGTGATGCTGTACCAGATCCAGACTAAGTACCGGGACGAGGCACGGCCTCGCGCCGGGCTGCTACGGGGCCGCGAGTTCGTCATGAAGGACTCCTACTCCTTCGACCTGGATCAGGAAGGCCTCACGCGCTCCTACCGGCTGCACCGGGATGCGTACCAGCGGATCTTCGACCGGCTCGGGCTGAGCTACGTGATCGTCGCCGCCACCTCGGGTGCGATGGGGGGATCGGCGTCCGAGGAGTTCCTCGCCGACGCCGCCACCGGCGAGGACACCTATGTCCGTAGTCCGGACTCCGGCTACGCTGCGAACGTCGAGGCCGTGGTCACCCCGGCACCGGAGGCGAAACCCATCGAGAGGTTGCCCGCCGCGCAGGTGCACTACACGCCGGACACGCCCACCATCGAGACGCTGGTGGACTTCCTGAACACTCGCGCCGGTCTGGGTCGGACGTTCACCGCGGCCGACACGCTGAAGAACGTGATGGTCAAGGTCCGGCAACCGGGCGGGAGCGAGTGGGAGCTGCTGGCCGTGGCGGTTCCGGGGGACCGGGACGTGGACATGAAGCGGCTGGAGGCCGCGCTGGAGCCCGCCGAGGTCGCCGTCATCTCCGACGAGGACTTCGAGCGCTACCCCTTCCTGGTCAAGGGCTATATAGGGCCGAAGGCGCTGCAGGACAACAAGGTGCGGTTCCTGGTCGATCCGCGCATCGTGCCCGGTACGGCGTGGGTGACGGGGGCGGACAAGCCCGACCACCACGTGGTCGACCTGACCTGCGGCAGGGATTTCGTGCCCGACGGCACGATCGAGGCCGCCGAGGTGCGGGAAGGTGACCCGGCGCCGGACGGGTCCGGTCCGCTGATCGCCGCCCGAGGTATCGAGGTCGGCCACATCTTCCAGCTCGGCACCAAGTACACCGACGCGTTCGAGGTGGACGCGCTCGGGCCGGACGGAAAGCCGGCACGGATCACGATGGGTTCGTACGGCATCGGCATCTCCCGGCTTGTGGCCGCGATCGCCGAGCAGCATCACGACGAACAGGGATTGGTGTGGCCACGCACGGTGGCTCCTGCCGATGTGCACATCGTGCTGGCCGGTAAGGACGAGGCGATCGCCGAGCAGGGTGAGCGGCTCGCTGCCGAGCTGGACGCGGCGGGTGTGCGCGTGATCCTCGACGATCGGGGTTCCAGCCCCGGTGTGAAGTTCGCCGACGCGGAGCTGGTTGGCGTTCCCACGATCATGGTGGTTGGCAAGGGCCTGCAGAAGGGCGTCGTCGAGTTCAAGGATCGCGCCTCCGGTGAGCGCACGGAGGTTTCGGTCGGCGAGGCCGTCGACCACGTCCGGGGGCTGCTCGGCCGAGTATCCCCCGGACGGGATGGGCGCTGAACGTCACGTTCAGCGCCGTAGACGGAACGAATGTCCCGTTGAGCTCCCGCGGGGTGCCCGCTCACCCGGTGAGGAAACTGAACCGCAGGCGGCGCACCGGATTGTCGACGTTGGTGTCGACCAGACACAGGGACTGCCAGGTGCCCAGCTCCATCGTTCCGCCGAGCACCGGCACCGTGGCATACGGTGGCAGAAACGCCGGGAGGACGTGATCGCGGCCGTGTCCGCTGGTGCCGTGCTGATGTCGCCATCGGCTGTCTCGGGGCAGGAGATCGTCGATGGCGGTGAGCAGGTCGTCATCGCTGCCCGCGCCGGTCTCCAACACGGCCAGCCCGGCGGTCGCGTGTGGCACCCACGCGTGCAGCAGTCCGTCGGTCGCGTCGCAGCCTGCGAGGAACGTCTTCGCTTCCTGGGTCAGGTCGTGTACGACGGCACGGTTGCCGGTCCGGATTTCGATCTCTTCGCTGTGCACACCACCACGGTACGCAACGGTGCGGCGGAGATGGAGCCGCTCGGAGCGGCCGCCGTACGGCAGGCATCGTCACGATCGTGCGAGCCGAAGGCCTCCTCCGGTGCATATCCGGCACCCGAGGACCCCTTCGGCTCGCATCCCTTACCCGGGGGTGCGCGGTGCGGTGCGTCGGTTGTGGAGCCACTGGTCGGCGAGCCGGAGCATGATGCCCGGCTCGTGCCAGGCGGTGCGTGGTGGGGCGGGCAGCCAGTCCACGATCGGGTGCTTGCCGCACTCCAGCGGGTGCTCGGGATGGATGTCGGTGAGCACGGTGGTCTTATCGGCGTTGGCGATCCGCCCCCGTTGCACGGCGATGTAAGCATCGCCCTGCGTCCACGTGAAGGTGTGCCCGTGGCGGAACGTTTCGAGTTTGGGACGGGTCGTCTCGTACGGGTGCGTCAGTCCCGGCGGCAGCGCGGTCATGATCGTCATCCCCCAACACGGAGTGTTCGAGTGTGTGCGTGTAGTGGTGTGACGATCCCGCGCCGGGGTGGTGACGCCGCACACGGTGGAAAGGTGCGGTTGCCGCCTACCGCTCCGCTTCGCCGTCGCCGTCGATCACCGGCCGCGGTGTGATCTCATGCCCCTCACGGAGCCGCTCGTCCTCCCGGCCCGCGTCCTCGTCGACCTTGGCTCGCTGGGATGCCTCGTACATCTCGACCGACTCGGAGATGGCATCCCCGATCTCGCGGGTGATGTCCCGGACAGCCGAGGTGATGATCGTGGCGATGTTGCCCACGTGGCCTGCCACGGTCTCGGTGATCTCCTGCGCGGTGTCCTTGTTGCGCTCGAACTGGCCCACCATGAGCTACCCCTGTTCCTACGCCGCTGCGGCTTGCTTGCCCGTAACCACCGTAGCGCGCTCGGGTTCGCTCCGTGATGTGCCGCTCTGCGAGGTGCCGGACGGTAGCGCCAGCTTGACGATCTTCTTGGCGACCGAGCCCAGCTGCTTGCGTAGCGGTCCGGTGTTGTACGGCAGGCCGTACTTCTCGCAGATCGCGCGGACCTCGGGGGCGATCTGCGGGTAACGCCGGGCAGGGATGTCGGGGAACAGGTGGTGCTCGATCTGGTGGGACAGGTTGCCGCTGAGGATGTGGAACAGCTTCCCGCCGGAGATGTTCGCCGATCCCAGGATCTGCCGCAGGTACCACTGGCCGCGCGTCTCGTTCTGGGTCTCCTCCTCGGAGAAGCTTTCCACGTCCTCCGGGAAATGACCGCAGAAGATGATCGCGAACGCCCAGAGGTTGCGCACCACGTTGGCGGAGGCATTACCCAGCAGCGTCAGCGGCGCCAGCGGCCCTGTCAGCAACGGGAAGGCCACGTAGTCCTTGCCGATCTGCCTTGCTGCCTTCGCGCGGATCCTCCTGCGGACTTCGGCCTTCTCCGCCCACGTGACCTCGCCTTTGAGGATCCGGTCCACCTCGAGGTCGTGCAGCATGACGCCCCACTCGAAGAAGATGGCCAGCAACACCGCGTACACCGGATTGCCGAGGTAGTAGGGGTGCCACTCCTGGTCCGGGTCGATCCGCAAGATGCCGTAGCCGACGTCGCGGTCCTTGTCGAGGACGTTGGTGTGCGTGTGGTGCATGTAGTTGTGGGAGTGCCGCCAGTTGTCGCCGGGTGCGGCAGTGTCCCACTCGAAGGTCTTGGAGTTCAGCTCGGGAATGCGCGTCCAGTCGTACTGGCCGTGCATGACGTTGTGGCCGATCTCCATGTTGTCCAGGATCTTCGACAGCGACAGGCAGCCGACCGCGGCCAGCCACGCGGGCGGCAGGAACCCCAGATACATCAGTCCGCGTCCGGTGATCTCGAGCCCGCGCTGTGTCTTGATCAGTTTGTTGATGTAGTCGACGTCCTCCTTGCCGAGGTCGGCCACGATCCGCTGCCGGATCTCGTCGAGCTCCTTGCCGAACTCCTCGACCTGCTGCGGTGTCAACCTGTCCTGCAACCCGGTCATCTCATGTCCTCCCTGATCTCGATCGGTGTGCTCAGCAGCAGATGTCGACGTCCCCGACGGGCACGGAGATGCACATCTGGATTTCCTCGTCTGGCTCGGACGACAGCTCGCCGGTCAGTGCGTTGCGCACGCACCCGCTCGACTTGACCTGTGTGCAGGAGAAGCAGATGCCCATGCGGCATCCGTGCTCCGGGCGCAGCCCCGCAACCTCGGCCTGTTCCAGCAGCGGCCGTCCGGTATTGCTGATCTCTCGACCGCTGTGCGTGAACCGCACCTCGCCGGTGGCGTTCTCGGTGTCGATCTCCAGTTCCGGCGGGGTGAACACTTCGGTGTGCAGCTGTTCACCGAGTCCTTCGGCGTCGTACAGCGACCGCACCGCATCCATCAGGCCGTCCGGCCCGCATAGGTAAGTCTCGGCGTGCCGCCACCACGGGGCGACCTCGTCGAGATGTTCCCGGGTGAAGAACCCGTGCAGGTCGGCACCGGTTTCGGCGTGCGTGTAGCCCAGCGCCACGCGCAGCTCGGGGTGCGCCCGGTCCAGCTCCGCTAGCTCCTCCCTGTAGAGCACGTCCTCGCCGGTGTTGGCGTAGTGCACGAACACCACGTCATCGACCTGACCCTGGTCGCAGAGCGTGCGCAGCATCGACAGCACGGGTGTGATCCCGCTGCCGCCGCTGATCAGCACCATCTTCCGTGGACGCGGCTCGGGAAGGGTGAACTCGCCGTCCGGTTGTGACAGACCGAGGATCATGCCGGGTGCCGCGTGGCGGTGGAGGTAACTCGACACCAGGCCGTTCGGGTCGGCTTTGATGGTCAGCTCCAGCGCTCCCCGCGGATCGAGCTGTGAGTTGGCGGGGGAGTAGCAACGGGTGCGGCGGACGCCGTCGATGTCCACCGACACGCGCACGTACTGGCCGGCACGGAACCCTTGCCAGCTCCGGCTGGTGCGCACCGTCAGCGTGACCGTGTCCGGAGTCTGGCGCCGCACGGCGACGACCTCGCCACGGAGTTCGGAACGCACCAGCATCGGGTGCACCAGCTCCAGATAACGATCGATGCCGTGTGGCGTGAGCAGCGCCCCCGCAAGCGACGTCGCCGTCTCCCGTAGGGACCGGCGGCGCGGGATCAGGTCGGCCACCGTGACCTCCTTCCACGTTTCCCGACGCGCGATCGAGCACTTTTGGTGAACATGTGTGCACTGATATCGCAACGCTACAGAGAGCGTCGTGCCGGTGTCACGGTGATGTGACCGGGGCTATACGGGTTGCTGGGCGCTGATCAGTGGACGGGCGTACGCTTGTCGCTGTGGTAGCGGAGCCGATGGAGCCGAGCAGTAGGCAGGAACGCAAGCAGCGCACGCGGCAGGCGTTGCGCGATGCTGCGTTGCGGCTGCTGACCGATCGCACGCTGGCGAGCGTGAGCCTGCGTGAAGTCGCCAAGGAAGCGGGCATCGTCCCCACCGCCTTCTATCGCCATTTCGCCTCGCTCGAGGATCTCGGTATCGAGCTGGTCGACGAGTCGATGCGGACACTGCGGGAGATGGTGCGTGACGCGCGGCGGAACCGGAGTGATCACGAGGACGTCATCGCCAGTTCCGTGGCGACGCTGCACGCCCAGGTGCGTGCCAACGAGGACCACTTCCGCTTTCTGATCAGGGAGCGCTACGCGGGTACCGGCCGGGTGCGAGCGGCGATCGCGACCGAGCTGCGCCTGTTCGCCAGCGAGCTCGCCGTCGATCTCGGTCGATTCGACGAACTGCGCTCCTGGAACGCCGAAGATCTTCGTATGATGGCCGACTTGATCGTCACCGCGATGCTTGGGACCGTGATGGAGCTCATCGACGCTTCGGGAAGGGATGCGGACACGGAGATCACCAGGCAGGCACGGAAGCGGTTGCGACTGATCGTGCTCGGTGTAGCGGGGTGGCGTAGCGACGTCTGAGTGTCGGCGATCCGGGACGTGGGTCCTCCCGGTGCGGGACGTACGAAGATCGCCAAAACGGCGCGGGCGTGATAGACAACGTGCACGCCAGGGTGCCCCTTGGTCGGTCGAGTTGTTCCGTGGTTGTTCGGGCGAGGAGGTTGTGAGGTGGCCGGAGCGGAGTCGGCGGCCGAGGGCGTATCGGTTGGCGTGATCGCCGAGCGGACCGAGGGTGAGCGCCGGGTGGCGCTCGTGCCAGGAATGGTGGAGCGGCTGGCGCGACGCGGCATGGGGGTCGTGGTGGCACCCGGTGCCGGTACGGCGGCGTACATCTCCGACGACGCCTACACCGATGCAGGCGCGACCATCGGCGATCCCTGGCAGTGCGACGTCGTGGTGGGGGTGAACCCGCCTGCCGAGTCAGATATCGATCGGCTGCGGGAGGGGACCGTGGTGATCGGTTTCCTCGACCCGTTCTCGGGCCGCGAGCGGTTGGAGCGGCTGGAGCGTGCCGGGGGCATCGGATTCGCGATGGAGTCGGTGCCGCGGATATCGCGCGCACAGTCCATGGATGCGTTGTCGTCGCAGGCGAACGTCGCGGGTTACCGGGCGGTGCTGGCCGCAGCACAGCACTTGCCGCGGTTCTTCCCGATGCTGACCACGGCCGCGGGCACGGTCAAGCCAGCGAAGGCGCTGGTCCTGGGGGCCGGGGTGGCCGGGCTGCAGGCACTGGCCACAGCCAAACGACTCGGGGCGCAAACCACCGGATACGACGTGCGGCCGGAAGTAGCCGACCAGGTGCGGTCGGTGGGTGCGCAGTGGCTTGATCTGGGCATCGAGGCCGTGGGTGAGGGTGGCTACGCGCGGGAACTTACCGAGCAGGAACAAGCCGAGCAGCAACGGCGCCTGACCGAGGCGATCACCGGATTCGATGTGGTGATCACCACCGCGGCGGTGCCCGGTAGGCGAGCGCCGGTGTTGGTGCCCGCCGAAGCGGTACGTGGGATGCCAGCCGGTGGGGTCATCGTCGATCTGGCAGGCGGGACGGGGGGTAACTGCGAGCTGACCCAGCCGGGCGAGGTGGTCACCGCGCATGGGGTGACGATCTGCGCGCCGCTCAACCCAGCCGCCGAGATGCCCGCGCACGCCAGTGAGCTGTATGCCCGCAACGTAGTCGAGCTCCTCGAGCTGATCGTCACAGCGGACGGCACGCTCGCACTGGACCGCTCGGATCAGATCATCGCCGATTCCTGCGTGGCGGGCCGGGACCGGCTGGACCGGCCACCGGAACCGGGGGCTGACGACAGCGGGGGCAGCGGTGGCGCGGGCAGCGCCGATAGCGCCGGTGCGTCCGGTACCGAACAGCAGGAGGTGCGGTGATGGACCCGACGTTGGTGCAGAACCTGGCGATCCTGGTGCTGGCGGGGTTCTTGGGGTTCGTGGTGATCTCCAAGGTGCCCAACACGCTGCACACCCCGCTGATGTCGGGGACCAACGCCATCCACGGGGTGGTGGTGCTGGCGGCACTGGTGGTTCTCGGACTCGGTGTCGAGGGCGTGTTCAACGAGATCATCCTGGTGATCGCGATCATCTTCGGCACGATCAACGTGGTCGGTGGGTTCCTGGTCACCGACCGCATGCTGGGCATGTTCAAGGAGAAGCCCGGCGCGACGCGCGGTGAGAAGGAGGCGGGCCGGTGACCTGGATCCACGACCCCTCACTGATCAACAGCCTCTACATCGTGGCGTTCGCGCTGTTCATCGTCGGGCTGATGCAGATGCGGGGTCCGCGCACGGCGGTGCGGGGGAATTGGATCGCCGCGGCCGGTATGGCCGTGGCGGTGGTGGCCACGCTGCTGATCGACGGTATGGGCAACTGGCTGCTGATCGCGCTGGGTATCGGCATCGGCACCGTGATCAGTATCCCGTCGGCCTATAAGGTCAAGATGACCGCTATGCCGCAGATGGTCGCGCTGTTCAACGGCCTCGGCGGTGGGGCGATCGCGCTGATCTCCTGGGCCCAGTTCCGCGACACCGCCGGGTTCGTCGACTACCCGCTGCACGCGGTGATCTCGTCGCTGTTCGCCGCGCTGGTGGGGTCGATCTCCTTCTGGGGTTCGCTGATCGCCTACGGCAAGCTGCAGGAACTGCTCTCCGGTAAGCCCATCACCCTCGGCCGGTTGCAGCAACCGATCAACGTCTTCATGATCGCGTGCGCGGTAGCGGCCTGTGTGGTGGTGATCGCCGGCGGCACATCCGAGTGGTGGATGATCGCACTCCTGATCGCCTCGGCCGTGGTCGGCCTGATGGTGGTGCTGCCCATCGGGGGGGCCGACATGCCGGTGGTGATCTCACTGCTGAACGCGCTGACCGGGCTGTCGGCCGCGGCCAAAGGTCTGGCGCTTGACAACACCGCACTGATCGTCGCCGGGATGATCGTCGGTGCCTCCGGCTCGATCCTGACCAGCCTCATGGCCCAGGCTATGAACCGCTCCATCCCCGCGATCGTGGCCGGTGGTTTCGGTGGCGGCGCGGCCGCGCCGCCGAGCGCCGGAGCCGAGGAGCGGCCGGTGCGTAGCACCAGCGCATCCGACGCGGCCATCCAGCTGGCCTACGCGGGCAAGGTCGTGGTCGTGCCGGGCTACGGGATGGCCGTCGCCCAGGCCCAGCACGCCGTCAAGGAGATGGCCAGCCTGCTCGAGAAGCAGGGCATCGAGGTCTCCTACGCCATCCACCCGGTGGCCGGACGCATGCCGGGGCACATGAACGTGCTGCTGGCCGAAGCCGACGTGCCCTACGAGGCGCTCAAGGAGATGGATGAGAGCAACTCCGAGTTCAGTCAGACCGACGTCGCCCTGGTCATCGGTGCCAACGACGTCATCAACCCCGCTGCCGACACCGACCCGGCCTCACCCATCTACGGCATGCCCATCCTCAAGGTCAACCACTGCCGATCGATCATCGTCATCAAACGCTCCATGAGTCCCGGCTTCGCAGGTATCGACAACGAGCTCTACTACGACCCCAAGACCAGCATGCTCTTCCAGGACGCCAAGACCGCCACCACCGACATCGTCGAGGAACTCAAGCACTTGTAGGCGCTCCCTCCCTGGCCCACGGGCGGTGCTCGCCAGTGCCAGCCAGCTGG
Organism: Haloechinothrix sp. LS1_15; assembly: GCF_033042135.1. NCBI lineage: Bacteria > Bacillati > Actinomycetota > Actinomycetes > Pseudonocardiales > Pseudonocardiaceae > Haloechinothrix > Haloechinothrix sp. LS1_15. The sequence continues at coordinate 120,901 of NZ_WBXM01000005.1, read as the reverse complement.
AGGGCTGGCGATCACCGGCGGGGCCTGCGGCGTGGCAGGAAACGTTGCACGCCCACACGCACCGGTTTGGCCCGATGCTCCGGTGAGGACGGGGTGGCCGCTGACGACTGGCGTGCGGAGGCGGCCACCGCGTGCCCGAACCCCTCGGCCACGAGCTGGTCCGCGTCTGGGGGTGCGGTTTCGGGTAACAGCCCGCGCAGCACGGCGCGTGCCTGCTCGACAGTGCACGGGCGTGCACCGGGCTCCGAGCCGGGGAGCCGCTTGCTGAGTACAGCCCGGAACGAGGCAGGCGTGGGGTACAGGATGTGAACCGCTGGTTCGATCGCGCCGTCGGGCACCTCGACAGTGTGGGCGTAAGGGCCGACCGCGATGATCACACCGACCGGGAGTTCCGCCTTGGCCAGGCTGCGGAGCCGGCCAGCAGCGACCCGAGCGGAGGCGAGCAACCGGGTCGCCGGATTGGGGTCCGCACCCGGGGCCGCCACCGGCCAGCCGTCCGCGGTCCATGGTGCGTTGAGCGGCGCCACCAGCCGCATGGTGGGATCGGCGAGGTCGACGCCGAACACGAGAAAGATCCCGTTCGGTCGCACAACGAGCCCCTCGATAGGTGACGTATCGCCCGGAAGGGTGAGTCCGGCGATCGCGAGGCCGCCGACATCGGCGTCGCCTCTGCCGAATGCCGTCAGCGCGGCACGAACATCGGCGGTGACGCGCGACTGCCGGTCACCGATGCGCATGACTCGCACCGGTCCCACCTCCCGGTCAACGATTCGAAGGGATCCCCTGTCACCAGCGTAGTCGCGCTCGCGTATCCCGTCGCTTCGCCCCTGCGTTAACAGGGAAGGGACGGCAGGAGGTGAATGACGTTCACGTCAATTGATGCGTCGTTATTGACAGTGACTACAGTCACCTAGTTGAGTGTCATCCCTCTAGATGAATAGCTCGGGTGGAATTGAGTACCAGGGAGGAGCCTGCCGTGCGAGAGAGACCGTGGCGACGCCGGCTAGCGCTTGTGGCCGCGTCAACCCTCATCGCGCCGGCGCTCGGGACGACACCGGCGCTGGCGCAGGATGACCCCGATCCGCTTGCGCCGATCGCGGACGCGCTGGACGACGTGTTGTCGAACGTTACCGGATCCGACGAGGTATCGGTCCTGGTGCACGGCACCGATGTGGCGGCGGCGGATGACGCCATCGCCGAGGCCGGCATGCAGCGACTGGTCAGTTTCGACAAGATCGGCGTGGTGGCCGCGGAGGGTATGGCCGCGGACGTCGAGCAGCTTCGATCCGCCGATGGCGTCACCTACGTGGAGCACAACGAACCCGTCGAGTTCTTCCAGACCTCGGGCACGGAAGCGACCCGCGCGCTGGAAGCCCAGCAAACGCTGACCGGTCCCGACGGTGAACCGATCGACGGCAGCGGTACGTCCGTCGCGGTCATCGACACCGGTGTCGATCCGCACCACCCGGCCTTCGCCGATGAGAACGGCGACAGCAGGGTGGTCGCCAATATGCGCAGCCTGTGCCTGACCGACAGTCCCGACACCGGCTGCATCATCGACGCGGGCCCGCTGGATACCGACACCACCTCGCTCGGTGGGCACGGCACCCACGTAACCGGCATCGCGGCTGGGCAGAACTATGAGCTCGCCGACGGCTCCCACGTGGGCGGTTCCGCGCCGGGTGCCGACATCGTGTCGGTGGCCACCGGCGCGGTCGTGTTGATCGTGGGAACGAACGCGGCAATGAACTGGGTGTTGGAGAACCACGAGGCGCCGTGCGGCGAGGACGTCCCCGCGGAGGAGTGCGCGCCGATCAAGGTGATTAACAACTCGTGGGGTCCCGCGGGCGGCGGGCAGTTCGACGAGGAGTCGGCGACCGTCAAGCTGCAGCGCGCTCTCGCCGAGGAAGGTGTCATGACGGTGTGGGCCAACGGCAACGACGGTGGCGATGGCTCGCAGAGCCTGTCGAACCCGCCGGGCCAGGACCCCACCCCGGGCATCATGTCAGTGGCTTCCTACTACGACGAGGGAACGGCCACGCGGGACGGTTCGGTTTCGGACTTCTCCTCACGCGGCGACGCTGAGAACTCGCACACCTGGCCGGACATCTCGGCTCCCGGTGAGAGCGTGCTGTCCGCCTGCAGGCTGACCATGCCGATCTGCTCGACCGGTCTGGACTTCCGCCACGGTCCGGGGCTGCTCGACCTGGGCACCTACAACGTCATCAGCGGGACTTCCATGGCCGCGCCGCAGGTGGCCGGGATCGCGGCACAGCTGTTCCAGGCTGCCCCCGAGGCCACCCCCGGCGAGGTGGAGCACGCCATGAAGGCCACCGCGCACAAGTACACCGACGGCGCCGAGTACGTCGACATCGGCGACTACACCTCGAGCTTCGACAAGGGAACCGGCCTTGTCGACGCGGTGGCCGCCGTCGAGTACCTCACCGAGTAGTCGACCCGTGCTCCTGCCCGCCTCCTACGCGTGCGGGCAGGAGCACGCCGGTGACCGAGCCGAACGATCTCCATCGGAGCACTGTTGCATCTGGTGCTGATGTGATTTCATGGCATACTAGGTGCACAACTTGATACCCGATGTTCGTATCGATATCCGCCGTACAGAGCTGGACGGACTCGTACGAACACAGAGGGTGCTCGCGGATGATCTCCACGCTGGACGACGAGGTCGTAGGGGAAGATGCTCCTCGTCAATCAGCAGGTTCGAATTGCGGAGGTCAGCAGTGAGCACTCGTGGAAGTACGCGTGGCGTGGTGTACGTCCACTCGTCGCCGTCTGCGGTATGTCCGCACGTCGAGTGGGCGGTGTCCGGTGCCGTTGGCTCCCGCGTCGACCTGCGATGGACGGCACAACCCGCGGCACCGGGACAGCTGCGTGCCGAATGCGAGTGGCGCGCGGCGGCGGGCACCGGGGCCAAGATCGCAGGTGCGTTGAAGGCGTGGCCGATGTTGCGGTTCGAGGTCACCGAGGAGCCGAGCCAGGGCGTCGACGGCGAGCGCTTCTGTTACGTGCCGGGGCTCGGCCTGTGGCACGCGCGGATGAGCGCGAACGGCGATGTCGTGGTCGGCGAGGACCAGCTGCGTTCCCTCGTGGCCACGACCAGGGCGGGCGAGGCGCTGGCGCACAAGCTGGACGAGCTGCTGGGGAGTGCATGGGACGAGGCGTTGGAGCCCTTCCGGTACGCCGGGGACGGCGCCCCGGTGACCTGGCTACACCGCGTCGGGTGATGGCTGGATCCTCTGGGAGCGTGGTCGGTGACCAGGCGGCCGCGTGAGCCCACGAGCCGGGCGGCACCGATCCGCGCGAGCGTCCCGGTCCGATGGATGGTGCCCGCCGCTGTGATCGTGCTCCTGCTGGCGGTGGGCGGGGGCCTGGTGCTGCGCGAGGTGTATCCCGCACGAGGCGAGAACGCCGCCGGTACCGATCCACCGCCGTGGCCGATCGAGCGGGACGAGGCGGAGCAGCCGGGTGACCCGCAGGTCCGGTTGAGCGAGGCAGCCTCGCGGCACCCGCAGCACACCGGGGTGCGGGAAGCGCTGCAAACCTATTTCGACGCCATCAACGAGCGGGATTTCGAGCTGTGGCGCTCCGTGGTGACCGCCGAGCGCGCGGAAGGAACCGATGCCGCGCAGTGGCGGGAGGACTTCCGCTCGACGCAGGACGGCGACATGTACGTCCACCGGATCGAGCCCGCCGCAGACCAGCGCTTGCTTGTGCTGCTCAGCTTCACCAGTACTCAGGACGTGGTCGACGCCCCTCCGACGCTGCCTGAGCCGTGTATCCACTGGTGGTTGGCGCTTCCCCTCACCGAGGACGGCGACGGCGGCGGGTCGGAGGCGGGTGACGCCTGGCGTATCGATACCGTCCCGCCGGGTACCCCGCCCGTCCACCAGCCGTGCTGACCGTCCCGTGGGACGGCCCGCGCCTGCCAGGCAGCCGCGGCGCCGGGCAAGGCGAGGGTTCAGGCTGAGCTGAACGCGAGTGCGACGTTATGGCCGCCGAAGCCGAACGAGTCGTTGATCGCCACCTCGAGGTCCATCTTGCGCGGCTCGTCGGTGACCACGTCGAGCGAGACCCCGGGGTCGAGCTCATCGACGTTAGCGGTAGGCGGGATGACGCCGTGGTGGATGGCGAGGATCGTGATGATCGACTCCACGGCACCCGCCGCACCGAGCAGGTGGCCGAGCGCGCTCTTCGGGGCGGTGAGAACCGGATGGTCACCGATCGCCTTACGCACAGCCACCGTCTCGGTCACATCGCCCACCTGGGTGGACGTGGCGTGCGCGTTGACGTGCCCGACCGCGGCGGGATCGATCCCGCCGCTGCGCATCGCAGCTTCCATCGCTTTGGCCTGCCACGTACCTTCCGGGTCGGGCGCGGTGATGTGATGCGCGTCAGCGGTCATCCCGACGCCTGCCAGCCGCGCGTACACCCGCGCCCCGCGTGCGCGAGCGAACTCCTCGCGTTCCAATACCACGATGCCCGCTCCCTCGCCGAGCACGAAGCCGTCGCGATCCACGTCCCACGGGCGCGAGGCGCGCTCCGGCTCGTCGTTGCGGGTGCTCATGGTGCGTGACTGCGCGAACCCCGCCATGGTGATGGCGGCGATACACGCCTCCGCACCGCCGGCGATCACCACATCGGCCTCGCCCGACTGCAGCAGCCGCCACGCCCACGCCAGGCCCTCTGCACCCGAGGCGCAAGCCGATACCGGTGCGTGTACCCCGGCGCGTGCGGAGAACTCCAGCCCGATGTGCGCCGCGGGGCCGTTCGGCATGAGCATCGGCACGGTGAGCGGCGATACCTTGCGCAGCCCGTTCTGCTCGAGCAGGTCGTCCTGGTGCAGCAGCGTGGTTGCCCCACCGATGCCGGTGCCGACGACGACGCCGAGCCGTTCGGGCTCGACGCCGTCGTCGCCGAAACCGGCGTCCTGCCACGCCTGGCGCGCCGCGATCAGCGCGACCTGCTCGCTACGGTCGAGGCGTCGCGCCTCCACCCGGGGTAGTACCTCGGTCGGGTCGACCGCGAGCTGAGCGGCGATCTTGACCGGCAGGTCGAACCGCTCGACCCACTCCGCCTCAAGCGCGGACACCCCGCTACGCCCAGCCAGGAATCCGTCCCAGGTCTCCTCGACACCGCCACCGAGGGGGGTGGTGGCGCCGAGACCGGTCACGACGACGTCGCTTGCACTCATGCTCGTCCTTCCCGTACGAATGCTCTCCCCGGGAGCGTTCGCGATCCGTGATTTCCGTTGCGCTCAGGCGGCCCCGAGCTCGAAGTAGGTCAGCGGTTACTTCGCGTTCGCCTGGACGTAGTTCACCGCGTCGCTGACGGTCTTCAGGTTGGCCAGCTCATCGTCCGGGATCTTCACACCGAACTTGTCCTCGGCCTGCACGGCGATCTCGACCATGGACAGCGAGTCGATGTCGAGGTCGTCCACGAACGACTTCTCGGCCGTGACGTCGTCCTGGGCGACGCCAGCGACCTCCTCGATAATCTCCGCAAGCCCCGCGATGATCTCCTGGTTGTCAGCCACTTTCGATCCTTTCGGTTTTCTTCCTCTCACACCCTCCCCTTCAGGGAGCGATGATGACCTGCCCAGCGTAGGAGAGACCCGCGCCGAAGCCGACGATCAGTACCACGTCCCCCTTGGTGACCTGCCCTTTGACCCGCATGTGGTCGAGAGCCATGGGGATGGACGCTGACGAGGTGTTGCCCGAGTACACGATGTCGTCGGCGACGACCATGTCCTCCCTCGCCCCGTGCGTGCGCAGCCGTTTGCCGATGGCTTCCACGATGCGCAGGTTCGCCTGGTGGGGGATGAGCGCGTCGACGTCGGCGGCCGACAGGCCTGCCGCCTCGACGGCGCGCAGGGCCACCGGGGCGATCTTGGTGGTGGCCCACCGGAAGACCGCCTGGCCTTCCTGGTAGATGTACCGGTGGTCGCGCATGTAGATGGTGTCGACCAGGTCGCCTGCGCTGCCCCAACTGACCGGGCCGATCTCCGGCTGCTCGGCGGCACCCACCACGGCCGCTCCGGCGCCGTCGGCGAAGATGATCGCGTTCGCGCGATCGTACGGGTCGACCACGTCGGTGAGCTTCTCCGAACCGATGACGAGCACGGTTCCCGCGGAGCCCGCCTTGATCAGGTCAGAGGCCACCCCGAGCGCGTAGCAAAACCCCGCGCAGGCAGCGTTGAGGTCGAAGGCGCCCGCAGCTTGGATCCCGATCCGGTCGGCGACCTGCGCGGCCGCGTTCGGAATGGGGGCGGGCATGGTGCAGTTGGGCACGATCACGGTGTCGACCTCGGCGGCTGTCAGGCCCGCGTCGGCCAGCGCGCGCGTGCCCGCCTCCACGGCCATGTCGACCAGACTCACCTCCGGCCCCGCGAAACGCCGCTCGACGATGCCGACCCGTTCCCTGATCCACTGGTCGTTGGTATCCATCCTCGACGCGAGGTCGTCGTTGGTGACCACCGTGTCGGGCTGGGTGCTGCCGACGCCGAGAATGCGGGTCGCCGGGGCACCGGAAAGCTGTTTCAGGGCAGTCACCGTCACACCTCGTGAGCCTTGGCGGGCACCGTCGCGATATCGGCCGGTGTATTCACCGCCACTGTACTGGTCACCGTGCCTTTCAGTTGACGTTTGACCAGTCCGGTCAACGTTCCTGCGGGCACGAGCTCGACCGTGCCGGCGACCCCGAGCTCTGCCAGGGTGTCCATGGTCAGATCCCAGCGCACCGGGCTGGTCACCTGCCGGATAAGGCGTTCCAGGTACTCGGCACCGGAGTCGACGACAGCGCCGTCGGTGTTCGACAGCAGCGGCCTCGTCGGGTCCGCCGGTCGGATCCCGGCCGCGTGCTCGGCGAGCGCGTCGCGTGCTGGGGCCATGTACGAGGTGTGGAACGCGCCCGCCACCTTCAGCTCACGGACCTTGGTCCCGGCCAGCGGCTCCGCCACGATCCGCTCGATAGCCTCCGCCGAACCGGAGGCCACGATCTGCCCTGCCCCGTTCCGGTTGGCCGCGGAAAGTCCGTTGCTTTCCAGCCAGCCGACCACTTCCTCCGGTTCACCCAGCATCACCGCCGCCATGCCGGTGGGTTCGAGCGCGCAAGCCTTGGCCATCTCGGCGCCCCGTACGGCGGCCAGCGCCACCGCCTCGCCGTCGTCGAGCACGCCTGCGAGCGCGGCCGCGGCCAGCTCGCCGACCGAGTGGCCAGCCACCGGGCCGTCCGAGGGCAGCGCGCCGTGCCGTTCCAGCTCGCGAGCTGACAGCAGCGAGGCCGCCACGATCAACGGTTGGGTGATCGCCGTGTCCTGGATCTGCGCGGCGTCGGCCTCGGTGCCGAGGTGCAGCAGGTCAAGGCCCGCACGCTCCGACCAGTCCCGCAGTCTCGCCCGTGCCTCGGCGGCAGCGTCGCTGCCCGCTGTGCCGTCGTCGGTCACCCACGGGGTGAGCATTCCGGGGGTCTGCGAACCTTGTCCTGGCGCGAGTACGGCGGTTCGATCGGCGGTCACTGTCACTCCTTCAGCAAACACGGTGCCTCACGGTCATAGGGATGCTGGCACCTACGAAGTACCCGGGTCATTTTTGGAGGCTGCCGCCAATGGACTCACATCAGCCCTCGTGCCCGTGCGAGCCGCCCCACGATCAGGGCGATCCGCAGCACGAGCGCGTCGCGAGAGTTCGAGGCGTCCCGCCCGGTCAGCTCGGCGACACGCTTGAGGCGGTAGCGCACCGTGTTGGGGTGGACGTACAAGGTGCGTGCGCACATCTCGAGCACCCCGCCCACCTCCAGATAGGTGGTCAGTGTCTCCACAAGGCCGGTGCCGGAACCCTCCAGCGGGTCGACGATGGTCTCCACCAGCTGCCGCTCGGCTTCGGCATCGCCTGCCAGCGCCCGCTCGGGTAGCAGGTCTCCCGCACGTACCGGCCGGGGTGCCGACGGCCAGCCCGCGACCGCGCGCAGTCCGGACAGCGCCTCGGTTGCGCTGATGTAGGCCTCGGTAAGGCTCGGCACCGTCGGGCCGGCGACGACCGCGCCGTCGCCGAAGGCCTCCGCGATGCGTGGCAGTGCCTCGCCCGCGTCCCTGATGTCCCTGGCTTCCCTGGTGTCCCGGCGCTCGTTGCCCTGCCGTTCGGCCACGGTGCCTTCGGTCGCCCCACCGAGGATGACGACCAGTCGGGATCCCTGGACGCCGAGCAGTACCGGCCGCTCCAGCCGGGATGCCTTGCCCCGTACCGCCGAGACCACGGTCGGCGGATCCTCGGAAGGGGCGTGACCCACGATCACTGTGGCCGCGGCGTCGGGATCCCAGCCGAGCGCCGAGGCGCGGGAGAGCAGCGATTCTTCTGCGTCACCCCGGACGATGCCGTCGACGACCAGGGCTTCCAATCGGGCGTCCCAGGCTCCGCGGCTCTCCGCCGCGGCAGCGTAGGTGGTGGCGGCGGTGAAGGCGATCTCCCTGCCGTAGCGGAGGATGCCTTCGGTGAGGACGGTGCGCTCGGTCTCGTCGGCGGCGAACTCGGGTAGTTGCTCCTCGAAGACCTCCGTCGCGATCCGGATCAGGTGGACGGTATGGCGCAGGTTGATCCATCGTGACAGCTCCCTCGGCGCTTCCCGGAAGGCTTCGGTGGTCAGCTTCAGCGCCCCCTCGGGATCGCGGAGCCAGTCGATGAACCCCGCCACACCGGTCTGTGTGATGAGCAGGACGCTGGCGCGCTGGTCGGCAGGCATCCGGGAGAACCAGGGCAGCTGCTCTTCCATCGCCGCGACGCTCTTGGCGGCGAGCTCACCGGAGGCGCGTTCCAGGTTCCGCACCGTGGCGGCCGAGAGGTCGGTCCGCTGCTGCCCGGTGCGCTCCGCGCGATGTCCGCTCATGGTGCTAACAATCCCATGCTTGCCATCGAACCGTTCGCATGCGCTCGATCAGGGGAAATCACCCGTCGGGGTCCCCGTGTCGAGTTGCTGACCTCCCTTCGCTGGCGAAAGATCGCCTCACCACAGGCAGTGAACGAACAGTGAACGAAAGCGACGCCGGGTGATGGACCGCTTGTGACGAAGGACACCCTCCGGGTGTCCTGATCCGGCGGTCACCAGCCGCGTACGGGGCTGACGGCCGGGTCGTCCATCACCCTCATCGGCGCCGGGAGCAAGGAGGAACACTGTAATGGACCAGCTCAGAGACGGGCTGGGTGAAGCGTGGAGCCTGATCACCACGTTCGTACCCAAGCTCGTTTTCTTCCTGATCATCCTGCTGATCGGCTGGTTGATCGCGAAGGGTGTGGCGAAAGCGTTGAGCATGCTGCTCGACAAGCTCGGCTTCCCCAGCCTGGTGGAACGAACCGGTCTGTCAGGCGTGCTCAACCAGGCCAATATCGACGCGAGCGCGCTGGTCGCGAAGATCGCGTACTTCTTCATCCTGTTGATCGCATTGCAGTTGGCTTTCGGTGCGTTCGGGCCGACCAACCCCGTGAGCGAGCTGCTCGATGAAGTCATCGCGTTCCTGCCGCGCGTGGTGGTCGCGATCGTGCTGGTTATCGTGGCGGCGGCCATCGCCCGGATGGTGCGTGACGTGATCAGCTCGGCACTGGCAGGCCGCCCCATCGGTGGCGTGCTGAGCTTCGCGACCTACTGGTTGATCGTGGCGCTCGGTGTTATCGCGGCGCTCAACCAGGTCCAGATCGCGACCACGGTGACCACCCCGGTGCTGATCGCCGTACTGGCCACCATCGGCGGCGTCATCGTCGTCGGGTTCGGCGGTGGCCTGATCAAGCCGGCGCAGGAGCGGTGGGCGGTATGGCTGGACAGCCTGCAGAGCCAGCTCGGCTCGGGCAACCAGCAGTCAGGGACCCGCTCAGGGCAGGTGGGTGGCCCCGGCTCGCAGGAGCCGCCGACACCGCCGCACGGCACCCAGCAGTAACCGGCACGACCGGCAAGGACTGCCCCCGGGGCGTTCGCCCCGGGGGCAGTCGCGCTTGGTCGTCCTGTCGCCAGCGTCGCCGTGTCGCCCGATGTCAGCCCGGTTCGGCGGTGTCGGCCTCCTCGGGGGCCGCGGCGAACACGTCGTCGATCCGGTAGTGCCGCGCCGCCTCGACCACGGTGCGTTGGGCGACCTCACCCCTGCGGGCCAGCGAAGCCAGCGTGGCGACCACGATCGATTCGGCGTCGACGAGGAAGTACCGACGGGCAGCCGGGCGCGTGTCGGAGAACCCGAACCCGTCCGTGCCGAGCGTGTACATGTCTCCCGGCACCCACGGGCGGATCAGGTCGGGGACGGCGCGCATCCAGTCGGATACCGCCACCACAGGCCCCTCGGCCTGCGACAGCGCGCGGGTCACGTACGGCACCCGCGGCTCGTCGTCGGTGTGCAGCAGGTTGTCCCTGTCGACCTCGATGGCTTCCCTGCGCAGCTCGGACCAGGATGTCGCCGACCACACGTCGGCGGCCACACCCCACTCGGTAGCCAGGAGCCGCTGCGCGCGCAGCGCGTCCGGCATGGTGACACCGGATACGAGGATCTGCGCCCTCGGCCCACCGGTGGGCTCGCCCTCGGCGTACCGGTACAACCCGCGGAGCAGCCCATCGATGTCGAGGTTCTCCGGCTCGGGCGGTTGCTGGTACGGCTGGTTGTACACCGTCAGGTAGTACATGACGTTCTCGCCGTTGCCGTCCGGGCCCGTCTCGCCGTACATGCGGCGCAGCCCATCCCGCACGATGTGCGCGATCTCGAACGACCACGCCGGGTCGTAGCTGACCACGGCCGGGTTGGTCGCCGCGAGCAGGTGCGAGTGACCGTCGGCGTGCTGCAGCCCCTCGCCGGTGAGGGTGGTCCTGCCCGCCGTAGCGCCGAGGACGAACCCGCGGGTCATCTGGTCAGCGGCGGCGTAGAAGCTGTCGCCGGTCCGCTGGAACCCGAACATCGAGTAGAAGATGTAGATCGGGATCATCGGCTCGCCGTGCGTGGCGTACGAGGTGCCGATCGCGGTGAGCGAGGCGACCGAGCCTGCCTCGTTGATGCCCTCGTGCAACAGCTGACCCCGCTCGCTCTCCTTGTAGGCGAGCATGAGCTGGGCGTCCACCGAGGTGTAGATCTGGCCCTGTGGGTTGTAGATCTGCGCGGTCGGGAACATCGAGTCGAGCCCGAAGGTCCGCGCCTCATCGGGGATGATCGGTACGACGCGGTGCCCGAGCTCGTCGTCCTTGGCGAGCTCGCGCACCAGCCGCACGAACGCCATGGTGGTGGCGACTTCCTGCTTGCCAGAGCCCTTGCGCAGCGATTCGTAGAGCCGGTCGCCGGGTAGCACGAGCGGCTTGGCCTTGCTTCGCCGCTCGGGCAGGAAACCGCCGAGCGTGCGTCGCCTGCCGACCATGTACTCGATCTCGGCGGAGTCCTCGCCGGGGTGGTAGTACGGGGGCAGTTTCGGGTTCCGCTCGAGCTCCTCGTCGCTGATCGGGATGCGCTGGGCGTTCCGGAACAGCTTGAGGTCGTCGAGGGTCAGCTTCTTCATCTGGTGCGCCGCGTTGCGGCCCTCGAAGGAGGCGCCGAGGCCGTATCCCTTGATGGTGTGCGCCAGGATCACCGTGGGTTGGCCGTGGTGCTCCAACGCGGCCTTGTAGGCGGCGTAGACCTTGCGGTAGTCGTGCCCGCCGCGCTTGAGGTTCCAGATGTCGGCGTCGGATAGGTCCTTGACCAGCTCCTTGGTACGCGGGTCACGTCCGAAGAAGTGCTCCCTGACGTAGGCGCCGTCGTTGGCCTTGTACGTCTGGAAGTCCCCGTCCGGCGTAGTGTTCATCAGGTTGACCAGGGCGCCGTCCCGGTCGGCGTGCAGCAGCGCGTCCCACTCGCGGCCCCAGATCACCTTGATGACGTTCCAGCCCGCACCACGGAAGTACGCCTCCAGCTCTTGGATGATCTTCCCGTTGCCGCGTACCGGTCCGTCCAGCCGCTGGAGGTTGCAGTTGATGACGAAGGTCAGGTTGTCCAACCCCTCGCCGGAGGCGATGTGGATCAGGCCCCGTGACTCGGGCTCGTCCATCTCGCCGTCCCCGAGGAAGCACCAGACATGCTGGTCGCTGGTGTCCTTGATGCCGCGAGAGGCGAGGTAGCGGTTGAAACGGGCCTGGTAGATCGCGTTCATCGGGCCGAGCCCCATGGACACCGTCGGGTATTCCCAGAAGTCCGGCATCAACCTCGGGTGGGGATACGAGGGCAACCCGCCGCCGGGGCCGGCGTGCGAGTACTCCTGCCGGAAGCCGTCCAGCTGGTTGGCCGTCAACCGGCCTTCCAGGTAGGCACGTGCATAGATACCGGGGGAGGCGTGGCCCTGGATGAAGATCTGGTCCCCGCCCCCGGAGTGGTCCTTACCGCGGAAGAAGTGGTTGAAGCCCACCTCGTAGAGGGCCGCGGAGGAGGCGTAGGTCGAGATGTGCCCACCGACCTCGACACCCGGGCGCTGCGCGCGATGCACCATGACCGCCGCGTTCCACCGGATGAACGCGCGGTAGCGGCGCTCGACCTCCTCGTCGCCGGGGAACCACGGCTCGTTCTCGGTCGGGATGGTGTTGACGTAGTCGGTCGCTGTCAGCGGCGGCACGCCGACATTGCGCTCCCGTGCCCGTTCGAGCAGGCGCAGCATCAAGAACCGCGCGCGCTGCTGCCCGCCGTGCGCCAGCGCGGCGTCGAAGGAGTCGAGCCACTCGGAGGTCTCCTCCGGGTCGATGTCGGGCAGGTGTGCGGCCATTCCGTCCCGGATCACGCGGACGCGTTCCGGCGGGCGCTGGCGGGTCGTCTCGGGGCCGGTAGGGCCTTGACCGTGCGTATTCTGCTGGGGCAAGGGGTCTCCTAGCCTGAACTGTGATGGTGTGGTCTTCCTCATTGTCTCGCGTTACAGCGCGCGTATGGGAACCCGTTGCGGTATTCGCGCACGCGTATCCCTGCCATCGTTACATGCCTCCAGGGGCGGTGGCGCCCGAAATAGGCATCTACCGCGGAGTAATATGAGTGGATCGAAACGGCCTCGGAGTCGCGGTTCGCGTCGTCACTCGGTGCGCTCAGATGACCACTGATTTCCCCGATATGCGGTGTTGGTGGTTGCGCGTCGCGCCTTGCGGGTGTTCGCTGAACGTGGATGACATGGCAACTGCGGTAGGTTACTGCCGCACAGGAAGATGGAGGATTAACGCTCGTGGTCGCCGCGGGAGACGTTGACAAGAACAACGTCGCCGACAGGCTCGGTATCGAACCGAACATGGTGGTCCAGGAACTGGGATGGGACTCGGATGTCAGCGAGGAAGTACGTGCAGCCATCGAGCAGCGTATCGATGGCGAACTCCTCGACGAGAGCGCCGACGAGGTCATCGATGTCGTGCTGCTGTGGTGGCGCGACGGGGACGGCGACCTCGGCGACGCGCTCGTCGACGCGCGGGCCCCGCTGGACGAGACCGGCGTGATCTGGGTACTCACCCCGAAGACCGGCCAGCCGGGGCACGTCGAACCCGCCGAGATCGCCGAGGCGGTGCCCACAGTCGGGCTGTCGCAAACGTCCAATGTCAGCCTCGACCAGGAATGGACTGGGGTGCGGCTGGTTCCGCCGCGACAGTCACGGCGCTGACGGCACCGGGGCGCCTGGCACCGTGGGCTGTCGTCGGCATGCGGCGCGAGGGCCGATAGGCTGTGGATGGCAGGCCCCGCTCAGTCACCCGTACCGTGCGAAGCCCGGTGACACCGGGGTGGTGCGGGGACGGAGGGGTCGATGGAACCCAGCGAGCGAGAGGAAGCTTGAATGGCGGTCGAGGTTGGCTCGCAAGCCCCGGACTTCACGCTCAACGACTACAACAAGCAGCCGGTGACGCTGTCGGACTTCCGCGGTGACAAGCCGGTACTGCTGGTGTTCTACCCGTTCGCGTTCAGCGGCATCTGCCAGAGCGAGCTCTGCCAGCTGCGGGACGAGTTCGCCGACTACGACGGCAAGGGTGTACAGGTCATCGGCGTGTCGGTGGACACGCCGTTCTCGCTCAAGGCCTGGGCCGAGCAGCAGGGTTACCAGTTCCCGCTGCTGTCGGACTTCTGGCCGCATGGCGAGGTGGCCACGACCTACGGTGTGTTCAACGAGAAAGCCGGGCTGGCCACGCGCGGCACGTTCCTGATCGACACCGAGGGCGTCGTTCGGTACGCCGAGGCCAACGAGCCCGGTGAGCCCCGCGACCAACAGGCCTGGAAGAAGGCCGTCGCGGACCTCGTGGCGTGACAAGCTAGGGTGTCCCGGGACCTCGGGGCACCCTCCGGGCGCATAGCTCAGCGGAAGAGCACTTGCCTTACAAGCAAGGGGTCGCTGGTTCGAACCCAGCTGCGCCCACCGATTCCAGGTGAGCTGAACGCGACATTCGTTCCCGCTACGGCGCGGAGCGTCACGTTCAGCCCCCACACCTCGGCGCTAGCCTCCGATGTAGGACATCTCCACTTTGGGGTGCCGGGCCGTCTCGGCAGTGCGCAGTTCAGAGTAGCGGTCCGCACGCACGCGCCAGATCGAGCGCAGTCGCTCGTCCAGCTCCTCGTCGGTCGCGCACTCGTCGCGCAGCAGGCCGCGCAGATCGTGGCCCTTGGTGCCGAACAGGCAGGTGAACAGTTCCCCCTGGGCCGAAAGCCGGGCGCGGGTGCAGGTGCCGCAGAAGGGCTGGGTGACAGAGCTGATGACGCCGATCTCGCCTGCCCCGTCGGCGTACCGGTAGCGGTTGGCCACCTCACCCGAGTAGGCGGGCTCTACCGCCTCCAGCGGCCATTCGGCGTGGATGCGGTCGACGATCTCGCGGGCGGGGACCACGTCGTCCAGCCGCCACCCGTTGGTGGTGCCGACATCCATGTACTCGATGAAGCGCACCACCCTGCCGGTCTCCCGGCCGTGCGCGGCCAGCCCGAGGATGTCGTCGCCGTCGTTGAGCCCGCGCTTGATCACCGCGTTGATCTTGACCGGGGTCAGGCCCGCCTGCTCGGCCGCCGCCATCCCGTCCAGCACCCGTGTCAACGGGACCTGGGTGTCGCTGATCGCGGCGAACCTTTCGGGGTCCAGCGAGTCGAGGCTAACCGTGACCCGGGACAACCCGGCCTCGCGCAGCGTGGCGGCCTTCGCGCCGAGCAGCGAGGCGTTGGTGGTGAGTGCGATGTCGGTGATGCCCTCGACGGCGGCCACCATCTCGACCAGCCGTTCCAGCTCGGCCCGCAACAGCGGTTCGCCCCCGGTCAGCCGGATCTTGCACACCCCGAGCCCGGCGAAGGCCCGCACCAGCCGGGTGATCTCCTCGAAGCTCAACAGCTCCGCCTTCGGCAGGAAGGCGTGCTCGGGGCCGAACACCTCGCGTGGCATGCAGTAGCGACACCGGAAGTTGCAGCGATCCGTCACCGAGACGCGCAGGTCCCGCAGCGACCTGCCCATCTGGTCGGACGGCTTCGCCCGCTCGCTGGTACCGACCGGCATCTCCATCGCGGTTCTCCCATCCTCGCTGCCGTCTCCCGGCACCTTCCACGGTAGGTGCTGGGAGCGTAACCGACTACGATATCGTGCCGAACGTGCACGCGGCCGTCTTCGACCTCGGCGGGGTCCTGCTTGATTGGAACCCTGAGTACCTGTACTCCACCCTCATCCCGGACGAATCCGAACGGACCTACTTCCTGTCCGAGGTCTGTCCCGCCGAATGGAACGCCGAGCAGGACGCCGGGCGTCCATGGGGCCGGGCAGTCGCCGAGCGCGCCGCCCGGTTCCCCGGCTACGCGGATTTCATCGGGGCCTACCACGACCGCTGGGACGAGATGATCGCCGGACCGATACCTGGCATGCCCGAGGTGCTCGACGAGCTCCGGCAGGCCGGGATCCCGCTGTACGTGCTCAGCAATATCTCGCTGGCGAAGTGGCGGGACGCGGTGGCCTCCTGGGACTTCCTCGGCGGCCTGCACGGTGCCGTAATCTCGGGGCAGGAAGGGGTGACCAAGCCTGCGCCTGCGATCTATCGGACGTTGCTGGAGCGGTACGGGCTGCGCCCGGAACGGACCTTCTTCACCGACGACCTGCCCCGCAACATCGAGGCAGCGCGTGCGCTGGGTATCGACGCCGAACACTTCGTCGACGCCGAAACCACCAGGAAACAGCTCGGCCGCCGCGGGCTGCTCGACGGCTGAGAACCGCTGCTCCGTTGTGACGTATCTGATACCGTCAGGATTCCCAGATCGTTAGGTTTGCCTTACCTTCTTCGTTAGAGTGGCTCCGTCGTCACGCGGGAGGTGGGTATGACGTACGGCCGGGTGCTGCTCAGCGTGGACGGGCTGGCAGCTGGACACGGCGCGCATCGCGTGGTCAGCGACGTATCGCTCGGCTTCACCGCCGGTGAGCTCACCGTGCTGGTCGGCCCGAACGGCTGCGGGAAATCGACGGTGTTGCGCACGATCGCCGGTCTGCAACCGGCACTGGCCGGGGAGGTGCGGGTCGGGGGCGCGCCGCTGGAGTCGTACTCGCGCCGGGCGCTGGCTCGTCGGGTGGCGTTCTTGCCGCAGACACCGCAGGTGCCTGCCGGGCTGACCGTGCGGGAACTGGTACGGCACGGCCGTTACGCGCACCGGGGCGCGCTCGGCCGCCACCGCCCGGAGGACACCGAGGCCGTCGAGTGGGCACTGGCGGTCACCGACGCCGAGCCGCTGGCCGCCGCTCGACTGGACGAACTGTCCGGTGGTGAGCGGCAACGCGCTTGGCTGGCGACGGTGCTGGCGCAGCGCGCGGACATCGTGCTGCTCGATGAGCCCACCACGTACCTGGATCTGCGGCACCAGTTCGAGGTGCTGGACGTGGTACGGGCGCTGGCTCGCGACCACGGCATCGCGTGCGGTGTCGTGTTGCATGACCTGATGCAGGCCGCCGCTTACGCCGACACGGTGGTGGTGCTCGCCGAGAAAGGCGTGCTGTGTTCCGGACCGCCCGAGTCGGTGCTCACCTCGAGCGCGATCCACCGGGCGTTCGGCATCGACGTCACGGTGATGCGGGACCCGGAGTCCGGTTACCTGGCGTGCTTCCCGCGACGGCGGGAGCCGGTGACGGCGTGAGTACACACCCGACGATTCCCTCCTGGTGAGTTTCCAGCGGTTCAATCGATTTCCGATAAGGAGTGTGAAGTATGGACACCAGTCGCGCTCGCAGCTCGGCTGTCTTGGGTTGTGCGGTGGTGCTGGCGTTCACCGTGGCCGGCTGCGGTGCGGGCACCGCGGATGAGGCTGGCGCTGACGGGGAGATCACCGTGAACACCGCGCGGGGTGAGGTAGCCTTGGACGAGCAGGCGACGAACGTGATCTCGCTCGAGTACTCCGCCACCGAGAATCTGCTCGCGCTCGGCGTGGAGCCGGTTGGGGTGGCCGACACCGAGGGCTATCAGGAGTGGGTCTCGGCAGCTGGTGCCGAACTTCCGGACGGCGTGACCGACGTGGGCACCCGTCAGGAGCCCAGCATCGAGTCGATCCGCGCGCTGGAGCCCGACTTGATCGTCTCCGATGACGAGCGGCTGGCCGAGAATTACGATCAGCTCTCGGAGATCGCGCCGGTGCTGGCATTCGATCCGACGGCGGACCCCGAGTTGGAGACGATGCGCACCAACTTCACCGAGCTCGCCACCGCGGTCGGCAGGGAGGACGAGGCCGCCGACGTCCTGGAGGCGCTGGAGGAGCGCATCGCCGAGACCGGCGAACGGCTCGCCGAGGCAGGCGCCGAAGGAGCGACCTTCGCCCTAGCGCAGGGCTTCTCTGAGGAAGGCGCTCCCACGATCCGGCTGTTCACCAGCGAAGCCATGGCCGCGATGCTGCTCGAGGAAGCCGGCCTGCACAACGGTTGGCAGGGTGATCCCGACGAGTGGGGGATGACCACGGTCGGTGTCGAAAGCCTCACCCAGATCGAGGACGATGCGACGTTCCTGTACGTATCTTTGCCCGGCGACGACCCGTTCGCAGGCGAGCTCAGTGATAACGCCGTGTGGCAGGATCTGCCGTTCGTGGCGGAGGACAGGGTGGCAGCCCTCGATCCGGGAACGTGGCTGTTCGGTGGCCCGCTTTCGGCGATGATGCTGCTGGACGAGTCGGCGTCGGCCATTGCTGACTGACCCGGCGCCGAGCAGGACACGCCGGTTACCGCGCCGCCCACCGGTCACGTTGGTGGGCGGCGCGGTCGTGGCGGCGCTGGTTGGTGTCGTGCTCGTCCACATCGGTCTCGGGGCCTCCGAGGTCGGGCTTGCCGATCTTGGAAGCCTGCTCGCGGGAACGGCCGACCCGCGCACCGAGGCGGTGTTCTGGGACAGCAGGCTGCCTCGCACGCTCGCAGGGCTCGTGACCGGCGTAGCGCTGGGGCTCTCGGGGGTCCTGCTGCAAGGCGTAACGCGAAATCCGTTGGCCTCTCCTGACACCCTGGGCGTCAGCGCGGGTGCCTACCTCGCGGTGGTCCTGGTGACGGTGACCGGGGTCAACGTGGGCGTGCTCGGCGGTGGACTCGTCGCCTTCGCCGGTGGCCTGCTCGCCGCGCTGGTGGTGTATCTGCTGGTTTCGGGTGGGGTGCTCACCCCGGGCAGGGTGCTGCTCGCCGGTGCGACCGTCATGCTGGCCGCCACAGCAGCCGCGGATTTCCTGCAGATCGTCGACGAGAACAGCACCAGGGGCCTGTACTTCTGGGGACACGGCTCGTTGCTGCAGTCCGGGCTGGACCGGCCGCTGCTGGCTGGCGCGGTCGTGCTGGTCGCCGCGGTCGTCGCGCTGGGGTTCGCGCGGCAGCTCGACTTGCTGGCGCTCGGCGACGAAACCGCGGAGGCCATGGGGGTGCGGGTACACCGGGTCCGCCCAGCCGCTCTGGTCGTGTCGGTGTGGTTGGCCGCCACTGCCGTCACCGTCGCAGGGCCCGTGGCGTTCGTCGGGTTGATCGCCCCGGTTGCGGTGCGGTCGATCGGCGTGACCGCCCACGGGACACGCCTGCCGCTGGCTGCCCTGCTGGGGGCAACCCTGGTGCTGACGGCCGACGCGACCGCGCAGCTGGTGCAGCCACCCTCGGCTGGTTACGGCGAGCTGCCCGTCGGGGTGCTCACGGCGCTGCTCGGCGGTCCGGTGTTCGTGCTGCTGGCCCGCCGCATCACCACAGGGGATGCCGACGTCGGCGCGGCGGTGACCGCCGCGCGGGTGTTGCCTGCGGGGCGGTTCACGGCCGTACTGCTCGCGGCGCTGGCCGCGCTCGGCGTCGTGGTGCTGCTCGGGCTGCGGGCAGGCGATGTACCGGTTGCCTGGGGGGAGTTGGCGGCGGTGCTGTTCGGATCCGGCGACGGGGGCGCCGACGCCGTGGTCTCGTACCGCGCTCCGCGCATCGTGGTGGCCGCGCTTGCTGGCGCGTGCCTGGCCGTGGCCGGTGTGGCGGTCCAGGCGGTGGTGCGCAACCCGATCGCCGAGCCCAACCTGATCGGCGTGACCCAGGGCGCGGCGGTGGGGGCCGTGCTGGTGATCCTGGTGCTGCCCGCTGCGCCTGCCGTCATGCTTCCACTCTCGGCCGCGGTGGGCGGGGTGCTCACGCTCGGACTGGTGTTGCTCATCGCGGGCACGTCCTCGGGCATCGATCCCACCCGCGTGGTGCTGGTCGGCCTCGGCTGCGGGTACACGGCGCAGGCGCTGGTGCACCTCATGGTCACCGGGGCCGAGATGAACCTGTCCTCGGCACTGACCTGGTTGTCTGGCAGCACCTACGCGCGCGATCTCACGGCGGTCGGCTGGCTCGTGCTGCCGGTGCTGATCGTCGCGTTGCTGGTGGTCCTCGCCCGGCCGGTGGACCTGCTTGCGCTGGGTAACGTGTTGCCGAGGGCGCTCGGGCTGGGGCTGTCCCGTACCCGCGTGTTGGTTCTCGGCGGTGCGGCGGTGCTGGCCGCGGGAACCGCGGCCGCGGTAGGCACGGTCGGGTTCGTCGGGTTGGTCGCGCCCCACCTCGCCCGGCGCATCGTGGGGTCGGCAACGGCCCGGCTGGTGCCCGTCGCCGCGTTGCTGGGCGCGACCCTGGTGGTCGGCGCCGACGCGGTTGGCCGAACGCTGCTCGCTCCCGTGGAGATCCCGGTCGGGGTCGTCACGGCGCTGATCGGCGCTCCCTACTTGATCTGGTTGCTCCGGCGCGTGTGACGCGCTGTGACGAGCGTATCCCCGGATCGAGTTCGTTTTCCCCTCTTGTAGGTTAGCCTTACCTATTATAGGTTAGCCTTGCCTAAGATGATCTTTTCGTCGTTGGGAGCGAACCCATGTCGGTGGATGTCAACACCGCACCACCCGCCGCGCTCGGCCATGGCGAGCAGTGGCCCTTGGTCCCGGGAGCCGAGCTGGCGGCCGGGCCGAGCGGACCTGCCCGGCTGTCCCCGCTGATCGGCACTGCGGTCGAGGCGCTCGCGGCCGGGATCGCCGAGCGTGGCGGGCCCGCTCCCGCCCGCGCGCCGGAGGAGCTGGCCGAGCGCGTCCGTGATGCCCTCGGCTGGGTGTTACCCGACACCGGAACCGGGTCCCATGAGGCGCTCGACCGGTTGAGCCGGATGCTGGCCGCGGGGTCGGTGGATCCTGCGGATCCAGCGTGCGCCGCGCACCTGCACTGCCCGCCACTGGCGGTGGCCGTGGCCGCCGAGGTGGTCAGCGCCGCGTTGAACCCGTCGCTCGATTCGTGGGACCAGGCACCGGCGGCGACCACGGTGGAGACCGAGGTGATCGCGGCGCTGGCGAGGTTGACCGGCTACCGGCCGGACCGGGCCGCCGGCGTGCTCACCGGGGGTGGCACCGAATCCAATCTGATGGGGATGGCGCTGGCCAGGGATGCGGCGCTGCGGCAGCACGCGGGCACCGAACCCGCCTACGACGGCGTGGGCGGTGCCGGGTACCGGTTACGGATTTTCTGCTCCGCGGCCGCGCACTTCTCGGTGCAGCGCAACGCCGCGCTGCTCGGACTCGGTGAGGCCTCGGTGACCGCGGTCCCCGTCGATGACCGTCACCGGATGGACCCGGCCGCGCTTGCCAGGGCGCTGGAGCAGTGCACGGGGATCCCGGCCATGATCGTTGCCACCGCCGGCACCACCGACCTCGGGGCGATCGACCCGCTGCCGGAGATCGCCGAGATCGCCGCGGAGTACCGTGTCTGGCTGCACACCGATGGCGCCTACGGGGGAGGCGCGCTGCTGTCCGGGGCGCTGGCGCCGCTGCTTGACGGCATCGAGCGCAGTGACTCTGTCGCGTTGGACCTGCACAAGCTGGGGTGGCAGCCGATCGCGTCCGGGGTGTTCCTGGCAGCCGATGGCAACACGCTGGAACCGCTTGCGCGGCGCGTGGCTTACCTCAACCCGGCCGATGACGAG
Source organism: Haloechinothrix sp. LS1_15 (assembly GCF_033042135.1). Lineage (NCBI taxonomy): Bacteria > Bacillati > Actinomycetota > Actinomycetes > Pseudonocardiales > Pseudonocardiaceae > Haloechinothrix > Haloechinothrix sp. LS1_15. The sequence continues at coordinate 99,508 of NZ_WBXM01000005.1, read as the reverse complement.
GATGCGGGCTACGACGGGTTGCTCGGCCGGTCGCTACGCACCACCAGGCGCGCCGACGCCTTCAAGATCGCGGTGACGATGCGCGCGCTTGGTAGGAGCGGGCTGGGTGAGCTGGTCGAGCGCTGCCACGCGCTCGCGAGGTACGCCGCCGAGCAGATCGAGGCTCACCCCGCGCTGGAGCTGGCCGCGCACCCCACGCTGACCACGGTGGCCTTTCGGTACCGGGCGTTCGGCAGGCCGGACCGGGTCAACGCGGAACTGCGGCGCAGGCTGCTGCGGAGCGGCAGGGCAGTGGTGGGCCGCACCGAGTTGTTCGGTGCGGTGTGGCTCAAGCTCACGCTGCTCAACCCGCACGCCAGCGAGACCGACATCGATGCGGTGATCAACGAGATCGTGATGGCCGGAACCGAGGAGGACGGTTAGGGATGACCGGACACAGGCAACCGGCGGCCGAATACGACCTGGTGGGAGTCGGTATTGGGCCGTTCAATCTGGCACTGGCCGCGCTGGCAGACGGTGCCGCGGGTGAGGGTCGGACGCGGGCGTTGTTCCTGGAGGACAGCGAGCGCTTCGCCTGGCACCCCGGCATGCTGCTCGAGGGCACCGTGTTGCAGGTGCCGTTCCTCGCCGACCTGGTGAGCCTGGTCGACCCAACCAGCCGTTGGTCGTTTCTGAACTACCTGCGCGAGCACGGCAGGCTCTTTCCCTTCTACTTCGCCGAGCGGTTCCACATCCCGCGGCAGGAGTACGACCACTACTGCCGGTGGGTAGCCGACTGCCTGCCCACCTGCCGGTTCGGATCGCGGGTGGAGCGGGTGAGCTGGGATGCCGACGCCGAGCACTTCCTTGTGGAGTACCGCGATGTCGGTTCCAGCGCCGCCACCACGGTCGCCGCCCGCAACGTGGTGTTGGGGGTCGGGACCGCCCCGGCAATCCCGACCGTGTTCGACGGGCTCACCGGCCAGCGGGTCTTCCATTCCAGCCGCTACCTGGACAACCGCGCGTCCCTGCACACCGCGAGCGACATCACGCTGGTCGGCTCCGGACAGTCCGGCGCGGAGATCTTCCTCGACCTGTTGCGCGCGCAACCGGAGTACGGGTGGCGCCTGCGGTGGCTGGCGCGCACCCCAGCGTTCGCGCCGATGGAGTACTCCAAGTTGGGTCTCGAACACTTCACCCCCGACTACGTCGAGTACTTCCGGCAGCTACCTGCGGATACCCGCGAGCGGCTGATCCCGGCGCAGTGGCAGCTGTACAAGGCGATCAGTGACGACACCATCGGTGCGATCTACGACCTGCTGTACGAGCGCGGCATCGGGGGGCAGTGGCCGGACGTGACGCTGGCGCCCAACGTGGAGGTCACCTCGGCGAGCGCGGAGCGAGCCGGTTACCGGTTGAACTGCCGCCAGGTCGAGCAGCGGCACGACTTCACGGTCACCACCGACCGGGTGGTGCTGGCGACCGGGTACGCGCCGAGGGAGGTCGAGTTCCTGCGCCCGCTGCGGCAGCTGATCGACTGGGATTCCCTCGGCAGGTACCGCGTCGACGGCGACTACCGGGTGGCGCTGGATCCCCAGGTCACCGGCGGGTTGTACGTGCAGAACGCGGAGATGCACAGCCATGGCGTCGGCGCGCCCGACCTCACCCTCGGGGCGTGGCGCGCGGCGCGGATCCTCAACCACCTCACCGGCCGCACCGTGTACCCGCTGCCGGATCGGGCCGCGTTCACCACCTTCGGGGTCCCGCCCAGCGCCACCGAAACCAGCGAGCCCAGCGAGGTCAGCGACTCAGGCGAGGCCGCCGGTCACGGCCGAAGCGTGCCCTCTCGAGTAGGAGCCCGGCACTGAATGCGTGCGGAACGGGCGGCACGACCGGTGCTCATGCTGGTCATCGGGTTGTTCCTGGTTGGAGAGACCGCGCTGGCGCCGTTCCTGCCGCAGCTGTTCCGGGAGTTGTTCGGCATCGACGACCTGCAAGCCACCGGCGCGTTCGTGTGGATCTCGCGGCTGGCCGGGCTGCTCGCGTTGCCGCTGTGGGGGCTGGCCGCACGCCGGTGGCCGATCCGGCGGCTGGTCATCGTCGGGCTGTGCTGTGCGGCGGTGTCCGAGGCCGCGCTGGGCCTGGCACCCGGATACGTCGCGTTCACCGCGCTCGCCGCCGTCGTGGTGGCGGCCAAGAGCGCCCTACTGCTGGCCTACCCGGCGCTGGTGGCCAGCTACGAGGGCAGCGGCGACCGCATCACCGGGGTACGGGCGTTCGTCGCGGTGTTCCACACCGCGATGGTGCTCTCCACCCTGCTCGGCGCCGCGATCGTGGCGCTGCCGGAACCGCGCTGGGGGATTTCGGCGCTCGCGGTGCTCGATCTCGCCCTGGCCATCGCCTGCTGGCGGGTGCTCGGCCGCGGCAGGCGTCCCGGATCCGGTGGCACGCGGCGCGCCCGTCCGCCCGGGCGGGGGCGGACGCGTTGCGCGCGTGCAGGATCGGCGCTAGTCGCGATCGCCGCGCTGGCCATGATCTTCGAGATGGCCACCACCATGATCCGGCCGTTCTTCACCGAGTACGTGCTGTCCGGCGGCATGTCGCCTGCCGCGGCGGCTGCGCTGTTCCTGCTGCCGCACGTCTCGGCGCTGGCGATCATACCGCTGGCAGGCCCGCTCCAGCGCAGGTTCGGCCGTGCGCTGCTGCCCGCGGCACTGGTGCTGGCAGCAGCCGGGCTCGCCTGCCAGGCTGTCGGCTTCGGACCGGCGGTGCTGGCTGCGGGGCGGGTGGTGTTCGGTGCCGGGCTCGCGCTCGCACAGATCGCGGTCGATCTACGGATGTTCGAGGTCACCGGCACCGGGGGGCCCGCCTACGCCGCGGTGCAGACGGCGCGTGCCGCCGCGCTGTTCGTCACCCCGTGGATCGCCGCGGTCGCCGCCTCGCACCATCTCGCGCTGCCGCTGGCACTGGCGGCGGTCCTGTACCTGGCTGCGGCCGGGGTAGCGCCCCGACTGACATCCCCAACGCACGACAAGGAGGAGCACCGTGACCGTGACCTCGCCTACGCGCGCTGAGCCGCTACCGATCGCCCGCTGGTCGCGGCGGGCGGAGGCGGCGGCATGCGACGCGCTGCTGCGCTGCTGGGTGCGTGAGACAGCGCTGCCGGTACCCGCCGGTGGCAGCCTCACGATCGAGCTTCCCATCTGCGGTACCCGGCTGGAAGTCGACGTGATCCACCGGTCACCCGCTGGCTTCCACCGGTTCGATGCCGCCCGGTTCCCCTCTGGACAGTCGGTGAGCGCGGTCACGCTAGCCGCATTGCTGGTCACCGAATCCGCTGCCGCAAGGGGTGGCGCGCTGGATCAGGTCACCGACCTCGTCGCGCGGGTCGCCGACTCCACCCACCGCATCGCTACGTTCCTGGCAGCGCGCACGACGCCGGAGGAAGCCGAACCCGAGCCCACGCCGTTCCTGGCAGCTGAGCAGGCACTGGTGCTGGGTCACCCGCTGCACCCGGCGCCGAAGAGCAGGCTCGGGTTGACCGACGCCGAGGCGGCCCGGTACTCGCCGGAGGTGCGCGGCAGTTTCCCACTGCACTGGTTCGCCGCCGACCGTTCCGTCGTGGCGGCCGACGGGGACCCGGAGAACCTGCTCGCCCCGTTTTCGCCGGAGGTGCCAGAGGGTTATGTCGCGGTGCCCGCGCACCCCTGGCAGGCACGTGAGGTGCGGTACCGGTCAGGGGTGACGGAGCTGCTGGCGGCTGGCGCGCTGCTTGACCTCGGCCCGCACGGCCCGCAGTGGTACCCGACGGCATCATTGCGCACCGTATACGCCCCCGATGAGGCGGTGATGCTCAAGCTCTCGCTCGGCCTGCCCATCACCAACTCCCGGCGTGAGAACCTGCGTACCGAGCTGTATCGCGGGGCCGAGATCGACCGATTACTCGACGCAGGCCTGGCCGACGACCTCACGACGCACCATCCCGGGTTCGGCATCGTGCGCGACCCTGCGTGGCTGGCGGTGGACCCCGCAGCGGGAACCGGGCGTGCCGAGTCCGGCCTGGAAGTGGTGGTCAGGGACAACCCGTTCGGCCACGCCGACCGCGTCTGGTGTGTGGCTGGGCTGCTCGCCGAGCGGCCGGATCGGGGCCACGCCGGGATCACCCGGGTCATCGAGCGGCTGGCGCAGCACACCGGGCGGGACAGGCAGGATATCGCCGAGCGGTGGTGCGCGCGCTACTTCGACACCGTCGTGGCCCCTGTGCTGTGGCTGTACCGGCACTACGGGCTCGGCCTGGAGGCCCACCAGCAGAACACCCTGGTGACCCTAGACGCCGATGGCTGGCCGTGTGGCGGCTGGTACCGGGACAACCAGGGGTACTACATCTCGCAGCGGCGGATCGACGCGCTGGATCGGCTGTTGCCCGGCGTCGGGTTGGCCGGGGACAACCGCTGCGACGACGCCGTCATCGACGAGCGACTCGGTTACTACATCGGCGTGAACAACCTCATCGGCCTGGTCGGTGCGTGCGGTTCGCTCGCAGGCTGCGACGAACGACCGCTGCTGAAGCTGCTGCGGGCCCGGTTGCGCGCGATCGACGACCTCCCGCTGGCTGCCGAGTTGGCAGGCGCGCCGACGCTTCGCTGCAAGGCGAACCTGCTCACCAGGGTGGACGGGCTGGACGAGCTCGTCGGTCCACTAGAGACACAGTCGGTGTACTGCGACATTCCCAACCCATTCACCACGACAGCCACGGCATGAACCACCTATCGGGTACGCGCCCGGCCACCGGAGAAAGGAGACGTATGTCGCTGACCGTTCCGAGCTCGCTGAATCGACAGACCTGGCGTCGGGCGGGGGCCGAGCTGCTGGCTAAGACGCTGGGCGAGTTGTCGTACGAGGACCTGTTGCGGCCGCAGCCGGTCTCCGGCGAGGAATACCGGATCGAGCTGCCCGGCGGGGTGACCTACGAGTTCACCGCCCGCCGTGGGGCGTTCGCCGACTGGCGTGTCGCCCCCGACCGCATCGTGCGTGTGGTCGGCGCGACCCGCGAGCAGGCCACCGACCCGCTTCTGTTCCTGCGCGACGCGCACACCGCGCTCGGCATCAGCGGCGACACGGCCGGTCACCTGGCCCGTGAGCTCACCGCGACGCTGGCGGCCGACACGCGGCTGCGTGGTTCGAACACCCTCTCGGTGGCCGAGCTGGCCGAGGTGCCGTACGCGGAGCTCGAGGGGCACCAGACGGGGCATCCCTGGTTGGTGCCGAACAAGGGCAGGGTCGGGTTCTCCGCGAGCGACTCCGAGCGGTACGCCCCCGAGGCGCGGCAACCGTACCGGCTGCCGTGGATCGCGGTACACCGCTCGCTGGCGACCTACCGTGCCGTGGCGGGTCTGGACCGGGATGTGTTGCTGGCTGGCGAGCTCGACGAAGCGACTCGGCACCGGTTCACCGTGGCGCTGGCCGCTCATGGCGTGGCCGTCGAGGAGTACGAGTGGCTTCCGGTGCACCCGTGGCAGTGGGACGAGGTCGTGTTGCCGACCTTCGCCGCCGATGTGGCACACAAGCGGATCGTGCCGCTCGGTGAGGCCCCCGACCGGTACCGGCCGCAGCAGTCGATCCGCACGCTGAGCAACATCGATCAGCCGCAGCGGCATCACGTGAAGCTGCCGCTGTCCATCTTGAACACGCTGGTCTGGCGCGGGTTGCCGACCGAACGGACGGTCGCCGCTCCCGCGGTGACCGCCTGGGTGCTTGACCTCGCCTGCTCCGACCCGTTCCTGCGCGACGAGACGGGCGCGATCCTGCTCGGTGAGGTGGCCTCGGTCACCGTGCGGCACACGGACCTGGAGAGCATCCCGGAGGTGCCGTACCAGTACCGGGAGTTGCTCGGCGCGATCTGGCGCCAGCCGCTGGAGGCGCGGCTGTCCCCTGGCGAGCGCGCCCGGACCCTGGCCTCGTTGCTGTACGTGGACGGACACGGCGAGGCGTTCGTCGCCGAGCTGGTGCGCCGTTGTGGTCTCGGTGCCGAGGAGTGGCTGGCGCGGCTGTTCGGTGCGCTGCTGCCGCCGCTGCTGCACTTCCTGTACCGCTACGGTGTGGTGTTCTCGCCGCACGGGGAGAACACCATCGTGGTGTTCGATGGTGACGTTCCCCGGCGGCTGGCGGTGAAGGATTTCGTCGACGACGTCAACGTCAGCGAGAGCGGGGTGGCCGAGCTGGAGAGCATGCCAGCCGAGGTCGACGCCGCGCTGCTGCGCGAGCCGCCCGAGTTTCTGCGTCAGTTCATCCAGAGTGGCCTGTTCGTCGGCCACTTCCGCTATCTGGCACCGATCGTCGAGCAGCACCTGGGCGTCGACGAGGACCGGTTCTGGACGCTGGTCGCTGACGAGGTGATCGCCTACCAGAAGCGCTTCCCGGAGCTCGCCGAGCGTTTCGCACTGTTCGACCTGTTCACCCCGGAAATCGACCGGCTGTGTCTGAACCGCAACCGGCTGCTGCTCGACGGGTACCGTGACCGTCCGGAGCGTCCGCACGCCGCGGTGCACGGCACCGTCCCCAACCCGCTGTACCACAGCATCTCGAAGGGCACGGAGAACGCCGGGAACACCGACAGCGCAGGAGGCGGCGCACCGGCGGGCGGCACGGCGGGGGCCGGCACGTGAACGTGCCGGGACCGCCGCGGCCGGATCCCGGCGCGCCGTGGTCGGTACGGGTGGCCCGCGCCGAGGAGGACATCGCACTGATCCACCGCTGGATGCACCAGCCCCACGTGGTGCCGTTCTGGCAGCAGGACTGGTCGCTGCCGCGGTGGCGGGAGGAGATCGCTACGCAGCTGGCTGGAGAGCACTCGCTGCCTTGCCTGGTCGCGCGGGACGGCACCGATATCGCCTACCTCGAGGTGTACCGGGTGCTGCGCGACCGGCTCGCTGGCTATTACCCGCACGCCCCGTACGACCTCGGGGTGCACGTAGCGATCGGGGAGTGGGGGTGCACCGGGCGCGGGATCGGCCGGTCGCTGCTGGCCGAGATATCCGCCGCTTTGCTGCGACAGGACGGGCGGTGTTCCCGTGTGGTGGCCGAACCGGACACGACCAACCAGCCCTCGCTGGCGGCGTTCGAGGCAGCGGGGTTCCGCGCCACCGGGGAGATCGCGCTGCCCGAGAAGGTGGCGACGCTGATGGTGCGAGCGCGTCCCGGGACGCCCGATCCGGTCACGGGTGATTGAAACTGTCCCGGTCGCGGGTATACCGGAGGCATGGCACGCAATGTCGCACAGAAGATCATCGCCTCGCACCTGACCAGTGGGCGGATGGAGCCCGGTGAGGAGATCGGCCTGGCGATCGACCACACCCTCACCCAGGACGCGACCGGCACGCTGGTGATGCTCCAGCTCGAAGCCCTCGGCTTGGAGCGCACCCAGGCGGAGGTCAGCGTGCAGTACGTGGACCACAACCTGCTCCAAACCGACCAGCGCAACGCCGAGGACCACGCGTTCCTGCACTCGGCCTGCCTGCGCTACGGCCTGTGGTTCTCCAAGCCGGGCAACGGCGTTTCCCACCCCACGCACATGCAGCGCTTCGGCGTGCCCGGCAAGACCATGGTGGGATCGGACTCACACACCCCGGCTGCGGGGTCGCTCGGCATGTTGGCGATGGGCGTCGGCGGGCTCGAGGTCGCCATGGCCATGGTGGGGGAACCGCTGTACCTGCGGATGCCGGAGATCTGGGGCGTGCGGCTGACGGGATCGCTCCCGCCGTGGGTCTCGGCCAAGGACGTGATCCTGGAGATGCTGCGGCGACACACCGTCTCCGGCGGCGTCGGCCGCATCATCGAGTACCACGGGCCGGGGTTGGCGGAGTTGTCCGCGATGGACCGGCACGTCATCGCCAATATGGGAGCCGAGCTGGGCGCGACGACCACGGTCTTTCCCGCCGACGAGGCGGTGCGACAGTTCCTGCGCGCCGAGGGGAGGGAGCACGACTTCGCCCCGCTCGACGCCGACGAGGGAGCCGGGTACGACGTCACCGAGGAGATCGACCTGTCCACCCTCGAACCGCTGATCGCCAAGCCATCGGCGCCGGACAACATCGTTCCGGTCGCCGAGGCCGCAGGCGCCGAGGTCAGCCAGGTAGTGATCGGCTCGTCAGCCAACCCAGGGCTGCGCGACTACGCGATCGCCGCGGCGATGGTGCGCGGCAGGCAGACCCACGCGGCTGTGAGCTTCGACATCAACCCGAGCTCCCGGGAGATCTTCGCCGATCTGACCAAGATGGGCGCCACCTTCGACCTGATATCCGCGGGTGCGCGCATCCACCAGGCCGGCTGCATGGGTTGCATCGGTATGGGCCAGGCACCCGCCGTTGGGCAGAACTCGTTGCGGACGTTCCCGCGCAACTTCCCGGGACGTTCCGGAACCAGCGAGGACTCGGTGTGGTTGTGCTCGCCGGAGACCGCGGCGGCATCGGCGTTGACCGGTGTGGTCACCGATCCGCGCGAGCTGGCTGAGAAGCTGGATATGGGCTATCCGGAACTGGCGCTGCCGGAACGTGCCTCGGTCAACACCGACATGCTGGTACCGCCACCGCCACCGGAGGAGTCGGCGAAGGTGGAGCTCGTCAAGGGCGACAACATCTCGGCGTTGCCGGACTTCCCGCCGTTGCCCGAGCGGATCGCCGCGCCGGTGCTGCTCAAGGTCGGCGACAACATCTCAACCGACGAGATCTCCCCGGCCGGGGCGCGGGCGCTGCCGTACCGCTCCAACATCCCGAAGCTCGCCGAGTTCACCTTCACCCAGATCGACGAGACCTACCCCGAGCGCGCGGGCGAGCTCGCGGGTGGTAGCGGGCACATCGTGGTCGGCGGCGCGAACTACGGCCAGGGATCGTCACGGGAACACGCCGCCATTACCCCGCGCCACCTGGGACTGCGTGCCGTGATCGCGAAGTCGTTCGCCCGGATTCACTGGCAGAACCTGGCGAACTACGGCATCCTCGCGCTCGAGTTCGCCGACCCGGCCGACTACGACCGCATCGAGCAAGGGGACACCGTGGAACTCGACGCGGTGCGAGAGGCGCTGAGCTCGGGTTCCGAACTGAGCGTCCGCAACCTCGACAAGGACGAGCGCTACCGGCTGGTGCACCAGCTCTCGCAGCGCCAGGTGGACGCGGTGCTGGCTGGTGGCCGCATCCCGTTGCTTGCCGCTGGCGACCAGCGGTGACTCGGCGCTTGGGACTCGCACCCAACCCGCACGATTGGATCCCGCTCCGATCGAGTATCGGAGCGGGATCGCGTCATGCGTGAGCCGCGTGCGCTCTACCGGCTCGCGCTGCCCGACCCGCTACGCGCGCCCGGATCCTGCGTGTACGGTTCGCCCTGCGAGGCCGCTTCGCTTGCGGTGTCGGAGGAACCGCCGGACTGGGGCGCGCCGAAGCTGGTTTCATGCGGGCGGGTGAGCGCGCCTCCGAGGAGGCCACCTATGACCGCGGCAATCAGCCCGATCAGGATGCCGAAGAAGGACGCCCACGTCGGTCCCGCGCCGATCTCAGGCAGCTCCGCCTGGAACACGTCGAACAGGCGCAGTGTGGCCGGCAACGGGAATGCCACGCTGGCCACCAGCACAAGGCCCCACACCGTCAGGCCATGCAGCAGCCCCGTGCCGGGTCCTCGGACGCCGGAGAGCCAACCGGCGAACAAGCCAGCGATTAGCAGCGCGACGACCGCGGAAACGAACGAGTACCAGTGCAAGTTGTTCGACACGGCGGTCACGTCCTGCGCGATCGCCACCCACAGGGACGACAGCAGGACCATGACACCGATGCCGATGACCGCACCGGCGATGATGGCGCCCCAGCGTATCCAGCCAGGACTGTACAATTGTTCGCTCCGTGCCATCTGAACCACCTTTCGTCACTGTGTGACAACGGATCTGCCGACTGGATACCCAGTGACAATGCGACGAAACGGCTATGGTTCAGGTGAGCGTGCGTTCCGGTCAGCTGGGGTCGGGTGTGACGCCGGTCAACGAGGCGGTCAACTCCCACAAGCGCCCGCCGAACTCCGGGTCCCGTGCCGGGCGCAGCGGCTTCACCGATGTCGGTTTGCCCCGCATCTGGCGGAAGCCGTCCGGCCCGAAGTACCGGCCGCCGTCGACCTCGCTTGCGGTGGCCGCGTAGAGCTGGGGCAGGCTGCCCTGATTCACGCCCTGCGCGAGTACGTGGTCGCTGATCCAGCTACCCGCCTTGAGAACCGTCGAGATCACGGGGTTGCGGTAGCTGCCCGCCATCGTGCCCGCCAGCCCTGTCGCGGTCAGGCCGGGGTGGGCGGCCACGCTGATCACGTTCTCCCCCGCGGTGCGCAGCCTGCGGTCGAGCTCCAGCGCGAACACCTGGTTGGCCAGCTTCGACTGGCCGTAGGCCGACCACGGGTTGTAGGAGCGGTGCTGGTAGTTGGGATCGTCCAGATCGATCTTGGCCTGCGTGGCGGCGATGCTGGAAACGGTGACCACCCTGCTGGGCCTCTCCGTCCCCGCCTCCCGGAGTGCGGGCATCAGCTGCCAGGTCAGTGCCGCGTGCCCGAGATGGTTGGTGCCGAACTGGCGCTCGAAACCATCCTTGGTGAACTCCTTCGGGGTCGCCATCACCCCGGCGTTGTTGATCAGTAGGTGCAGACGGTTCCCGGTGGTCTCGACGACCTCGCTCACGCACTGACGCACCGAGTCCAAGTCGGCCAGGTCCAGCTGGACCAGGCGGGGCTTCTCGCCGGTGGCCTGTCCGCTCACGGTGGCCAGCGCGTCGCCACCGCGCTCCGGGGAGCGGCAGGCCAGCAGCACCTGCGCACCCTTGCTCGCCAGCACGGTGGCGGTACGCAACCCCAGCCCGGAGTTGGCGCCGGTCACCAGCGCGGTCGTACCGGACAGGTCGGGAATATCGGCCTCGGTCCACCTGCCGTTGTGTTGTGCTCGCTGTGCCATGGTCACACCCTAGTGCTCGATCGGCTCGACGACGGAAGCCGCGGGGCGGAAGGTCGGGTGCCGGCGCCTGCCTTGGTCAGGCGCTGGCTGCCAGCCTGCGGAGCACACTGGCAGCGCTGCGGCTGCTGCGTTCGGCAGCGGTCGAATCCGCGTGGCGGGTCAGTGCCAGGAACGCGGACCCGACCTTGGCAACCTCCTCGGGCGGCTCCGTCGGCTCCGCGAGGCCCGCGGTCATCGCGAGCACCCGCTGTTCACGCTCCAGCGCGGGCACGCCGACATCGGGAAAGCGGTCGATGTTGGCGTCGAGCACGGCGCGCAGCGTGGCATGATCCGCGGCAGCGCGTCGCCAGGCACGCGCGACCCGGTCGGCGTGATCGGAGTCGTCCCTGCCCTCCGGCGCGTCGTGGTTGTCCTCCGGCCCGGCGGCCTCCGCGCGCAAGTAGCCGGTCATCAGCTGCATCCAGTCGTAGTACAGCGCCAGCAGCAGCTGCCGTTGGTCTCCGAAGGCCTCGGCGGCACCGTCGACCTCGGTGAACGGTAACGGGCCATCCGGGTTACGGCTGGCCGCGCGCAGAACGGCATCGATCACCTCGCGCCGGCGGTAGAAGTCCTCCCAGCTCATGGCCTCGTCTCCTTCCGGCTGATGCCCGGCGACTCCCGCGTGGCTGTGGCGCGGGAGTGCTCATTCCCCCGTTGTGTAAGGGTATGGCGCGCCACTCGTGACGTGCGCCATACTCGGAGTTTGCGCCATACTCTCGGTATGGACCACCGGGTCCAACCTACCACGGATCGCCGCGCGAGCTGGGTTTGTCAGGATGTGAGGGTGACGACAGTGAGGTCCAGACGGCTAGAGTACTCGGAATCCACGCGCAACGCGCTCGTCGACAGCGCGACCGCGCTGTTCACCAAACGCGGTTACGCGGGCACCTCGCTGGACGAGATCGCCAAACGGGCCCGGGTAACCAAGGGAGCGCTGTATCACCATTTCAGCGGCAAGCAGGCGTTGTTCGAGGCCGTGTTCGACGCCGTCGAACGGCGGGTGCACAGCAAACTCACGGCCGTGACCGAAGGTGACGGCGCACCGTGGGAGCGTGCCGTCGAGGGTCTGCGGACCTTTCTCGATATCTGCCTCGAACCGGAATACCAGCGCATCGTCATCCACGAGGCGCCGGTGGTCATGGGGGCCGAGCGGTGGCGCGAGGCCGAGAGCCACTACAGCTACGGGGTGGTGCGGTCGATCGTCAACGACCTGGTCGAGGCAGGGGAGCTGATCCCGAGCCCGGTGGAGATCACCTCCAGGTTGGTGTTCGGCGCGCTGTCCGCGGCGGCATCGGCGATCGCGAGCTCATCGGATCCCAAAGAGGTCAGCGCGCAGACCGAGGAGGTCATCACGCAGATCCTGATCCGGGCAGGCGCCTCGGCCGAGGTAGCGAAGCAGCCACGATCACGCGACGCCTGCGGGCGGCGGAAGAAGACGCCCTCCGCGATCGCCGGCAAGATCAAGAACAAGGTCGCAGGCGAGGAAACCTGAGCCCGACCGCCGAGCCTGCCGCCACGACCGGGCGTCAGCTGTCCGGGAACGCGAAGGTGACCCCCGGTGCTTGCGGGGCCGAGCGCGCGGCCGTGCGCTCCAGCCACCGCGAGTCGTCCACGGGCAGCGTGCCGTCCAGCGCGGCGAGTACCGCTTCCTGAGCCATCGGCAGCACCTCGGCCACGGTGACGTCGCGGCCGACCTCGGCCGACAGCGAGGTCACCCCGGCGTCGCTGATACCGCACGGCACGATGCGGCCGAACGCCGCCAGATCGGCATCGCAGTTCAGCTCGAACCCGTGCATCGTGACGCCTTGCTGTACCCGGATACCGATCGCCGCGATCTTGCGTTCCGGTCCCCGCTCGTCGCCGGGCAGCCACACGCCGCTCCTGCCGTCCACCCGTCCGGTATGCACCCTGAACCGGTCGCACACCGCCATCATGGCCTCTTCGAGGCGCCGCACGTAGTGCAGGACGTCGATGGGATCGGCCAGCTTGACGATCGGGTAACCGACGAGCTGCCCCGGCCCGTGCCAGGTGATCTTGCCGCCCCGGTCGACGTCGATCACCGGGGTCCCGTCGGTCGGGCGCTCGCTGTCCTCGGTGCGCTTGCCCGCGGTGTAGACGGACGGGTGCTCGAGCAGCAGCAGGGTGTCGTCACCGCCCGCGGCTCGCGCGGTGGCGAGCTTGCGCTGCAATTCCCAGGCCTCGGTGTACTCGATGGTGCCGAGTTCCCGTACCGCGACGGGATCGGTCGACTCGCGGCAACTGTGCTGTGCAGAAGTCACGATCCGAGACTACTCCCTTCGTGTGCCTGCCCGTCTGGCTGCGGTGGTACCTGAGCCGGGTCAACGTCGATCGGTACGCCCCACCCCGATGTCACCCTCGGCTGCCCGCGAGCTCGTCGACCAGTGCCGCGTCCAGCTCGGTATGGGTAAATGAGAAACCAGCCGAGCGTAACGCCGCAGGCACGGCGCGCTGGCTGACCAAGGCCATCTCGTCGGCGGCTTCACTGAGCGCCATTCGCAACGCGAACGACGGCACCACCCAGGGGGCGGGCCGGTGCACTGCCCGGCCGAGCGCCCGAGTGAACTCGGCGTTGGTCACCGGGTTCGGAGCGGACAGGTTGGCAGGACCGGACACCTCGGCGTGCTCGACGGCATAGCGGATCGCCGCGATCTGGTCGGTCAGGCTGATCCAGGGCATGTACTGCTCGCCCGCGCCGAGCCGCCCGCCGAGCGCGAGCGAGAACAGCGGCTTGAGCACGCGGAGCAAACCGCCGTCGCTGCCCAGGACGATCCCGGTGCGCAGCCGCACGACACGCGCTCCCGCTCGCTGCGCCTGCCGGGTGGCCTGCTCCCAGTCCGCGCACAACTCGGCGAGGAACCCGCTGCCCGCGCCCGCCGACTCGTCGACGAGCGTGTCACCGGTGTCGCCGTAGTAACCGACGGCCGAGGCATTGATCAGGCTAGGGACGCCGTGCTCGGCGACCGCCTCGGCCAGTACCTCGGTCGGCACGATACGGCTGTCGCGTAGTTGCTGCTTACGGGCCTCGCTCCACCGACCCGTCAGCGGGGCGCCGCACAGGTTGACCACCGCGTCGACACCGTCGAGAGCCTCCGAGGAGAGGGCGCCTCGTGGCGGGTCCCATGCGTACTCGGTATCGCCGCCGACGTTGCCCGGCTGCCTACGGACCAGGGTGCGAACCTCGTGCCCGGCACCGCGTAACTCGGTGGTCAGCGCGCTGCCGATGAAACCGCTCGATCCCGCGATCAGTACCCGCATCATCGACACCTTTCCGCCGCGTTGCAACCGCGCGGGTGGGCGGGGACCCGGCGCCCACCCGCGCGACACCACACCCGAAGCGCCTACAGGCCGAGCTCCGCTTCGAAGTTGCCCTCCTCCAGCCGCTTCTTGATGGTGGTCACGAACCGCCCGGCATCCGCACCGTCGATCAACCGGTGGTCATAGGTCAGCGCAAGGTAAGCCATGGAGCGGATGGCGATGCTGTCGCCGTTCTCGCTGTCCGAGACCACGACCGGACGCTTGACCACCGAGCCGACCCCGAGGATGCCGGACTGGGGTTGATTGATGATGGGCGTGTCGAACAGGGCGCCGTTGCTGCCGAGGTTGGTCACGGTGAACGTGCCACCGGACAGCTCTTCCGGCTTGATCTTGTTGGTGCGCGTGCGGTCAGCCAGGTCCGCGATGCGCGCCGCCAGCCCGGCGAGGTTCAGTTCGCCCGCGTTGTGCAGCACCGGCGAGATCAGCCCACGATCGGTGTCGACCGCCACGGCGAGGTGCTCGGCGTCGAAGTAGGTGATCTGCTGCGCCTCCTCGTCGAGGTAGGCATTGACGTTCGGGTGCTGCTTCAGCGCCTCCACCGTGGCCTTGGCGAAGAACGGCAGGAAGGTCAGCTTGACCCCCTCCCGCTCCTGGAACGAGGCCTTGGCCCGGTCCCGCAGCCGCGCGATCGCGGTGACATCCACCTCGTGTACCTGCGTCAGCTGAGCCGACGTCTGCAGCGACTCCCTGGTCCGCTTGGCGATGGTCATCCGGACGCGATTGGCCTTCTGCGTACTCCCGCGCAGCCCGGACGTGTCCGGGGCTGCGGGCGCCGGTGCGGCCGGGGCCGCCGCCTGCTGGGTCGCGGCCTGCGGCTCCGCAGGCTGGGCCGCGGCCTCGCGCTGCTGCTTCGCCTCGACCGCGGCCATGACGTCCTGCTTGCGGATGCGCCCACCGACGCCGCTGCCCTGGACGGCGTTCAGGTCGATGCCGTGTTCCGCGGCGAGTTTGCGGACCAGGGGGGTGACGTACGGTGTTTCGGTCCCAGCCCCGTCCGCGGTCGTCACCTCGCCGTTACTCGGGGCAGGGGTCGGTTCCTGCCGCTGGGCTTGTTGGGCGGTGCCCGGTGCGGGCTGTTCGGGTTGCGCTTGCTGCGGCTGGCCAACGGTCTGCTCGGGAGCCTGCTGGGGCGGCGGTTGCTCCTGTTGGGCGGGCTGCTGAGGCGGCGCGCCGCCCCCCGCCGGTGCGCCGTCACCGATCACGGCGAGCTGCGAGCCCACCTCCACCGTCTGATCCGCCTCCGCGGTGATCTCCAGGACGGTACCGGTGACGGGGGAGGGGACCTCGGTGTCGACCTTGTCGGTGGAGATCTCCAGCAGGGGTTCGTCCACCTCGACGCGGTCGCCGACCTGCTTGAGCCACCGGGTGACGGTGCCTTCGGTGACGCTCTCACCCAGCTCGGGCAGGGTCACCGGCGTCCCTTGGCTCGCCTGTTGGGCGGGGGCTTGCTGGGCGGCGGCCGGCGTGGGCTCCGGTTCCGGCGGCGCGGCCGCTTGCTGGGCGGGTTGCTCCTGCGACTGCTCGGCAGCCTGCCCGCCCTGGCTCGCGGGCGCGGCATCGCCGCCGGAACCGTCGTCGATGACCGCGAGCTCGGACCCGACCTCGACGGTCGTGTCCGCCGTGGCGACGATCCGGGTGACGGTACCGGCGACGGGGGAGGGGACCTCGGTGTCGACCTTGTCGGTGGAGATCTCCAGCAGGGGTTCGTCCACCTCGACGCGGTCGCCCTCCTGCTTGAGCCACCGGGTGACGGTGCCTTCGGTGACGCTCTCGCCGAGTTCCGGCAGTGTGAGGGAGAAGGCCATCTCTTGCAGACTCCTCAGGCTCTGGTTAGCGGAGGGTTATTCGCCGCCTGCGGGTGTTCACCCGCCTGCGGGTCGGGGCTGTTGGGTTCGCTGCCCTCGCCCTGTGGCCGAATAACCCGACTGGTGTGCATGGGACTCTCGTGCTGGTCTGTCGCTTCTTGGGTCAGCTGTGAACGTGCAGTGGCTTCCCGGCCAGCGCGAGATGCGCCTCGCCGAGCGCTTCGGTCTGGGTCGGGTGCGCGTGGATCAACGGCGCCACATCTGCGGGGAACGCCTCCCAGTTGTAGATCAGCTGGGCCTCGCCGATCAGCTCACCGACGCGGTCCCCGACCAGGTGCAATCCCACGACGGGGCCGTCGGGGGCCTGGATCACCTTGACCGCGCCCGAGGTCTTGAGGATCTGGCTCCTTCCGTTGCCGCTGAGGTCGTAGGTGAACGAGGTGACGTTCGGCCCGTACCGCTCGCGAGCCTGGTCCTCCGACAACCCGACCGAGGCGACCTCAGGGCGGCAGTAGGTCACGCGGGGGATACCGGCCTCGTCGATCGGCTGCGGCTGCTGCCCCGCGATCTCCTCGGCCACGAAAATCCCCTGCGCGAATCCGCGATGCGCCAGCTGGTACCCGGCGACGATGTCGCCGACAGCGTAGACCCCTGGCAGGTTCGTCCGCAGCCGTTCGTCGGTGGTCACGAAACCGTTCTCCATGGCCACCCCGGCCTCGGCGAAGCCATGGCCTGCCGTGTTCGGTCCCCGCCCGACGGCCACGAGCAGCAGATCGGCCTCCAGCGTCTCGCCGGTCTCCAGCGAGACCTGCACGCCGTTGTCGTCCTGGGTGGCCCCGGTGAACTTCACGCCGGTCTTGAAACCGATCTTGCGTCGCCGGAACGCGCGCTCGAGTTGCTTCGACGCGAACTCGTCCTCGGCGGGTACGAGCCGGGGCAGTGCCTCGACGATCGTCACGTCGGCTCCGAACGATGCCCAGACGCTGGCGAACTCCACCCCGATCACGCCCCCGCCGAGCACCACGACGCGCTCGGGAACGTAGTCGAGGGTGAGTGCCTGCTCGCTGGCGACGACCCTGCCGCCCAGTTCCAGGCCCGGTAACGTCTTGGAATAGGAGCCGGTGGCAAGCAGCACGTTCGTTCCGGTGTAGCGGGTGCCATCCACCTCGACGGTGTTGTTGCCCACGAAGGTGCCACTGCCTTCGACGAAGGTGACGTTGTGCGCCTTCGCCAATCCGTGCAGGCCCTTGTACAGGCGGTTGACGATGCCGTCCTTGTACTTGTTGACCCCGGCGATGTCGACGCCCTCCAGGGAGGCCTTCACCCCGAACTGATCGGCCTCCCGTGCCGCATCGGCGATCTCGGCGGAGTGGAGCAGGGCCTTGGTGGGAATGCACCCGCGGTGCAGACACGTCCCTCCGAGCTTGTCCTTCTCGATAAGGGTCACGGACAGGCCCAGCTCGGCCGCACGGAATGCTGCGGCATAACCGCCCGATCCGCCACCAAGGATCACCAGGTCAGCGGAATGATCAGACACTTCGTACTCTCCTTGTGCAGGCTGTGCAGTTGAAGACGTCGACTCGTCCTCCCTGCCACCGGTGCTGCCGTGTGACCGGTGGCATACATCATCTTGTCACTCCCGTTGCCACCGTAGCGAGTTACCCGCGGGTGCGCGTGACCAACAGGGGAAAGATCGTGGTGATAATGGGAACAGGTACGGCGACGGTACGGAGCCGTTACCGCGCGTGCCGGTTGGCCTGCCGCGGCGGGGGAACCAGCCGTGGCGTAGTGGATCGACTGGAACTGAGGTGGTGTCGCGTGGGTCTATTCGACGCGTTTCGCAGGCGTCGCAGGTCGGGCCGGACTGCGGGGGTGGCGGGCAAGGCCGCCAAATCGGACTCCGAGGACATCGCGCATCTCGACGAGTGGGCCGCGCAGCGGCGCGGTGTCGAGGCGTTCGTGGAACCGGCCACCCGGATCACCGAGACCACCGTGGTGCTGATCGCCCATGACGGTGAGTGGACACGTCGCAGGATCGGCAGCCTGGACGCCGCCCAGAAGTTCGGCCACGAACGCGCGATGCCGGTGTACGAGGTCTCCAAGGTGGGATACCCGCAGCGGATGCGGGACTATACCGAGCGGCAGCGGATCATGCAGCGGCGCAGGCGACGCCAGGAGGACAGCTAGCGGGCGGCCAGTACCACCACATGTCAGGGGGTCACCCGCGGGAGCGCCGCAGCAGGTGCAGGTGCCCCTCCAGTAGTTCGCGGAAGCTCGCGTAGACGGTCGAACCGAGCTCGGGGTCGTACTCGATGGCGCGCCAGCCACTTGCCCCGCTCGCCACCCGTCGGATCTCGGCGGGCACGTCACGGGCGCCGGTGCCGCCTGCCGCGAGCGTGATGTCCACCAGCAGCACCAGCGCTGCGGTGAGCGGTGCGGGCTCGCTCACCGGCACCACCCCGCGCTCGGCTCTTGGGCGCAGTTCGGCCGCGCCGAGCATCCGGGGAAAGGCGACATCGGCGGGTAGGCCGTCGCTGGTCAGCAGGAACTCCCGGTAGTCGGGGGGAAGCTGGAGGCGCAACCGGCGTTCGGCCGCGCTGACGGCGGCGGGTGGCGCCGGCGCGGGTAGCGGGGCGGCGGGAAGGTCAGGGTGGCCGCGCATTGCCAGTATCTCTTCGAGGAGTTCGCGCATGCCACGCCCGCCGGAGCGGTCGATCTCGTCCCTCGGGTACCGCTGCCGGATCGCGGCCTGCAACTCCCCGGCGCAGCGCTGCGCCCAGTCGTGGTCGACCCCGAGCGACCCCGCGAGCGCGCCGTCGCGCAGCATCGGCGCCAGTGAGCGGCAGGCGCCGAGCATGGCCACCGGAGGCCACGTCCGCTGCCGCGCGAGCTCGCACCAGCGTCGCAGGGCAGCGTCCGTGGCTGCGCCGTCACCGCCGCGAGCGGCCTCGTCCGCTTCCCGCGCAGCCGCCCTGAGCGGATCGGCAGGCGTGATCCCGCCCTCCGCCGCGGCGATGTCGCGCGCGAGACCTGCGAGCGCGCCCGCGACGTCGTCCCCGGCGCGCTCGTCCCGATCTCCGTCCGCAACGGCACCCTCGGCCCCCTCCGCGACGTCGGCCCGTTCCCGCGCGAGATAGCGCTGGTGATCGCGCTCGACGGCGTCGAGGTCGGGCGGTGGCAGCTCGCGCGCCCAGCCTGGGCGGTCGGTCCGGTTGGCGAGCTGCACGGTGAGCGCCCTGGTGGATACCGCGTCGGTGTGCAGCTCGCCGACCTGCCCGCCGGTCGCGCGCCACCACGTGTCGATCACCTGGTCCGATGCGGCCTCGAACCCGCAACACGACAGCAGCAACCCGGTATGGGTGACGGTGGCGGCCAGCTGCGCGCGCGAGGCCGTCAGTGCGGTGCCGACCACCAGCTCGACATAGCCGTCCGGCTGCCAGCCCGGCAACCGTGGCTCGGGCAGCGGAACCGGGGACCAGGACACCCGCGTACTCCCGTCAGTCCCCGCTTCCCGCGATCTCCGCCAGCACGGCAGCCAGCGTACGCACCGGAACGCCGGTACCGCCCTTGCCGGTGTAGCCCCAGGCGGAGGTGGTGTTGTAGGCAGGACCCGCGACGTCGATGTGTGCCCAAGGCAGGTTCTCGGCCACGAACTCGCGGAGGAACACCCCGGCGACGAGCATGCCGCCCCAGCGATTGCCCGTCACGTTGGCGATGTCGGCCACCCGCGAATCGAGATCGGCACGCAGCTCCTCCGGCAGCGGCATCGCCCAGCCTCCCTCGCCGGTGCGCCGGGCCACGTCGGCGACGCGGTCCCGGAACTCGTCCGAACCCATCACCCCCGCGGTGCGGTTGCCGAGCGCGATCGGCTGCGCACCCGTGAGCGTGGAGGTCTCGATGAGGTAGTCCGGATCGTCCTCCGCTGCCCGCACGATGGCATCGGCCAGCACCAGACGCCCCTCGGCGTCGGTGTTGATCACCTCGACGGTCTTGCCGCCGTACATCTCCAACACATCCCCCGGCCGGTAGGCCGTGGCCGACGGCATGTTCTCCGCGAGCGGGAGGTAGGCGGTGACCTCGAGCGGGTAACGTAGCTTCGCGGCGAGCACGGCCGTCGCCAGCACCGCGGCGGCACCGGCCATGTCGGAGGTCATGTTCTCCATGTTCGCTGCGGGCTTGATGGAGATCCCGCCGGTGTCGAAGGTGATGCCCTTGCCGACGAGCGCGACCTTGGCCACCGGCCGCTCGCCCCGGTACCGCAGGCGCACCAGCCGCGGCTTCCTCGCCGAGCCACCGCCGACCCCCAGGATGCCGCCGTAACGGCCGCGCTCCAGGTCCTTCTCATCGAGCACCTCGACGCTCAGGCCCTCGGCCTCGGCCTGCTCGCGTGCCCGGTCGGCGAACGACGCCGGGAACAGCTCGTTGGGCGGGGTGTTCACCAGGTCCCGGGCGAGCGCGACCGCCGAGGCGATGGCCGACGCCGCGGTGAGGGTGTTCCGGTGCTCGTCGTGCTCTCCTGACACCGGCCGCAGCACCTCCACCTCGGTGAGGGAGTGGCCGTTCGGTTCCGACTTGTACTCGGTGAAGGTGTAGGCGCCGAGGGCGGTGCCTTCCACGCTCGCCTGCAGGTCTATCGCGGAGAGCGTGGTCAGCGCATGCGAGGCGCCGTTCAACGCCCTGGCCGCGGCGCCGCTGGCGCGCCGCACCTGCTCGGCGGTGACCCCGCCCTCGGCACGCTTACCCAGCCCTGCCGCGACGACCACGGGCGCGGTGAGCCTGCCGAATGTGGGTATCTTGACGACCTCGTCGGCCTTGCCCTTGGCGCCGAGCGCGCTGAGCACCTCGGTCAGTGTGCCGTCGAACGCGGCATCGACCGCCTGCGCGCCGTCGGCGACCTCGACGCCGTCCTCGCCCTGTACGGTGCCGATGATGACGGCCTCGGCACGGCTCGCGGTCACGGCGTCGTCCCGGTTGTCGATGAGCGTGAACTGGGGAAGGGTCACGAGTTGCTCCTTGCTTCCTGGTCGAGGATGTGGTCGAGCGTCGGGTCCCGGACGGTTGTGCACGGTCCAGCGGGCGTGGCCGGACTGAGTGCCATGCTATTGACGGGGCGCGCGGTGGTGTCACGAGAGGGTCGGTTGCACAGGCGGGACGGGTGCTCCGGAGTTCGCGCAGCGGGGAGGCTCGCGCTGGCCGGATGCGAGGCCGTGATAGTGGGTGCGCCGGACACGGTCGAGGTGGAGAGGGCGGTGACTGCGGGTGCTGCTCGGCGGCGGGCTGTTGATCGGTATCGCCGTTGGCGCGGCCGTCGGCGGCTGGTGGCTGCTCGGCGGGCTGCTGCTCGCGGGCGCGGTTGCCGCTGTCTCGGTGTGGTTCGACCGTCCTGCCTGGCCAGAAATGCGTGTCGCGGCGGCGATCGGTCTGGCGGCGCTGCTCGCGTCGACCTTCGCGCGGTACCTCGCCCCGGACCACGAGACGCTCGCCGGACTAGCGGTGCTGCTGGTCGCCGCCGCGATCACGGCGATGGACCCGCCGGTGCCGCGGCCGGTGTCGTGGACGCTCACCGCGACGCTGGCGGTGGCCGCCGTCGCCTTCGTGGCGGTCTGCGTTGCCGTCGCCCCCGTACCCTCGGCAGGAGCGAGCCCGGAAACCGAGCTGGCAGCAGCCGGGCAGGCGTGGTTGCCAGCCTTCCTGGCCGTGCCTGCGAGCGCCGCGGTGATGTTCGGGCTGTTCACTGTGACCACCCCCGTGAGGCGGCGCGCTATACCGCTGCTGCGGGTGGCCGGGTCGACCGCGGTGGCCGTCGCGGTGTCCGCCGCTGCGCTGTACCAGCTGGGCCCCCACAGGCTCGGACTGTCGCCGGTTCCGGTGCGGGACGCGCTGGTGGCCGCCGACGCAGCGGCGCTGACCGGCATGCTGCACGGTGTCGTGGTGCTGGCGACCGTGCCTGGGGCGGTCGTCGCGCTCCGCATCGCCGCCGACGGGCTCGTCGCCACACCGTTACCGGGAGCAGCAGCCGCCGGTAGCCGTGTGGCGCTGCCTGCGGTGGTGGCGGCACTCATGGCGTCGTTGCTGACACCGGTAACGGCGCTACTGCTGGCGTCGGGAGTTGCCGTGGTCGGCGTGGCGGCGGGGTGGGTGTACCCGCGTGGGAGGGGCGATCGCCGCGCCGCCACCAACGGTTTAAGCTGAGAGGCCTCGCGGGCGGAGCCGAGGTGCCCGCGCCGGGGAGCACCGGCGGTACCGGTGCCACGCCCGCGGCCCGTTGCGAAAAGACCTACCGGACGATTCCAGCTCGAGGATACGGTTCTGCCATGACGACCTCACTACCATTCACGCGAAACCTCAGCACCTCACCGGCGACCCCGGAGCGCGTAGCTGAGGTACTGGCGAATCCCGGTTTCGGCACCCAGTTCACCGACCACATGGTGACGGTGCGCTGGGACAGCGACCGCGGCTGGCACGACGCCACTGTCGAACCGTACGCGCCGATCACGCTGGATCCCGCCACCTCGGTGCTGCACTACGGTCAGGCGATCTTCGAAGGGCTGAAGGCCTACCGGCAGCCCGACGGATCGATCGCGTCGTTCCGGCCGGGACGCAACGCCGTTCGGTTCCGCCGCTCGGCCCGCAGGCTGGCCATCCCGGAGCTGCCGGACGAGGTCTTCCTCGACTCGCTGACGGAGCTGATCGCCGCCGACGGCCGGTGGGTTCCCGAGGGTGAGGGCGCCTCGCTGTACCTGCGGCCGTTCACCATCGCGACCGAGGCCAGCCTCGGTGTGAACCGGCCTGCCAATCGGTACCTCTACATGCTGATCGCCTCGCCTGCGGGATCGTACTTCGCCGGGGGAGTCAAGCCGGTCAGCGTGTGGCTGTCCACCGACTACACGCGCGCCGCCCCCGGGGGCACCGGCTACGTCAAGTGTGCAGGCAACTACGGTGCCTCGTTCGTCGCGCAGGCCCAGGCCGTGGAGCAGGGCTGCGACCAAGTGGTGTGGCTCGACGCGGTGGAGCATGCCTGGGTCGAGGAAATGGGGGGCATGAACCTGTTCTTCGTGTTCGGGTCCGGCGAGAACGCCCAGATCGTCACCCCCGAGCTCACCGGGAGCCTGCTTCCCGGCGTGACCCGGGACTCGCTGATCACGCTCTGCCAGGACTTCGGCTACCCGGTGACCGAGCGCAAGATCTCGACCGACGAATGGGAGAAGGCGGCTACATCGGGGGAACTTACCGAGGTGTTCGCCTGTGGCACCGCCGCGGTGATCACCCCGGTCGGGCACGTCAAGCATTCCGGTGGGGCCTTCGACATCGCCGGGGGCCAGCCGGGCGAGGTGACAATGCGGCTGCGTGAGGCACTGATCGGGATCCAGACGGGTCGGGATGCGGACCCGCACGGCTGGCGGTACACGCTGTCCTGAGTGGCCTCAGGCGCTCCCGACCCCGGAGCCGGGGTCGGGATGCGTCTCGTCGGGAGCCGCCCTGCCGTGATCGGCGTGCGCAGCCGTCGCCATCACCAGCACCGACAGTGCGGCGGGCGCCGCAGCGGCCGCCATCGGCAGCTCGAGGACCGGCTCCAGCTCCAGCCGGTCGAGCACCGCGGGGTGCGCGGGCTCCGGCAGCCGGTGGGTGGGGCGCCACCAGGCACGGGCACCGGGCACCAGCTCGGCTGCCATCAGCGCCGCCGCGGCCGCACCCAGACCGTCGAGTAGCACCGGGGTGCGTCGCACCGCGGCCTGTGCCAGGAAACCGGTCAGCGCCGCGATATCGGCGCCGCCGACGGTGCGCAACACCGCGACGGGGTCGGCCAGTACCGACCGGGCACGGCGCAGCGCATCCCGAACGGCAGCGGCCTTGCGCATCCACGCCGCATCGTCGATGCCGGAACCTCGGCCGGTGACGGCGACCGGCTCGGTACCGGTCAGCGCCGCGATGATCGCGGCGGCAGGAGTGGAGACCCCGACGCCGAGGGCGGTACCGAGCAGCAGATCGCTGCCGGAATCGATCTCGCCGTCGGCGATCGCCCTTCCTGCAGCCACGGCGGCGCGGGCCTCTGCATCGTCGAGCGCGTCGGCCACATCGATGGGCCGGGAGGAGCGGCACACCCGGAAGCGGGTATCGGCCAGGTGCGGATCGAGCTCACCCGCGAGACCGATGTCGACCATCCTCGGAGCGGGGTCGCCTGCCGAGCGCAGCAACCGCATCGCCGTTGCCGGGGGAGCGGGCTCGGTCAGCCACGCAGCCGTCGACCCCGCCGCGCGTACCGAGACGCCGCGTTCGGCGATACCGTGATCGGCGGCGAAGATCACGTGCCGTGGCCGTGCCAGCGGCTGCGGCGGGTAGTGGCCCTGGCACGCGGCGATCCAGCCAGCCAGCTCGTCGAGCACGCCGAGGCCATCGGCACGGGCCCCGCCACGCGCGCCCGCATGGGTGTGCCCGGTTGCCTGCCGTGCGGACTGCACGGGCGGTCCGCACGGCACCGGTGTGCTGAGTAGCGGCGGACCCGCGCGGGTCAGCGCCGCGGTGCGGGCCTGCTCGTCGGGGGTCGCGGCGCGGTCGAAGGTGACGGCCTGGGCGGCCGGGTCGTCACCTCCGGTGTGCTCGGGCGTCATGGCTGGCGACATCCTGGGGCTCGCCGGTTACCGCACCTTGACCGGATCACCCGGTTTCACCCGCGGCCGTGGGACGCGGAGCCTGCGCAACTGAGTGGCGCGCACGAAGGCGTACCAGCCGATCGAACGGCCCTTGATGGTCTCGTTCGGGAAGTGCTCCCTGGCAAGGCGGGTGATCCTGCGACCGTTGGACACGCCCTCGATCACCATGCCGAACAGCATCACCGTGGTCACCAGCGTGGCCCACTGCTGGATGGCGGGATCCGGCACCAGCAGCGACATGAACACGATGATCGCCAGCGGCATGAACAGGCCGAGCAGGTTGCGGCGCGAGTCGACCACGTCGCGGACGAAGGCCTTCACCGGGCCGCGATCCCTCGGCAGCAGGTACCGTTCGTCCCCGGCCATCATGCGTTCCCTGCGTTCCTTGGCCGCGGCCTTGCGCTCCTCCTTGGTCATCTTCGAGGCAGGGCTCTGCTTGCGCAGCTGCCTGCTCCGTTTGATGGCCTCCCGGGTGTTGCGCGGTGGCGGTGGCACGGGGCCGCGCTTACCCGGCGCGGCCTGGTTCCGGCGCGGGGTCGGCCGCCCCTTCTTCGGGGTAGCCCCCTTCGGAGCCTGCTGGTCCACCTCGTCGACGCCTGCCTCGGTCTCGCTGTCGGCGTCGTTGTCAGCTGCGGACGTGTTACGACGGAAGAACCTCACTTCACCAGGGTATTGTAGGGGTCACGTTGATGTTCAGGTGGCCACGGCATGTGTCACCATGGACGTGGTGCCATCAACGCCGGAGCTCATCGGAATGCTCCGGGTCGATGGTGACGTTCACCCTGGTGGACGCGAACGACGCACCAGAGCGACACCGTAAGGGAGTGCCATGACGACTGCTGAGCAGACCGGCGAACAGCCGGGAACCGCCGAGGCCACGCACGGGGTGGTCCTGACAGACGCTGCGGCGGCCAAGGCGAAGGCCCTGCTCGAGCAGGAGGGCCGGGACGACATGCACCTGCGCCTCGCTGTGCAGCCTGGTGGGTGTGCGGGCCTCCGCTACCAGCTGTTCTTTGACGAGCGCACGTTGGACGGGGATCTCTTCCGCGAGTTCAACGGCCTGCAGGTGGCTGTTGACCGGATGAGTGCTCCCTACGTGCAGGAAGCCGTCATCGACTTCGTCGACACCATCGAGAAGCAGGGTTTCACCATCGAAAACCCCCAGGCCACGGGGTCGTGCGCCTGCGGGGACTCGTTCAACTGAGATCGTGCGCGCCGCCGTCGGCCGTGGCGAGGCGTGACGGAGTTGTCGCGAGTGGGGCCGCGAGCCTGCAGGCTCGCGGCCCCACTGCCTAATTCGCGGTGGTCTGGCCGGGGCTAGACGTACTCGTCGAGCTCGGCGACGTGTTGCCGACAGCGCTCGTCGATCTCCCACGCGGGCGCCGTTTCCGCTGCCCGGCTCGCCGTTGCGGTCGCAGCAGCACGCATCCTGGGGATCGCACCGCAATCCGCGATCAGTTCCTGCAAGCTTTCCGGCTCCGTTACCTTCGTCACATCCGCGACCGTAGAGGGTCGAGCAGGAACGCGACACCCTTACCTCCGAGTAATATCCACCAGCCTCCGCTGCGGTCACCCGTCCGAGGGAAGCCGGAGGCAAGGCTGGTGAGCCGAAGGCCTCCTTCGGTACATATCCGGTACCCGAGGACCCCTTCGGCTCGCACCGCCGAACCGAGCGCAACCGGGGTTTTGGCTTTCCGGAGTCAGAGCTTCACGGGGTAGTGGGGCTCCGGAACCTCCGGTTTGATGCGGCCCTCGATGAAGATGCCGTGCCAGAGCATGAAGACCAGCAGCGCCCAGATGCGCCTGCTGTGGTCGACGTTCCCGTCACGATGATCCGCGAGCATACGCAGCACGGCGGGCTTGTCGATCACCTCGTTGGTGGCCGAGTCATTGATGATTCCTTGCGCCCAGTCGTACATCTCGTCGCGCAGCCAGTAGCGGATCGGGACAGGGAAACCGAGCTTGCGGCGGTTCAGCACGTGTTCCGGGACGATCATCGCCAGCGCGCGACGCAGCGCGTGCTTGGTGGTCTCCTTGGTGACCTTCTCATCCAGCGGGATGTCGGCCGCGACCTCGAAAACCGCGGAGTCGAGAAACGGCACGCGCAGCTCGAGCGAGTTGGCCATGGTCATCTTGTCGGCTTTGACCAGAATGTCGCCGCGTAGCCAGGTGAACAGGTCGACATGCTGCATCCGGGCGACCGGGTCCCATCCCTGGGAGATGCGGTAGGGCTCGGCGGTGACGTCGCGGTGCCCCACGGTGCCGTCGAAGCAGCGCAGCACCTCGGCGAGCTGGTCCTGGCGGAACAACCGGGCATTGCCGTAGTAACGCTCCTCCAGCGGCAACGACCCGCGACGCAGGAGATCCTTGCCTCGTCTGCCCTCCGGCATCCGTGTCGATACCGCTGCGAGCAACCTCCGGATTCCGCCGGGCAGCTTCTCGAACGGTGCCAGTGATATCGGCTCGCGGTAGATGGTGTAGCCGCCGAAGAGCTCGTCCGCGCCCTCGCCGGACAGCACGACCTTGACGTGCTTGCGTGCCTCTCGCGCGACGAACCACAGCGGCACCAGCGCTGGGTCGGCCACCGGGTCATCCAGGTACCAGACGATCAACGGCAGTACGTCCATCATCTCCTGTGCGGAGACGGTCCGCACCACGTGCTCGACTCCGATGGCCTCCGCCGACTCCACCGCGACATCGACTTCCGAGTAGCCCTCGCGCTCGAAGCCGGTCGTGAAAGTGATCAGGTTCGGGTTGTGTTCGGCCGCCAGCGCGGCGATCGCGGTGGAGTCGATACCCCCCGACAGGAACGCGCCGACGGTGACGTCGGCGCGCATGTGCTTGGCCACCGAGTCCCGCAGCACCTCGGCGATACGGTGATGCAGCGCATCAGCCTCCCCGCTGCCGGTGACCTGCCGTGCGGTGAACTCGGGGAAGAAGTACCGCTCGATCACCGGCTGCTCACCTGGCCGCACCGTGATCGAGCAGCCGGACTCGACCCGCCGGATGGTGGTGTGCAGGCTTTCCGGCTCCGGGACGTACTGCAACGTCAGGTAATGCTGCAAGGCCGTGCGGTCCAGCTCCTCGGCGATACCCAGTGTGCCCGCGAGCTCGAGGAGGCTCTTCTTCTCGCTCGACAATGCCGTGCCGGTGGGGCCGGTGGCGTAGAACAGCGGCTTGATGCCGAACGGGTCGCGCGCGCCGAAGGCCAGACGCTGGTGCGCATCCCAGATCACGAACGCGAACATGCCGCGGAGCCTGCGCAGCGCCGCCGTGCCGAGGTAATGATATGCGGCGATGATCACTTCGCTGTCGCCTGAGGTGTGAAACACAGCACCGTACTGTGTGATCAGTTCCTCACGGAGCTCGAGATAGTTGTAGATCTCGCCGTTGAACAGCAGCGTGTAGCGGTCGGGCGCATCGGAAGGTCCCCAGGTCAGCGGCTGATGGGAGTGTTCGATGTCGATGATCGACAGGCGGTTGAAGCCGTAGACCACCTCGTCGGCGGCCCAGGTGTCGCTCTCGTCCGGTCCGCGATGTCGCTGACAGTGCAAGGCCGACGCGACCGCGGGGCGGGCGCGCTCCGCGCTGTCTGTCGTGCCGCAGATGAGTCCGAGCAAGCCGCACACGCCGATCCTCGCAATCCGTCGCCGTCACGCACCATCACGTACGTCCTGGTCGCTCACCAGGCCCGGAACCGCCTGGCCGGTGGCATCCCAGTATGCCGCGCGCGCCGAGGCCGACGATCACCGGTGGGGCCAGGGCACCGGCAGTCCGGGTCCGCCGAGCACGCTCCCCCGCGCGCAGAATCCGGTGGAGTTTCGGCTAGGCTCCGCTCCAGCGTTCGACATACATTGCTGAGGAGGCGTGGCGCAGTGACTCTGAAGGAGCGCAACCCGGCAACGCGATTGTCCAGGGTCGGCAAGGCCACCGCGCTTGCCGGCGCGGTGGCACTCACGGTGACGGGTTGCTCGGCCGAGGAGGTTCTGCGATTCGGATGGCCGGAAGGCATCACCCCGCAGGCCGAGGAGATGCGTCATCTCTGGACCGGCGCGACGGTGGCCGCCCTGGTCGTCGGCGTGATCGTGTGGGGTCTGATCCTCTGGTCGGTTGCCTTCCACCGGAAGAAGAAGGGTGACTCCGACGAGCTCCCCCGGCAGTTCCAGTACAACGTGCCGCTGGAGCTCTTCTGCGTGGTCATCCCGGTCGTGATGGTGTGCGTGCTGTTCTTCTTCACGGTCACCACCGAGTTCTCGGTGCTCGAGGAGGAGGACGACCCCGACGTGTCCGTCGAGGCGATCGGCTTCCAGTGGAACTGGGAGTTCCGCCATCACAACGCCGAAACCCCGGACGGAAACCCGGTCAGCACCGTCGGCAGTACCGACGAGATCCCGATCCTCGTGTTGCCGACCGACCGCACGATCGAGTACGAGGTGCGCTCCACGGACGTGATCCACTCGTTCTGGGTGCCGGAGTTCCTGTTCAAGCGCGACGTGTTCCCCGAGCCCGAGCGCAACAACCAGGACAACACCTTCCAGAACACCATCGAACGGGAAGGCTCGTTCGTCGGCCGGTGTGCCGAGCTCTGCGGCACCTACCACTCGATGATGAACTTCGAGGTGCGCGCGGTCTCCCCGGAGCAGTACGACGAGTACCTCGGCCTGAAGTCGCAGATCAACGAGCAGACCGGTGAGCCGTACACCACCCCGGAGGCGCTGGACGAGATGGGCTTGCCGCCGCGGGCCGAGACGACCACGCCGTTCGACCCGGATCGCACCGCCCGCGAGCCGTCCGGCTGAACCGCCGGTCATGGCGCGGTTCGGGACCGTCTACCCTGCAGACTGTCGTCATAAAGCGCAAGGAGTGAGGGCCTTTCCATGAAGGTCGAAGCCCGGATATTCGACATCGTCACAGTGTTCGCCGTGGTCGTGGCGGTGATCTACGGTGTGGGCACCCACCTGTGGATGCCGTACGGGATCGAGCCGATCGGCACGATCGCGTTGATCCTCACCGCCGGGCTGTCGCTGATGATCGGCAGCTACTTCCGCTTCGTGGAGCGCCGGATCACGCACCGGCCGGAGGACCGCGACGATGCGGAGATCCACGAGGGTGCGGGCGATCTCGGATTCTTCAGCCCGGGAAGTTACTGGCCGCTCGGTATCGCCGCTGGTGCGGCGTTGGCGGGGATCGCGCTGGCGATCGGGCAGTGGTGGATGGTGATCGTCGCTACCGGAATGATCCTGATTACGGTGGGCGGGCTCGTCTTCGAGTACCACTCACGCCCGCCGCAGAAGACCTGATCAGCTCGCTGAGACGGCAGCGGCACCGGACACCGCGTTTCCTCTTACTAGATCGACGTGTCAGTCCTGTTGCGCCTGCCGCAGGTGCTGTGAGGTCCGCGCCCAGTCGTCGAGCAGCGTGGCCGCCTTGCCGGAATCCACGGCCGCGGCTGCTTGCTCAAGGCCAGCGCTGAGGTCGTCGTCGAGCGAGGTGGAGAAGCCGCGGTGCGCCGCGAGGGCGGCGGCGGCGTTGAGCAGCACGGCGTCCCTGACCGGCCCGCGCTCGCCCGCGACAAGACTGCGTATCACCCGGGCATTGTGTGCGGCGTCGCCGCCGCGTAGGTCATCGGCTTTCGCCAGCGGGATGCCGAGTCTCTCGGGATGCACGGTGGCCTGCCGTAGCTCGCCCCGGTCAACCACCCAGGCTGTGCTCGTGGTCGTCGTGGTGAGCTCGTCGAGGCCGTCGTCGCCACGCACGACCATCACGCTGGCCGATCGCCCGGCGAATACCTCGGCCAGCACGCGCACCTTCTCGGGGTAGGCACAGCCGATGAGGCCCGCCCGTGGCTGCGCCGGGTTGGTCAGCGGGCCGAGCAGGTTGAACGTAGTGGGTACCCCCAGCTCCTTGCGGGGCGAGGCGGCGTGCCGCAACGCCGGGTGGAACAGCGGAGCGAAACAGAACCCGATGCCCACCTCGGCGACGCAGTCGACTACGGCAGCGGGGGAAAGGTCGATGGCCACGCCGAGTGCCTCGAGCACGTCCGCGGTTCCGGCCTGCGAGGATGCGGCCCGGTTGCCGTGCTTGACCACAGGGACGCCTGCCGCGGCGACGACAAGCGAGGTCATCGTGGAGATGTTCACAGTTCCCGCGCGATCGCCCCCGGTACCGACGATGTCCACCGCACCCGTCGGGGGGGTTGGTACCTCGATCCGGTGCGCGTGGGCGAGCATCTCGTCGGCCATCCCGGCGATCTCGTGGGCCGTCTCACCCTTGGCGCGCAGCGCCGTGGCAAAGCCCGCGATCTGCGCGGGGGTGGCATCGCCCGACATCACCTCGCGCATGACCCACGCCGTCTCCTCCGCGGTGAGATCGATGCCACGGATGAGCCGGTCGAGCACGCCTGCCCAGCTGTGTTCGGCCCGCCCGGTGCGCTCGGCCTGCCCGGTCACTGCGCTGCTCCCTGCCCCCGCAGCTCGGTCGGCGCGGGCAGGTTCCTGCCGCGGAGCAGCTCGGCAACGGTGTCGGCGGTCGCGATCGGATCCAGCGGGTGCACCAGTACGGCATCGGCACGCGACCAGGTGGCCAGCCAGCGATCGTCGCGCCTGCGGGCCGTCACCAGGATCGGTGGGCATTCGGCCACCTCGTCCCTGAGCTGCCGCGCCAGCCCCATCCCGCCGGTCGGCTGCGCCTCCCCGTCCAGCACGGCCAGGTCCACGGTGCCCGCGTCGACCTGGGCGATCACGTCGGCCACCCGAGCTGCTTCGATGTAGCTCACGCGTCCGATGTCCGCGGCTGGGCGGCGGCCGATCGCTGTGATGATCGACTCACGTACATCATCCCGGTGACTGTAGACCAGGATGGTGTGCGGTTCACTCCTCATAACAACCGCCTTCGAGGTTGGATCCGGCTAGCTACCGGCGAGCCGCCTGTCGGCTGCCGACCAGCTGCCGACTGGCACTGCTGGTACGGCGATCGTAGCCGGAGCCGCGCTGTGCACACCCCAGGGGCGGTGCCGGCACCGGCGCCGGGTGATGATCGACTTCGTAGCCTGCGGTGAGGCAGGCCGATCGCGGCAAGAGGTGGACCCGACGGTAAGTCCGGGGTCAAGGGAGGACATAATGCCAGGCGTGAGTACGGCAGCGCCCACGATGAGCCATCGCGTGCACTCGCTGAACCGGCCCAACATGGTCAGCGTCGGCACGATCGTCTGGCTCGCCAGCGAGTTGATGTTCTTCGCTGGGCTCTTCGCGATGTTCTTCACCGTGAAGGCCCAGAACCAGACCGGTGTCTGGCCGCCGATCCACCCGGATACGGGTGAGCAAATCTACCTGGACCTCGGACACGCCCTCCCGTTCACGATCATCCTCGTGGCGTCCTCGTTCACCTGCCAGCTAGGGGTGTTCGCGGCCGAGCGGGGGGACGTCTTCGGGCTGCGTCGCTGGTACCTGCTCACCTTCGTGATGGGCTCGATCTTCGTGGCCGGAGCCATCTGGGAGTACATCAACAAGGCTGCGCAGCAGGTGACGATCTCCTCCGATCCGTTCGGCACGGTGTTCTACATGACCACCGGCTTCCACCTGCTGCACGTGATCGGCGGGCTCGCCGCGTTCGTCTACCTGTTGATCAGGACACACCTGGCGAAGTTCACACCGCAGCAGGCGACCTCGGCGATCGTGGTGTCCTACTACTGGCACTTCGTCGACGTCGTGTGGATCGGCCTCTTCACGGTGATCTACTTTGTGCCGTGACGTGCCGCGCGGCGAGCGCAGCACGACAGCGACCACAGCTTGACAGCCCGAACTGAACAGTAAGGTTGCCGCAGACATGACCACCAGTTCCGACCCAGCGAGCAAGCGCAGGCGCCCACTGCGCGCGCGGGGCAAGTTCCAGCGCCGCCTCGCGGGCACCCTGGCGCTCGGCCTTGCGCTTGTGACCGCGGGTGCGATGTACGCCGTGTTCGCTCCCCAGCCGCAGGAGGCGCAGGCCGAGGCCGACCCGGCACTGCTGCAGGAAGGCGAGCAGATCTACAACAACACGTGCATCACCTGCCACGGCGCGAACCTGGAGGGCGTCGAGGACAGGGGGCCGAGTCTGATCGGCATCGGCGAGGCCTCGGTGTACTTCCAGACATCGACTGGGCGCATGCCGATGGTGCGTCAGGAGGCGCAGGCGCCGGAGAAGCCGCCGCAACTCGACCCGGACGAGGTCGAGGCCGTCAGCGCGTACGTGCACGAGCACGGCGGCGGCCCGGAGATGCCCGAGGAGAGCGGCACGGACCTGCAGGGCGACGACCCCGCACGCGGCGGGGAACTGTTCCGGACGAACTGCACGTCATGCCACCACTTCACCGGCCGTGGCGGCGGTATGTCGTCGGGCAAGTACGGCCCGCAGCTCGACGGGCTCGATGAGGAGACCATCTACTCGGCGATGGCCAGCGGGCCGCAGAATATGCCGAAGTTCTCCGACCGGCAGCTCACGCCGGAGGAGAAGAAGGACATCGTCGCGTACGTCCAGTCGGTCACCGACGGCAACAACAGCCCCGGCGGTAACCCGCTCGGCGGGTACGGCCCGATGCCGGAAGGCCTGATTGCCTGGATCGTCGGGATCGGTGGACTGGTTGCTATCACCATGTGGATCGGAGCGAGGCGGTGACCAGCGAGCACCCGAGAAACGAAGAGGAGCACGGCGCGGGCGAGCAGCGGCTGCCCAGCGAGGCCGAGCTGTCGGAGATGAGTCGCGAGGATCTCGTCAAGCTCGGCGGCAGGCTCGACGACGTGGAGATCGTCGAGTACCACGACCCGTGGCCGGTGAAGGGAACGCGTGCGGAGAAGCGTTCGGAACGCCTGGTCGCCGCGTGGTTCGGCCTGGCAGGGCTGTCGGCGCTGGCGTTCATCGGGATCTTCATCTGGTGGCCGTGGACCTACGAGCCGCCGAGCCCGGGTAACGAGCGGGCACACTTCCTGTACAGCCTGTACACGCCGCTGATCGGTACCACGCTTGGCCTGTCGATCCTGGCCGTCGGTGTGGGCATCATCCTCTACACCAAGCGCTTCATCCCGCACGAGGTCGCCGTCCAGCAGCGTCATGACGGCCCATCCGAGGAGCTGGACCGGCAGACCGTGGCTGCCCACCTTGCCGACGCGGGAAGCCGCAGCACCATCGGCAGGCGCAAGCTGATCAAGCGCACGGCGGGCTTCGGCGCGGGAACCTTCGGGTTGGCCTTCGGGGTGTACGCCCTCGGCGGACTGGTCAAGAACCCGTGGGCGGATCCGGAGAGCGAGCACTCGCTGGCCAATACCCGGTGGCAACACCGGTATCCCGGCGAGAAGGTGTTCCTGCGCAGGCACACGGGGAACTTCAACGAGATCTCGCTGGTCCGCCCTGAGGACCTGGTGCCGGGATCGATGGAGACGGTCTACCCGTTCCGCGAGGAGGAACGCGGCGATCACCACGAGCTGGTGCACGCGATCAAGGCAGGTGACGCCCCCGTCATGCTGGTCAGGCTGCGTCCGGAGGACTCAGCGCAGGTAATCAAGCGTGAGGGGCAGGAGGACTTCCACTACGGCGACTTCTACGCCTACACGAAGATCTGCAGCCACCTCGGATGCCCGACGTCGCTGTACGAGCAGCGTACGAACCGGTTCCTGTGTCCATGCCACCAGTCGCAGTTCGACGTGCTGGCCTACGCACGGCCGATCTTCGGGCCTGCCGCGCGGGCACTGGCGCAACTGCCGATCACCGTGGACCCGGAAACTGGCTACTTCATCGCGACGGGAGACTTCCCCGAGCCAGTCGGTCCTGCTTACTGGGAGCGCGAGTCATGAGCGAGCTGACCACACCGACCAAGGGGCCGCATCCGGCGGAGAAGGCCGCCGCCGCCACCGGTAGAGCGATGGACGAGCGGTACCACCTCTCCGGCGGGATGCGCCGCCAGATGAACAAGGTATTCCCCACGCACTGGTCGTTCCTCCTCGGCGAGATCGCGCTCTACAGCTTCATCATCGTGTTGCTGTCCGGCACGTACCTCGCGCTGTTCTTCGACCCCTCGATGGAGGAAGTGACCTACCAGGGGGTTTTCACCAACCTGCGTGGTCTGGAGATGTCGCGGGCCTACGAGACAGCGCTGGAGCTGTCCTTCGAGGTTCGGGGCGGACTGTTCGCACGGCAGGTGCACCACTGGTCGGCGCACCTGTTCATCGCCGCGATCGTGGCGCACATGTTCCGGGTTTTCTTCACCGGAGCCTTCCGCAAGCCACGTGAGGGTAACTGGGTGATCGGTGTGCTGATCCTCGGCGTGGCGATCATGGAAGGCTTCACCGGCTACTCGCTGCCGGATGACGTGCTCTCCGGCGCCGGCCTGCGGATCATGTCGGGCCTGTTGCTCTCGTTCCCGGTGATCGGCACGTGGACGCACTGGTTGATGTTCGGCGGGGACTATCCGGGAACGGAGATCATCCCGCGGCTGTACACGCTCCATATATTCGTACTACCGGCGATACTGGCGATACTGATAGCCATTCACCTGGCCCTGGTCTGGTACCAGAAGCACACCCAGTTCCCCGGGGTGCGGCGCAAGGAGAACAACGTGGTCGGCGTGCGGATCATGCCGACGTTCGCCCTCAAGGGCGGGGCTTTCTTCGCCATCGTCACCGGTGTCACTGCGATGATGTCCGGCCTCTTCCAGATCAACGGCATCTGGAACCTCGGCCCGTACAACGCCTCACAGATCTCCGCTGCGACGGTGCCCGACTGGTACATCGCGTGGACGGACGGGTTGCTACGACTGTGGCCTGCCTGGGAAGGCTACTTCGGGCCGTATACGCTGTCAGCGACCTTCTTGCCGTTCATTACCGGCCTGCCGTTGCTGATTGCGGTTGCGCTGTTCTATCCATGGATCGAGCGCAAGTTCACCAAGGACCACGCCAACCACAACCTGCTGCAGCGGCCGAGGGATGTACCAGTGCGGACCGCGCTGGGTGCCATGGCGATCACCTACTTCATGGTGGCGCTGGTCTCCACCGGCAACGACGTCATCGCCGACAAGTTCTTCATCTCCCTGAACGCGATGGTGTGGGCGGGCCGGATCGGCATCCTGATCCTGCCGCCGCTGGCCTTCCTGATCACCTACCGGATCTGCCTCGGCTTGCAGCATTCGGACAGGGAGGTGCTGGAGCACGGTATCGAGACGGGCATCATCAAGCGGCTGCCGCATGGTGAGTTCATCGAGGTGCACCAGCCGCTCGGCGGGGTGGACGAGCACGGCCACGCGATCCCGTTGGAGTATCAGGGTGCGCCGGTGCCGAAGAAGATGAACGAGCTCGGTACGGCTGGTAAGCCGATCCCCGGCGTGCTGACCCCCGATCCCGCCGAGGAGACCCAGGCACTGGAGCGGGCACGGGCCGTGCATGACGGTCACGGCAACGGCGAGGTGACCGCGGGGGTCGAGTCCGCGGAGGCCACCGACGCCACGACCGGCTCCGGCGAGCAGTCCAGCTGAACCAGCTGAAGCAAGAGGGGCGCGGGCCGCTGGTGACTCAGCGGTCCGCGCCTTCCATCGTGCGGGGTGTTCGTTCGAGTGTGGACGCCTCGGCTGCCAGCTCCAGCCACTCGCGCCACGGGCCGGCAGCGACCGCGGGTTCGGCCCAGCCTTCGGTGGCACGGACCAGGCGCGTTCCCGGGCGGTCCAACCAACGCAACAGGGCCGCTACCTCGTCGGGAGCGGCGCCGCGCAGCGGGCCGTCGCCGGGCAGGACCGTCTCCGCCGCCGCGGTCAGCGCCTCCACGATCGGCATCGGCGCGGTGCCACGCCGCGCGGTGCCCGCCGCAGCGAGCCTTCCGTAGCGGATGACCGCGAACTCCCACCCGCCCGCACCGTCGGGTGCGGCGGCGACCATCTCGGTGATCCGGGCGAGCGCGGACATGCGGTGCGCGCGATCCACCGCACGGACCAGTGCGGCCAGTTCGTCGCGGAGCTGCGCGGCTCGTTCGAAATGGTGCGCGGCCGACAGGCGGGCGATCTCGCGCTCGGTGGCCCGTAGCGGCTCCGCGCCGGAGCCGGTGACCAGCTCGGTGATGGCGCGGGCGGCAGGCGCGTAGTCCGCCGCGTCCTGCTTGCCAGCGCAGGGGGCGCCGCACCGCCCGAGGTCGAACTCCGCGCACGGGCTGCCGTCCGGAGAGCGGACGGCGATCCGCTGGGTACAGGAGCGCAACCCCACCGCGGCGGTGAGCGTCGCGGCGGTCCGCGCAGCCGATCGCCTGCTGCCGAACGGCCCCAACGCGCCGGGCCGCTCGCGGCGCACCACCGAGAGCCGGGGGAAGGACTCCGAGGTCAGCGCGATCCACCAGGAGCGGTGCGGATTCTTAGCGCGCCGGTTGTAGCTGGGCCGGTGCGCCGCGAGCAGGCGTTGCTCCCTTACCTCGGCTTCGAGGGCGGTGGCGCACTCGACATGCGCCACCGAGGTGGCCAGCGTGACCATCTCGCGCATGCGGCTGCGGGTCTCGGAGCCGGTGAAGTACTGCTGCACCCGGTTACGTAGGTTGCTCGCGGTACCGATATAGAGCACCTCGTCGTTCGGGCCGCGGAACAGGTACACGCCGGGCGCTGCGGGCAGGTGTGCGGCCAACGAGCGCTTGCGGCGCTGCTGCGGACTCACCCGGGCTTGGAAGGCGACCAGTTCGTCGATGGAATGCACGCCCAGCGAGCCCACGCGCTCCAGCAGTGCGTGCAGCACGTCCACTGTGGCGCGCGCGTCGTGCAGTGCGCGGTGCTCCGGGGTTCGTGCCCCGAACAGCGTGGCAAGCGCGGACAGCTTGCAGCTGGGCGCGTCCCTGCGGGAGAGCACGTGCCGTGCCAGTCGGACGGTGCACAGCACCCGATGGTCGGGCCGTGCGTAGCCGTGCGCGCTACAGGCGGCCCGGAGGAAACCCAGGTCGAACCGGGCGTTGTGGGCGACGAGGACGTCGCCCGCGGCGAACTCCAGGAACGCGGGCAGCACCGTCGCGAGTTCGGGAGCGTCGGCCACCATGGCGTCGGTGATCCCGGTCAGCGAGGCCACCTGCGGCGGGATGGGCCGCCCCGGGTTCACCAGCGTGCTGAACTCGCCGAGCAGCTGCCCGCCGCGAACCTTGACCGCGCCGATCTCGGTGATCCTGTCGTGGGCTGGCCTGCCGCCGGTGGTCTCCAGGTCGAGCACGACGAAGGTGACCTCGTGCAGCGGCGTGCCGAGCTCGTCGAAGGACAGCTGGGTCGCCATGATCGGCACGATAGGCCATCCGCCCGACAGCGGACGGTGACCAGGGGAGGGGCGGCACTGCTACCCACGTCACGATTGACCCCGTGAACGGTGTTCATGGTGGGTCGCGTCACGTAAGCTGGAGCACATCGTTGTGCTGGTAGTGAGATTTCTTCCGGGGTGCGGCGCCGAGGGGTACGCGTTCCCGGGTTTCCTTCGTGACGGCGGGACGGCCCGCTCGTCGGGTGCGGGAGGTACGGATGCGGGCTAGCAGGGCGAGTGGTGCGCTACTGGCGGCCCTGTCCCTGGCACTGGGGTTGGTGGTCGTCCTTCCCGCGGCTGCGGAGGACCATGCGCCGAGCGAGACCGACGAGGTTCCCGTCGAGGCGGGGGTCGCGCCCGATGTCGGGGTGCCGGATCCTCGCCCTGGGGAGGCGTTCGCGGATCCGGAGATCGCGGACCTGCAGGTGTCGGCCACCGAGGTGCAGGAGGAGCTCGATGCGCTCAGCGGGCGCATCGCCGAGGCGCAGCAGGAACTCGACGAGGCCACCGCGAGGCTGGACAGCGCCACCGAGGAACGGCGGGCCGCCGAGGCCGAGCTGGCCGATATGCAGACCGAGGTCGACGATTTCTCGCGCACCGTGTTCACGGCCATGGGACGCCCCGATGAGGTGCGGGTGCTGCTGACGGCGGGCAGCCCGAAGGATGCCCTCGCAGGCTCGGAGATGATCCGGCTGTTGCGGTCCGAGCAGGACGAGCAGCTGCTCGCCGCGCTGGAACGCCACAGATCCGCGGTCGAGACCGAGCGCAAGGCCGAGGAGCTGGAAGAGGAAGCCGCCGAGCGCGCCGAGGAACTCGAACGTCGCAATACCGACGCGTCACACCGCGCTGATGCGATCTCCTCGGAGTTGCGCGGACCGATCGGGGAGGCCAACGAGGCGGTGATCGCGCAGCAGGAAGCGCAGCGCGAGCGCAACACGGAGACCGCAGCCAGTTGGGAGGCATACCTAGACCGGCTGGACGATGCGGGGGTGACGTTGCCGAGCGCCGCGGCACTGTCCGATCCGGATTCCCTGCCGTCCGGCATGCGTCCCGTCCAAGGTGAGGACGGCGAACCCCAAGCCGGAGTGGCGCAGGTCACCGTGGACGGTGAGCGTCTGCTCGTGCTCCCGGCGGAAACGGCCGACGCGGTATCGGATGCTGTGGACGAGCTCGGCAAACCGTACGTGCCGAAGGACGAGGGCACCGGCCCCGTGGCTTACTCGTGCGACGGGCTGGTTCACGCGGTCTACGACGGGAACGATCTGGACATGCCGCGCGACGCGGCCGCCCAGCTGGCACGAGGACGTCAGGTTCCCTACGAGGACGCGCAGCCCGGCGACGTGGTCTTCGTTGGGCCCGCGAAGTACGGGGTGCAGCACGTCGGTATCGTGCTCGACGACCGCACCATGCTCGCCGCCGACGGTCGCATCGCCAGTGTCGCGGTGACCGACCTGCCAGCCAGCGATTCCGCGCTCGGGGTGATACGTCCCGCACTGGGGCAGCGCAGCCAGGCGCGTGACGTGCCCGAGCGTGAGGATGGGGAACTGACCTGGCGTTGCGGTGGTGTGGAGCTGCCGATCTCCACCGGATCCGGCGGGGAGCAACAGTACGACAGCGCCGGTGCGTGGGGTGGCTACCCTAACGGGCTGATTCCGCGGTCGGCGCTGTGTTCCATCGGGGTGGGCAGCCATGTGTTGCGATGCGATGCGGCGCAGCGGTTCGTGGCGCTGTCGGCCGCGTACGCCGAGGAGTTCGGTGACGGGCTGTGCGTGACGGACTCGTACCGCACGTTCGATGCCCAGGTCGATCTGTATCACCGCAAGCCGGCGCTCGCCGCGGTGCCCGGCACGAGCAATCACGGCTGGGGTCTGGCTGTGGATCTCTGCGCGGGTGTGGAGTCGTTCGGTACACCACAGCATCGCTGGATGGTGAACAACGCGCCCGCGTTCGGCTGGATCCACCCGCAGTGGGCACGGCAGGGCGGCGGCAGGGAGGAGCCGTGGCACTGGGAGTACGTCGGCCGCGGCTAGTTCCGGGAGTTCCCGCAGGGGTGGCCGTCCGGACCGGCATCACCGGCACCGTGCGGCACGCCGGTCACCGCATAGTTACGCATCGTGTTCGTTTTCGGGGTCGCAGTGCATGGCCGGCCCGGGAACATTACGGGGGTGTGTCGTCACGCACTGCGACGAACGGTTGATCCGATCGGTGAGCGGCCGGTGA
Source organism: Haloechinothrix sp. LS1_15 (assembly GCF_033042135.1). Taxonomy (NCBI): domain Bacteria; kingdom Bacillati; phylum Actinomycetota; class Actinomycetes; order Pseudonocardiales; family Pseudonocardiaceae; genus Haloechinothrix; species Haloechinothrix sp. LS1_15. The sequence continues at coordinate 59,232 of NZ_WBXM01000005.1, read as the reverse complement.
ACGTCGCCGCTACTTCTGTAGCGTTTATCACAGGGCGCGATGACCAGCTCCGCTGAACGAGTTTCGCCGAACGGACTGGGCCGAATGGCCGATTCGGGCTGGACGTCACTCGATCGGTTTCGTAACCTGTTCGAGACCTCACGGAAGGCAGTCGCTGTACGACAGGAGGCGGCGCCGTGGGGTTGTCGCCGAGGCAGCTTGTCGGGGGGCTGTTCCGGGGCTGCCGCGAGACCGCGTACGGTTCGCAGCGTTCGACAACAGTCCGGCACGGCCGACAGTGAGTGTCGCCGAGTGTCGCCGAGCACCGCCCCTGCACGGGGTGTTGCGGTCGAACGCGCCGCGATCCGGCGGGATGCGCTTCGATGCGAGCGCCTCGCGGTAGGAGAGGACCCCGACCTCTCCGTATCCCGGCTCCCGGATAGGCGACCGGACGCAAAGGAGAGACGCGCGACGTGAAGTCGCATAATGTGAAGCGAATGCTGACCGGCGGGATCGCCGCCGCAGCCGTCATCGCAGTCGTCGGCGTCCACACTCCCGCCGTCGCAGACCCCGACCCACTTCCCCCCGGTGCCTCCGAGGAGCTGCGCGAGTATCGCGAGCTCGTCGCCGAGGCCGAGCAGCTCAACGAGGCGCATCTCGAGGCTCAGGACGACCTGGAGGTCGCTGAACGGGAGCTCGAGCAGGCGGAGGCCGATCTCGAGGCCGCGGAACGTTCCGAGCGCGAGGCACTGGCCGAGCAGCGCGAGTACCGCCACGTCGTCGACGCTTTCGCCAGCGCGAGCTACACCAACGGCGCCGAGGTCACCACGATGTCCGCGCTGCTCGCAGGGCAGTCCACCCAGGACTACCTGGAGCGCTCCACCGCACTGGACGTGCTGGCCGCGGACCAGAACGAGGCGATGGAGCGGCTCAGCAGCGCCGTGGAGCAGGCCAGCGTCGCCCAGCGCGACGCCGAGGACGCGGCGACCCGCGCCGAGCAGGCCAGGGAAACCGCCGAGGAACTCGTCGTCGACATCGAGGCCAGGCAGGCCACGCTCGATGAGCGGATCGAGGAGGTGCGTGAAGCCGCCGGCCTGCTCACCGACGAAGACCAGCAGATGCACCAGAGCGAGGGTGCTGACGCGCCCTCGCAGATCGTGGCTCCCGGCGCGGCTGCACAGCAGGCGGTGGATGCGGCCATGGGCAAGCGCGGCAGCCCTTACGAATGGGGTGCCGATGGTCCCGACCGTTTCGACTGCTCAGGCCTGACTTCATGGGCCTATCAGCAGGCGGGGATCAGCATCCCGCGGTCGAGCAGGGCACAGTCCACCCACGGTCAGCCGATCCCGCGTGACCAGCTGCAGCCGGGTGACTTGGTGTTCTTCTACGAACCCGTGTCGCATGTGGGCATCTATGTCGGTGATGGCAAGATGGTGCACGCCCCGCAGCAGGGTGACGTGGTGAAGGTCGCCGAGATGATGGAGGGCGACTTCAGCGGTGCCCGCCGCGTCGCGTAGCGGTCCTGCTCGGCGCGGGGGCGAGTAGGTAGCCTCGTCCCGTGCGTCGAACACTGCTCGTCACCAACGACTTCCCACCCCGCGCGGGCGGAATCCAGGCCTACCTGCACAGCCTGGCGCGTCACCTGGAGCCGGAGGACCTGGTGGTGTACGCGCCCTCCGGTGACGGTGCCTGGCCGGGAGCCGGCTCGCAGGCGCGGTTCGACGCGCGGCAACCGTTCGAGGTGGTGCGGCATCCCGGATCGCCGATGCTGCCCACGGCTGCGGTGCGGCGGCGTGCGGTCGAGCTGGTGCGGGCATACGGCATCGAGGCGGTGTGGTTCGGTGCGGCCGCCCCGCTCGCGCTCCTGGCGCCCGCGCTGCGCCGGACGGGGGTCGAGCGGGTGGTGGCCAGCACGCACGGGCACGAGGTCGGCTGGTCGATGATCCCCGGTGGCAGGCAGGCTCTGCGGAGGATGGGCAACACCACCGATGTCGTGACCTACGTCAGTGACTACACGCGCAGGCGGCTGGCCGGGGCGTTCGGGCCGTTGGCGGGGCTGGAGTACCTCCCGTCCGGTGTAGATACCGGGCGGTTCCGCCCGGACGGCGCCGCTCGCGAGACCATCCGCGCCAGGCATGGTCTCGGCGATCGCCCGACCGTGGTGTGCGTCTCGCGGCTGGTGCCGCGTAAAGGCCAGGACATGCTGGTGCGGATCCTGCCGGAACTGCGGCGCCGGGTGCCGGAAACGGCGCTGCTGCTCGTCGGTGACGGTCGCGACCGTGCCCGCATCGAGTCGTTGGCTGGCAGGCACGGGATAGCCGCGCACGTCGTCGTGACGGGAGCGGTGCCGTGGGAGGAGCTGCCTGCCTACTATGCGGCCGGGGACGTGTTCGCCATGCCTGCGCGGACCCGCGCCTGCGGGCTCGACGTGGAAGGCCTCGGCATCGTCTACCTGGAGGCTTCGGCGACCGGGTTGCCTGTGGTGGCCGGGCAGTCGGGTGGTGCGCCGGAGACCGTGCTCGACGAGGTCACCGGGCACGCGGTACACGGCAGGGACCGGCACCAGCTCGTCGACACGCTGGCGAGTGTGCTGGCGGATCCGGCACGCGCGCGCAGCATGGGTCAGGCGGGCCGCCGGTGGGTGACCGACCACTGGCGTTGGGAGCGGTTCGCCGGACGCCTCGCGATGCTGCTCGGTGACACTGCCGCACCCGACCGCTCATGACTGGCTACGCGCCGGTACCGGTACGTGGCGCTGTGCGGCGGAGCCACCACAGGCCGAGCACCGGTAGCACCAGCGGGATGTAGAGGTAGCCGCGGCCGAAGTGCGACCACACCGTGGCATCCGGGAACGCCTGGGGCACCAGCAGGCTGGCTGTTCCCACGATCAGCACCCCGAGCAGCTCGATAAGGCAGAAAACGGTGGCCATCGTCCGCGAGGTGAGACCGCCCCTGGCCAGCGCGATGGTGGCCAGCACGTAGACGACGGCTGCGAACGCGGACAGTAGATACGCCAGCGGTGCCTCCTCGAACCGTGTCGCGATCTGCACCGCGGACCGGGAGGTGGCCCCGATCGCGAAGATCGCGTACACGGTGATCAGCACCCGGCCGGGTCCGCTGCGCGTGGCCTGGCGCACCGCCCTGTCGCTTGCCCCGGCCTTACCGTCAGACACCCTCGCCCGCCCAGATCTGGTTCATCCGCAGGATCATCACCGGGATGGCCAGGCAGCCGATGAGTAGCACGGCGTTTCCCCACCTGCTGCGTTCTGCCAGCGCCCACGCGGTGGCCACGGGCAGGATGAACAGCGTTCCGATCAGGTAGGCGACGAACGACAGGGTGTCGATCTCCCGGTCCGTGCCGGTCAGGGCGACGATTCCCAGCACGGCGAGGACGATGAGCCCGATCTCGATCAGCGCGAGCGCACCCAGCAGGATCCGGTCAGGGCCGCGGTCGCGCACCAGGGGAATCAGGGTCCATGCCGCGGTCAGTAGCGCCGCGATCGTCAAGGCGTTGGGCAGGAGTTCGGGCACCGTGCGAATCCCTTCACACCGGATGGTTCGTTCGGCTCGGTAACGCGCTCGGTCGCGCGGGACCTCCGCACTGGATTCCGGAGATCCGATCCGCCTGTACCAGGCGATGTGGCCGACTCATAGGCTACAGGCATGGACAGCGCCAGGTTGTTGGAGCTCGATACCCGGCACGTATGGCACCCCTACGGTCCGATGCCAGGCACCGTGGAGCCGTTGCTGGTGGAATCCGCCGAGGGTGTTCGGTTGCGGCTCGCCGACGGGCGCGAGCTCATCGATGGGATGTCCTCCTGGTGGGCTGCTATCCACGGTTACCGGCACCCGGTGCTCGACCAGGCCGTGCATGACCAGGTAGGTCGGATGAGCCACGTGATGTTCGGCGGGCTCACCCACGAACCCGCCATCGCGCTGGCCACGAACCTCGTGGAGCTCACCCCCGAACCACTGGAGCACGTGTTCCTGTGCGATTCGGGGTCGGTATCGGTCGAGGTCGCCATCAAGATGTGTCTGCAGTACTGGCGGTCGCTGGGTAAGCCAGCCAAGCAGAAGCTGCTCACCTGGCGGAGCGGATATCACGGGGACACCTTCCACCCGATGAGCGTGTGCGATCCGGAGGGCGGGATGCACTCGCTGTGGCGCGGCGTGCTGCCCGAACAGATCTTCGTGCCCCCACCACCGTCTGGGTTCGGCGTCGCCTGTGACGAGGCCTACACCAGGGAGCTGGCCGAGGCGGTCGCTCGGCACGCCGACGAGCTGGCCGCGGTGATCGTGGAGCCGGTGGTCCAGGGCGCGGGCGGCATGCGGTTCCACAACCCGGAGTACCTGCGGGTGCTGCGCGAGGTCGCCGACGAGCACGAGGTGCTGCTGATCTTCGACGAGATCGCCACCGGCTTTGGTAGGAGCGGCGCGCTGTTCGCGGCCGACCACGCAGGCGTGAGTCCGGACGTGCTATGCCTCGGCAAGGCGCTGACCGCCGGGTACCTGACCATGGCGGCCGCGCTGTGCACGTCCCGGGTCGCCGAGGGGATCTCGCGGGGCGAACTGCCGGTGCTGGCGCACGGCCCGACCTTCATGGGAAACCCGCTGGCCTCGTCGGTGGCCAACGCGTCGATCGGGTTGCTGCACGACAACGAGTGGAGCGCGCAGGTGGCCAGGATCGAGGCGGGTCTACGGTCCGGGCTGGCCGCGGCAGTCGAGTTGCCTGGCGTGCGCGAGGTGCGCACGCTCGGGGCGATCGGGGTGATCGAGCTGGACCACGACGTCGACATGGCGGTGGCGACCGAGGTCGCCACCGGTCACGGGGTGTGGCTGCGGCCGTTCCGGAACATGGTCTATGCGATGCCGCCGTACATCACCACCGACACCGAGCTGGCGGCGATCACCACCGCGATGTCGGCGGTCGCCGAGCGCGCATGAGAGCCGATCGTGGCGTTGACTGGTGCGAATCCGCCTGAGTCCACCTCGGCGCTCGCCGCCGGTGCCGCGATCAGGTGGCGCCGATTGCGGTACTACAGTGAAACTTTGTGAGCGTGCTGGTGATCACCGGAACGGACACCGGGGTCGGCAAGACCGTGGTGTGTGCCGCCATCGCGGCGATGCTCCGCGAGCAGGGTCACCGCGTGGCGGTGCTCAAGCCCGCGCAGACGGGCGTGGCGCCTACCGAGGAGGGCGACCTCGACGTGGTCCGCCGTTTCGCGGGCGAGGTGACCACGAGCGAGCTCCGCCGTTACCCGGAACCGCTCGCTCCGGAGGCCGCCGCACGGCGCAGCGGGCTCGAACCTCTCACCCCTGGCGCGATCGCCGAGGAGGCCGTACGGCTCGCCGAGACGCACGATCACGTGCTTGTCGAGGGGGCAGGGGGGCTGCTTGTGCGGTTCGGGCCGGACGGCGGCACGCTCGCCGACGTGGCGTGGTCGCTCGGCGCGCCGCTGGTGATCGTGGCCCGGGCCGCGCTGGGAACGCTGAACGCCACCGCGCTGACCGCCGAGGTCGCCACGCGCCGTGGCGTGGACGTCGCCGGGGTGGTCATCGGCGCCTGGCCGCGCGAGCCGGGCCTGGCCGAACGGTGCAACCTGGTCGACTTACCGGAGGTGGCGGGCGCGCCGCTGCTGGGGGCGTTGGACGAGGAGTTGAGCGACGCGCAGGCCCCCGAGTTCCTCGCGGCGGCACGCAGGGGACTCTCGCCCAGGTTCGGTGGTGAGTTCGACGCGGTGCGATTCCGCGGCGACTCCGCGAGAACCTGACCACGCGAACGTGATGTTGCTCGCTGTGCAGGCGGGGCGCCCCTAGTAGCGTGCACGGCAGCCGCCGTGACCTGCCCGCGCGGCCGTGGTGCGGCGGTATGCCCTTCGCCCCGCCGGGCTACGATGCCCGTGGGTGTGCACGCCTGTCGCAGCCGACGTTAGGAGTATTCGTGACCGCAGCGACGCAGCAGGTCGAACCGACCACCGCCGATGAGGACATCCTCGCTGTCGCGCGTGAGCAGGTGCTCGAGCGCGGGGAAGGGCTGTCGCAGGATCAGGTGTTGCGGGTGCTGCGGTTGCCGGAAGGGCGGCTGCAGGAGCTGCTCGGGCTGGCCCACGAGGTTCGGATGCGCTGGTGCGGCCCGGAAGTAGAGGTCGAGGGCATCGTCAGCGTCAAGACAGGCGGGTGCCCGGAGGACTGTCACTTCTGCTCGCAGTCCGGGCTGTTCGCCACCCCGGTGCGGTCGGCGTGGCTGGATATCCCCGGCCTGGTGACCGCGGCGGCGGAGACGGCCGAGACGGGGGCGACGGAGTTCTGCATCGTGGCCGCGGTGCGCGGGCCGGACCGCAGGCTGATGGATCAGGTACGCCAGGGGATCGCCGCGATCCGGGAGTCGGGCAATGACATCAACATCGCCTGCTCGCTGGGGATGCTCACCGCCGAGCAGGTCGATGAGCTGGCGGAGATGGGGGTGCACCGCTACAACCACAACTTGGAGACGGCCCGGTCGCATTTCCCGAACGTGGTCACCACCCACACCTGGCAGGAGCGGTGGGAGACGTTGCAGCTGGTGCGTGACGCCGGCATGGAGGTGTGCTGCGGCGGCATCGTGGGGATGGGCGAGACCGACGAGCAGCGGGCCGAGTTCGCGGTGCAGCTGGCCGAGCTGGATCCGCACGAGGTGCCGATGAACTTCCTGATCCCGCAGCCGGGCACGCCCTACGAGCACTACGAGCCCATCGAGGGGCCGCAGGCGCTGCGGATCGTGGCGGCCTTCCGGCTGGCGCTGCCGCGCACCATGCTGCGCTTTGCGGGCGGTCGCGAGCTCACTCTCGGCGACCTCGGTGCCGAGCAGGGCATGCTCGGCGGCATCAACGCCATCATCGTGGGCAACTACCTCACCAACCTCGGCCGCCCCGCCCAGCGTGACCTGACCATGCTGGACGACCTCCAGATGCCTATCAAAGCCCTCAACGACACGCTGTAGGGCCCGACGAAGCAGGAGAGCGTGTTGTGGCCGAGTCCTACTGCGTACACTGCGGCAAGGTCGCAGGCGAGTGCGACAGGTCCGCCTGCCGGAACGCGCGAACGGCGCTGGAGCCGCCCCGCTTCTGCGCGCAGTGCGCCCGTCGGATGATCGTGCAGATCACGCCGAACGGATGGGCGGCCCGGTGCAGCAGGCACGGGGAAACCCGCAGCCCGTCACAGCCCGCGTAGCCGGACGCGCTAGCCTGCCAGGGACAAGCGAGGCGCAGAACCCGGAGGTCGAGCGTGCCCGGTCCGCAGGTGGACGAGGAGGACTCCGGACGCACCGGATCGCCGTACCTTCCGGTTCCGGTGCCCCCGCAGCGCGAACGGTCCAAAGTGGTGATCAAGGCCGACTTGCTGCCCGCCGTGTCCGTGCTGTCCATGGTCGGGCTGATCGGCATCCCCCTCGGCTGGTTGTGGGCGCAGCTCGCCCCGCCGCAGCGTTCCCAGGTCCTGCCGGACGGTTCGCTCGTGCCGACCGAGCTGGAGAGCTGGCACCAGTTCGACGCGCTGGTCATCTTCGCGCTGTTCGGACTCGGCGCGGGCATCGTCATCGGTGTGCTGGTGTGGCTGTTGCGGGAACGGCGGGGACCGGTGATCATGATCGCGGCGGTCGCGGGGTCACTGCTCGCGGCATGGCTAGCGAGCCTGATGGGGGAGGCGTTCGTCGGCGGCATGTACGAGATCACCGAGCCCCCCGAGGTGGGCGATGTGGTGACCGAGGCGCCGCAGCTCGATACCCCATGGGTGCTCGTCGCCCAACCCTTCGCCACGGCACTGACCTACGGCTTGCTCGCGGCGTGGAACGGCACCGACGACCTGGGCAGGCGGCTCGGCTGAGCATCGGCATTCCCTCGGGGGTGCCTTGGCCGTATCACGGTACGTAGGCTGGCGGTGGGGGCGCGAGGAACCGGAGGTAGCGGTGTCGGACGAGAAGCCGGAACGATCGGGCAGGCGGGTACGCTTCCCGGGGATCAGCCCGCGCGCCTACGAGCACCCGGTGGACAGGGGAGCGCTCGGGGTGCTGCGGTCGGTACCGGGATTCGCCGAGGTGATCAGGACCGTATCGGGGTTCTTCGTCGAGCGTGGTGAGCGCATGATGGCGCTCTCGTCGATGATCCGCGTCGGGCCACAGCAGTACCCGGAGATCGACCGCATCCGCAACGAATGCGCGGACACGCTGGATCTCGAACGTGTCCCCAAGGTTTTCGTGGCACGGTCGCCCGATATGGCCGCATACACGTTGGGGCTCGACGAGCCGTTCATCGTGCTGACGACCGGCATGCTCGACAAGCTCGACAATGCGGGATTGCGGTTCGTCGTCGGGCACGAGATGGGGCATGTCCTCTCCGGGCACGCGGTGTACCGCACGATCCTGCACCGCCTGCTCAGCCTGCAGACGGCCGTGGGGTGGATGCCGGTGAGCGCGCTGGGACTGCGCGCGATCATCGCGGCGCTGTTCGAGTGGTACCGCAAGGCCGAGCTCTCCTGCGACCGGGCCGGGCTGTTGTGCGGCCAGGATCCGGAGGCCGCGTTGCGGGTGCACGTCATGCTGGCAGGCGGCCTCGATCCCGATGAGGTGGATATCCCCTCGTTCCTCGAGCAGGCGAGCGAGTACGAGGGCGTAGAGGACATCCGCGACAGCATCCACAAGCTCCGCAACGTCGAGCACCTGTCGCACCCGCTGGCCGTGGTGCGGGCCGCTCAGCTCCAGCAGTGGGCGAACTCGCCGGAGTACCGCGACATCCTGGCCGGTCACTACCCCCGCCGGGACGCCGACGAGGAACAGCCGGAATGGACCGACGACATGGCTGCCGCAGCCCGCTCCTACAAGGAGGCGTTCACCTCGTCGGCGGACCCGCTGTCGAAGGTTTTCACCGATGTCGGCAATGCCGTCTCCGGCGTGGCGGGCAAGGTGTGGGATCGCGTCGGCTCGCGGCGGCGTACCGGCGAGGAAGGCGATGCGCGCGACGAGGGGACCGGCGGCGGTTCGTGAGGATCCCGGTCCGTCGGATCACCGTTCGGCGGGTGGCCGGAACACCGCGAACGGGTCGGTGACCTGCATGCCGTGTTGCGCGAAGCGGAACAGCGCGGCTGGTCTGCCGCCCGTCCGGCCCGGTGCGACCGTGTCCCCGGTGGGAATCAGCGCGCCCCGGCGCGACAGCACGCGTTGCAGGTTCGTCGCCGAGACGCGGTAGCCGAGTGCCGCCGAGTACAGCTTGCGCAGCGCGGAGATGGTGAAGATGTCGGGGGCGAGGGCGAAGCCGATGTTGGTGTAGCTGAGTTTGGAACGGAGCCGGTCACGGGCTCGCAGCGTGATGGCACCGTGGTCGAATGCCATGCGTGGCAGGTCGGCGACCGGATGCCAGGTGGTGTCCTCCGGTACGGCCGGATCGACGTCGGAGGGTGCCAGGCCAAGGAAGGCTGTGCCGATCACGCGCGGACCGGGCACCCGGTCGGGAGCGCTGAAGACCGCCAGCTGCTCGACATGCCGTACGTTGCGCAGGTCGACCTTCTCCGCGAGCTGCCTCCGGATGGAGGTCTCGACGTCCTCGTCAGGGCGTAGCCTGCCACCCGGCAGTGACCACCGGCCGAGATGAGGTTCCAGCGCGCGGCGCCAGAGGAGAACCTGCAGGGTGTCCGACCGCACCTGTAGCACAACACACAGCACCTCGTGTGCCACCCGGGTGTCGGTGTTAAGATGGCTACGCACGTTTTCGATCCTAAGGCTAAAACTGAGCGTCGTAAAGCGGCCACGCTCGGCAGGCATGGGATCGCGCCGCACGAGGAGGGACGGCGATGACAGAGACACTGGTTCGCTCCGAAGGCGAAACCGCACCCTATACGGGAGTGGCCGCGGACGATGCCTGGTTCGACGAGGTGCGCAGGTTGGCGGCCCAGCGCGACGCCGTGTTGCTCGCGCACAACTACCAGATCCCCGAGATCCAGGAGGTCGCCGATCACGTCGGGGACTCGCTGGCGCTGTCGCGGATCGCCGCGGAGGCCGACGCGGCCACGATCGTCTTCTGCGGCGTGCACTTCATGGCGGAGACCGCGAAGATCCTCAGCCCGGACAAGACGGTGCTGATCCCGGACGCGCGTGCGGGGTGCTCGCTGGCTGACTCGATCACTGCGGAGGACCTGCGCGAGTGGAAGGCCGCGCATCCCGGGTCAGTCGTTGTGTCCTATGTGAACACGACGGCGGAGGTGAAGGCGGAGACGGATATCTGCTGCACCTCCTCGAATGCGGTGGATGTGGTCCGGTCGGTTCCGGAGGACCGGGAGGTGCTGTTCTGCCCGGATCAGTTCCTCGGCGCGCACGTCAAGCGCGAGACCGGCAGGCAGAACCTCCACATCTGGGCGGGGGAGTGCCACGTGCACGCTGGCATCAACGGGCAGGAACTCGCCGAGCGCTGCGCGGAGAACCCCGACGCCGAGCTGTTCATCCACCCGGAGTGCGGCTGCGCCACCTCGGCGCTCTATCTCGCGGGTGACGGCACCGTCCCTGAGGACCGGGTCAAGATCCTGTCCACAGGAGACATGGTCAAGCACGCGCGCCAGGCGAGCTCGGATTCCGTGCTGGTGGCCACCGAGGTGGGGATGCTCCACCAGTTGCGCAAGGCCGCTCCCGAGGTGGACTTCCGTGCCGTCAACGACAGGGCCTCCTGCCGCTACATGAAGATGATCACTCCTGCCGCGCTGCTGCGCGCGCTGCGACACGGTGTCGACGAGGTGGACGTGGCCGAGCGAACCGCCGAACGCGCCAGGGAGTCGGTGCGTCGCATGATCGCGATCGGGCAGCCGGGTGGCGGCGAATGAGTGTTCCGCCCACCCCGGTTAACGACGGGCAGTCGAAAACACCGCACGAAGCGGTGTGGGAAGCCGACGCCGACCTAGTGGTGATCGGTACCGGTGTGGCCGGGCTGAGCGCCGCGCTGCGGGCGCACGAACTCGGCCTGCGCACATTGGTGCTGACCAAGGCCACGGTGACCGACAGCAACACGCGCTGGGCGCAGGGAGGCCTGGCGGTCGTGCTCGGCGGCCGTGACGGCGACACCGGCGCTACGCCCGATTCGGTGGAGCGGCACGTGGCCGACACGGTGGCGGCCGGCGTCGGGCTGTGCGAGGCGAGCGCGGTGCGATCGGTGATCAGCGGGGGAGCGGCTGCGGTGGAACGGCTCCGCGCCAGGGGCGCGGTGTTCGATACCGCCAGCGGTGACCGGCACACCGGGTCCAGGTCTGCGCTGGCACGAACCCGCGAGGGCGGGCATTCGGCGTTCCGGGTGATCCATGCGGGCGGCGATGCCACCGGGGCCGAAGTGCAGCGGGCATTGGTCGAGGACGCCGCCCGAACCGGGGTTCCGGTGCTCGAACGGCACATCGCCGCCGATGCCATGCTCGACCAATCGGGCGCGATCGCAGGTGTGTGCGTGCTGGACCACCGCGGGCGTAGGGGCGTGGTGCGCGCGCAGGCCGCGCTGGTGGCCACCGGGGGGTTCGGGCAGCTCTACCTGGCCAGCTCCAATCCGGAGATCGCCACCGGAGATGGGCTCGCGCTGGCGATGCGCGCCGGGGCGGCGGCGGCCGACCTGGAGTTCGTGCAGTTCCACCCCACGGTGCTGTACACACCGGGGGCAACCGGCCGGTGCCCGCTGGTCACCGAAGCCGTTCGCGGTGAGGGCGGTGTGCTGGTGGACGTCACGGGCCACCGGGTCATGGCAAGGGCACACCCGCAGGCGGACCTGGCGCCGCGTGACGTGGTCTCCGCCACGATCACTCGGCACCTGGCCCGTGCTCCCGGTGGCGTGGACGACCACGTATTCCTCGACGCCACTGGTATCCGGGACTTCCCGCGCCGCTTCCCCACGGTGCACGCGGCGTGCCGCGCGGCAGGGGTGGACCCGGTGCGCGAGCCGATCCCGGTGGCCCCGGCTGCGCACTTCGCCTGCGGTGGGGTGGTGGCCACACCGCAGGGCCGGACCGAGGTTCCCGGGCTGTACGCCGCGGGGGAGGTGGCGCGCACCGGTATGCACGGCGCGAACCGGCTGGCTTCCAACAGCCTGCTCGAGGGCCTGGTCGTCGGGGAACGGGCGGCCGAGGCGGTGGCCGCCGATCGGGCGACCGCCCGGCGCGGCCACGCCGGTCCGGCCGTGCCGTCCCGAACGTCGCAGGCTTCGCTGCCTGAGGTGCCGGTCACCCGGATGGACCGGGCGGCCTTGCAACGCGCGATGAGCCGCTATGCCGCGATCGGGCGTGACGATGCGGGGTTGGACGCGCTGGCCGGGACCATCGAGTCGGCGCGCGTGCCCAGCGGGTGGCATAGCCACCGCGACGTGGAGGACGCCGCGCTGACGCTGGTGGCGCGGGCGCTGGTGGCAGCGGCCGTGGCCCGGACCGAGTCGCGCGGGTCGCACGTGCGCACCGACCGGGCCGGCCGCGACGACGCGCGATGGCGGTACAGCCAGTGCGTCCGCCTGACCCGGGAAGGTACTCCGGAAGTCACCGGCCCCGTTTCGGCTATCGGGGTCGCGGCATGACCGGTGGGGTAACCGGCCGCGACGGTGACACCGCGACGCTACTGCGCGGGTGCGGCCTGGATCCCCACGAGGTCGGGCGGCTGGTACGTACCGCGCTCGACGAGGACCTGCGTGACGGGCCCGATGCCACCACACGGGCGACGGTGCCCGCCGAGGCTACCGCCACCGCCCGGTTCGCCGCCCGCGCGAGCGGGGTGCTCGCCGGAGTGCCAGTGGCGCTGGCGGTGCTGGACGCCGTGCTGGGGGAGGACGTGCGGGTGCTCGCGCGGCACGACGAGGGTGGCTCGCTGGCGGCCGGGCAGGCCGCCCTTGTGGTGCGCGGACCCGTACGGGGCTTGCTCACCGCCGAGCGCACCGCGCTGAACCTGCTGTGCCACCTGTCCGGAATCGCCACGGCCACCGCGGCATGGGTGACTGCGGTGGCCGGTACGGGCTGCCGCATCCGGGACTCCCGCAAGACGCTTCCCGGGCTGCGCTCGTTACAGAAGTACGCGGTACGGGCCGGAGGTGGCTGCAACCACCGCATGAGTCTCGGCGACGCGGTGCTGATCAAGGACAACCACGTGCACGCCTCGGGCTCGGTCGGCGCGGCGCTGGCGGCGGCGAGGCGACGCGCTCCTGGGCTGGCCTGCGAGGTGGAAGTCGATAACCTCGACCAACTGGGCGAGGCCCTCGACGCCGGTGCCGACGAGGTACTGCTGGACAACTTCCCCGTCGAGGCGTGCGCGGAGGCGGTCCGGCGCAGGGACGCGATGTCGCCGGGAACCTGGCTGGAAGCCTCGGGAGGGCTCGGGCTGGACCGTGCCGGCGAGTATGCCGCCACCGGGGTGGACTACCTGGCGGTCGGGGCGCTCACCCACTCGGCTCCTGCGCTGGATCTGGGGATGGATCTGACGTGACCCCGGGCCTCGGTGCGACGCCATCGCCTGCCTGAGCGCCAAGTACGCGGTTGGCCAGCACTCCAGTGGCACGGCGGGAGCTGTGGGCGAGCTCGTCGTCGATGTCGACCAGCAGCATGCCGGGACCGGCGTCGAGGGAATCGTGGACCCGGCCGAACGGATCGGCGACCAGGGAATGGCCGATTCCGGTCGGGGCCTTGCCGGACACCTCGATGCCGCTGGCTGCGGGATCGGCCTGGCCGCAGCCGGCCACCCAGCAGCCCGAGTCGAGCGCGCGGGCGCGGACCAGTAGCTCCCACTGCTCCCGCTTGCCCTGGCCTGCCCCCCAGGAGGCCGGTACCGCGATCGCGGTGGCACCGCGGTCGGCCAGTGCCTGGAACAGCTCGGGAAAGCGCACGTCGTAGCAGGTGGCCAGGCCGAGGCGGATGCCTGCGACGTCCACGGTGAGCGGCTGCGCGCCGCGCGCCACGGTCCGCGATTCGAAGAACCCGAACGCGTCGTAGAGGTGGATTTTGTGATACGCGGTGTGCTGCCCCTGCCCGGTGACCAGCAGCGTGTTGTACACCCGGTCGGCCTCAGCCGGGGTGAACATGCCCGCGATCACCACCACCCCTGCCCGGTCGGCGATCGCGGCGACCTCGCTCGCCCATGGCCCGTCGAGCGGCTCGGCCAGCGCCGCCAGTCGGGTGCCGAACCGCGCCATGGTCGCTTCGGGAAACATCACGACCCGCGCGCCTTCGGCACGGGCCGCGGCCACCCCGGAGCGGACGTGGTCGAGGTTGACGGCGGGGTCGTCGCTGGCGGTGAACTGCCACAGTGCGATGCGGGGCATGCGCGGGCCTCCCGGTCGGTTGGATCTTTCTCCACATTAAGGTGGAGACATGCTCGAACGCACCGACCTACGCGGCTCGCTCCCGCCACTCGGGGAGCTGCGCGCGCGGCTGCCCCGCGCCGAGCTCAACGTGGACGACGCGTTGCACGCGGTGCGCCCGCTGGTCGCCGACGTGGCCAAGCGAGGGGTCGCCGCCGCCCTCGATTACACCGAGCGGTTCGACGGTGTCCGGCCGGAGGCGGTGCGCGTCCCGGCGGGCGAGCTCGACCGGGCGTTGGCCGCCCTCGCCGCTCCGGTGCGGGCGGCGCTGGAGGAATCCATCGCCAGAGCACGGCGGGTGCACGCGGATCAGCGTCCCGCCGACGTCACAACGGACGTGGTCGGCGGTGGCACCGTCACCGAGCGGTGGGTCCCCGTTGAGCGGGTCGGCCTCTACGCTCCCGGCGGGTTGGCGGCCTACCCCTCGAGCGTGGTGATGAACGCCGTGCCCGCCCAGGAGGCCGGGGTGGATTCGGTGGTGCTGTGCACCCCGCCACAGGCCGAGTTCGGCGGCCTGCCTCACCCGACCACGCTGGCGGCCGCGGCGTTGCTCGGCGTGGACGAGGTTTGGGCCGTCGGCGGGGCGCAGGCCGTTGCATTGCTGGCGCACGGCGGCACCGACACCTCGGGGGAGGTACTCGCCCCGGTGGACATGGTGACCGGTCCCGGAAACGTGTACGTCACCGCCGCCAAGCGGACCCTGCAAGGGGTCATCGGTATCGACTCGGAGGCGGGTACCACCGAGATCGCCGTGCTCGCCGACGACACCGCCGATCCCGGTTACGTGGCCACCGACCTGATCAGCCAGGCCGAGCACGACCCGGCTGCGGCGAGCGTGCTGGTCACGCCGTCGGAACAGCTCGCGGACGCGGTCGACGCGGAACTCGCCGAGCGGGTTCCCGCGACCCGGCACCACGAACGCATCGACGCGGCGTTGCGGGGCCCGCAGTCCGGCACGGTGCTGGTCAACGACCTCGCTGACGGCGTGCGGGTGGTCGACGCCTATGCCGCCGAGCACCTGGAGATCCATACCGAGGCGGCGCGCGAGATCGCCGGTCGCGTCCGCAACGCCGGGGCGATCTTCGTGGGGCCGTACGCCCCCGTTTCGCTGGGCGACTACTGCGCGGGTTCCAATCACGTGCTGCCGACCGGCGGTTCGGCCCGGCACTCCTCGGGCCTGTCGGTGGCCAGCTTCCTGCGCGGCATCCACGTGGTGGACTACAGCGCCGAGGCGCTGCGCGAGGTCGCCGACCACGTCGTCACCCTCGCCGAGGTGGAGGACCTCCCGGCGCACGGCGAAGCCGTGCGTGCGCGCTTCCCGCACCGTGGTGCCTGACCGGGCGTGGCGTCGGTGGCTACGGCCGGAACCAGCGGGGTGTTCCTCGACAGTGCGGGTTCGTCGCTGCCGCCCGGTCCGGTGCTGGAGGCCGTGACGGCCCACCTGCACCGGGAAGCCGAGATCGGCGGGTACCGCGCGGCCGAGGAACGGTCGGCCGACCTCGAGGCGTGCTACACCACGCTGGCCGGGTTACTCGGTTGCCAACCCGACGAGGTGGCGCTCACCGACAGCGCCACCCGGTCGTGGCTGGGCCTGCTCGATGCGGTCCCGTTCCGGCAGGGTGATCGGGTACTGGTCGGGGAGTCGGAGTACGCCGCCAACGCGGTCGCGCTGCTGCGGCTGGCCGAGCGCGCGGGGATCAGCGTGGACGTGGTGCCGTCCGACAGCGACGGGCAGTTCGACGTGACCGCGCTCGCCGAGCGGCTCGACGACCGGGTCGCGCTCGTCTCGGTGGTGCACGTGCCCACCTCCAGCGGGCTGGTCAACCCGGTTACCGAGATCACGGCTGCGGCGCACCGCGCGGGCGCGCTCGTGCTGCTCGATGCCTGCCAGTCCGTCGGCCAGCTACCGGTGCGGATGGACGAGCTGGGCGTGGACATGCTCTCGGGCACCGGGCGCAAGTGGCTGCGCGGCCCGCGGGGTACCGGTTTCCTCGCCGTGCGGCGCGCGGTGCTGGAACGGTTGCGGCCGCGGTTGGTCGACCACGCCGGCGCGCGGTGGGTGAGTCAGCGCCGCTACCGGCTGCGGGACGACGCCCGCGTGTTCGAGCTCTGGGAATCGGGGGTGGCCGAGCGTCTCGGCCTGCTGCGAGCGGCGCAGTACCTGCGCGGCCTCGGAGTGGACGCGGTCGCCCGCGCCGTGCGCGACCGCGGTGCCTACCTGCGGGAACGGCTGGCCGCACTGCCCGGCGTGCGGGTGCATGATCCCGGTGCGCGCCGCTGCGGCATCGTGACCTTCACCGTCGACGGCGTCGCGCCGGAACGGGTGCGGGATCGGTTGTGGCAGCGGGGTGTGGCGGTGACGGTCAGCACGGCGGCCTCGAGCCGGTTCGACCTGCCCCGTCGGGGACTCCAGGCGGTGGTCCGCGCGTCCCCGCACTACTTCGTCGGGTACGGGCAGCTCGACAGCGCGGTGCGCCGGGTGGCCGAGCTCACCGGCTAGCGGCGCCGTACGCTGGGGGACGTGCCGCCGGCCGGCTGGCGCGAGTGGTGGAGAGCGAGCTCGAGGACGGTGATGAGCGCAGACAGGGTCGACGGGGCGGATGCGGTGACGCTGGATGACCTGCCGCTGCGGGAGGACTTGCGCGGGCGCAGCCCTTACGGTGCCCCGCAGCTGGACGTCGCCGTCCGGTTGAACACCAACGAGAACCCGTTCCCACCACCGGAGGGTCTGGTGGCCGACGTCACGGCCGCGGCGGGACGGATCGCGGGCACGCTGCACCGCTACCCCGACAGGGACGCGGAGGCGCTGCGCGAGGACCTGGCTGGGTATCTCAGCGAGGCCACGGGTGTGGCGTTGAGCCTGCGGCAGATCTGGGCGGCGAACGGGTCGAACGAGATCCTGCAGCAGGTACTGCAGGCCTTCGGCGGGCCGGGACGCACGGCGCTGGGGTTCGTGCCGTCGTATTCGATGCACCCGATCATCGCGGCGGGCACCCGCACCGAGTGGGTGGCCGAGCCGCGTCGCGAGGATTTCACCCTGGACGTCGAGGCCGCCGTGGACGCGGTGACCCGCCTGAGCCCTGATGTGCTGTTCGTGACCAGCCCGAACAACCCCACCGGCTGCTCGGTACCGGTTGCCGGGCTGCGGGAGCTGCTGCGGGTCGCGCCGGGGATCGTGGTAGTCGATGAGGCGTACGCAGAGTTCTCCTCGCAACCGAGCAGCGTCGAGCTGCTCGACGAGTTCCCCACCAAGCTGATCGTGTCGCGGACCATGAGCAAGGCCTTCGCCTTCGCGGGCGGCAGGCTCGGCTACCTCGCGGCCGCTCCCGCGGTGGTTGACGCGCTGCAGCTGGTGCGGCTGCCGTACCACCTGTCGGTACTGACCCAGGCGGCCGCGCGTGCCGCGCTGGCACACCGTGCCGCCACGTTGGAGTCGGTGGCCACGCTCGCGGCCGAACGGGATCGCGTCAGCCGGTCACTGTCCGATATGGGATTCGACGTGGTACCGAGCGACGCCAACTTCGTGCTGTTCGGCCGCTTCACCGACGCCCATCGGGCGTGGTCGTCCTACGTCGACCACGGAGTGCTGATCAGGGACGTCGGGATCGCCGGGCACCTCCGCGTGACGATCGGCACCCCGGAAGAGAACGACGCCTTCCTCGCCGCGAGCACGGCCCTGGCGGGATCGGAGCATGCAGGGTGGAGCTGAACGTGACATCGGGTGCCCTAGATGGCACGGAGGCCACGTTCAGTTCCGGATGTAAAATCGGCACCCGGACGAAGGAGCGGACAGCGTGGGCCGTATCGGCAAGGTAGAGCGCAGCACCAGTGAGTCGCGGATCGAGGTCGAGCTCGACCTCGACGGAACGGGGGCGGTCGAGGTCGCCACCGGTGTGCCGTTCTACGACCACATGCTCACCTCCTTCGGCGTCCACGGCGCGCTCGACCTCCGGGTACACGCCGACGGCGACGTGCACGTCGACGCGCACCACACGGTGGAGGACACCGCGATCGTGCTCGGCGCGGCAATCCGCGAGGCGCTGGGCGACAAGCAAGGGATCCGGCGTTTCGGCGACGCCTGGGTGCCGATGGACGAGACGCTGGCCCACGCCGCGATCGATGTCTCGGGCAGGCCGTACTGCGTGCAGCTCGGGGAACCGGAGCGTTTCGAGGCCTTCACCATCGGGGGCAACTACCCGTTCGTGCTGACCAAGCACGTGTTCGAGTCGCTGTCCTACCACGCCGGGATCGCGCTGCACCTCCGCGTGCTGCACGGCAGGGATCCGCACCACATCGCGGAGGCACAGTACAAGGCCGTGGCACGGGCGCTGCGCGCAGCGACGGAGGCGGACCCGCGCATCGGGGGGATCCCGTCGACCAAGGGAGCGCTGTAGGTAGGCTCGACCGCCACATCGGACGAGGCTACGCACAGGGGTGAGGATCGCTGTCCCAGGAAGTGATGATCATCGTGTTGCTGGCGCTCGCTGGGTTCCTCGCCGGGGGCGTCTACAGCACGTGGAAGACGGCGAAAGGGCTGGCGATGCTGCTCGCTGTCGGGCTGGTGCTGGCGGTGGGCGGTGCTGCCGCCTGGTGGTTCTCGCTGTGACGGGGGCGCGGCGGTAGCAGCCGCGCGCTATCGTTCAGCGGCCGTCCTCGGCGGCCGGTGCCAGTCCCGATGCGCCGGGGCCGTGCGCGGCCATCGCATCACCGGCGTTGTGCAGCGCGCACGAGCGCAGCGAAAGGCAGCCACAGCCGATGCAGCCGGTGAGGTTGTCGCGTAGCCGTTGCAGCGCGTCGATGCGCGCGTCCAGCTCGGCGCGCCACTGCGTGGACAGGCGCGTCCAGTCGGCCTTGGTGGGAGCGCGGTCGTCGGGCAGCGTGTCCAGCGCGTTTCGGATCTCCTCGAGGCTCAGCCCAATCCGTTGCGCCGCCGGGATGAGGGCGCCCCGCCGCAGCGTCGATCGGGCGTAGCGGCGCTGGTTCCCCCCGGTGCGCTCCGCGGAGATCAACCCGCGCTGTTCGTAGAACCGCAACGCGGTGGTGGGAACGCCGCTACGCTCGGCGAGCTGCCCGATGGTGAGCCTGTCCGCCGTCGGTGACATGGCCGCTAGCCTACCCTTGACTTCACGTTAAGTCGAAGTCGCACGCTGTGTGTCATGGCTACGACGACCACACCGACCGGCCCGGCCGAGCTGTCCCGGCTCATGAGCCTGATGACCGGGGACGAGAAACACAGTGCCGCCGCGACGTCCACACTGGATGTGCTCTGGGTGCTCTACGATCGCGTGCTCGCGGTCTCGCCCGAGCGGATTGGCGATCCCGAGCGCGACCGGTTCTACCTGTCCAAAGGGCACGGCCCGATGGCCTACTACGCCGTGCTCGCGGCGAAAGGGTTCATCGATCCCGCCGAGCTCGCCGGGTGGACCTCGGCGGGATCGCGGCTCGGCTTCCATCCTGACCGGCAACGTGTGCCCGGCGTGGAGATCAGCAGCGGATCGCTCGGGCACGGGCTGGCTCTGGGGCTCGGAACCGCCCTTGGCCTGCGCGCGCAGCGGCGCACCCGTCCCGCGGTGGTGGTGCTGCTCGGCGACGGCGAACTCGAGGAAGGCTCCACCCACGAGGCGATCGCGCTGGCCGGACGGCTGGGGGTGGAGCAGCTGACCGCCGTGGTCATCGACAACGCTTCGTCGACCCACGGTTGGCCGGGCGGGATCGGGTGTCGATTCGAGGTCGAGGGCTGGGCCACCCGCACCGTGGACGGCCGGGACCACGACAAGCTGACCGAGGCGTTCACCGCGCCCCATGCGGGCAGTCCGCTCGCGGTGACGGCGCTGGTCCGGAAGGAGGGCGAGACGCCATGACGCAACCGGCATGGACCGAAACGGCTGGGGTGCCGTTCACCCCCACGGCGTCGTCGATGCGGGAGAGGTTCGTCGCGACCGTCTCCGAGGCGATGGATGGCGACGACCGGCTGGCTGTGGTGCTGGCGGCGATCAGCGTCGCGCAGTTCGCCCCGGCCCGCCGCCGCCACCCGGACCGGGTGATCGATGTGGGCATCCGGGAACAGGCGATGGTCGGAGTCGCGGGTGGGCTGGCGCTGGCGGGGATGCGTCCTGTGGTGCACACCTTCCCGCCCTTCCTCGTCGAACGAGCCTACGAACAGGTCAAGCTCGACCTGACCCACCAGGGCGTCGGGGCTGTGCTGGTGTCGAGCGGCGGGTCCTACGACATGGCGGCAGCGGGGCGTACGCATCAGTCGCACGCCGACGTCTCGCTCATCGACAGCATTCCCGGGTGGTCGGTACACGTGCCGGGACACCAGGAGAAGGTCCGCGCCCTGCTGCACGGTGCCCTCAGCGCCCTTGGCGACGACCGTTCGGTGTACATCCGACTGTCCGCGCGGGAGAACGCCTCGGCGCATCCGGCGGGCGAGACCACCGTGGTGCGGCGGGGCAGCAGGGGGGTGGTGCTGGCCGTGGGGCCGACGCTGGACGCGACACTGCGGGCCACGCGAGGGCTGGGAGTGACCGTGCTCTACACCGCCACCGTGCGCCCGTTCCCCGCAGCGCGGTTGCGCGCTGCGGTGGAGTCGGCGGAAGGGGCGGCGGTCGCGCTCGTCGAACCGTACCTGGCGGGAACGTCCGCCCACTGCGCAGGCGAGGCATTGCGGGACGTGCCGCACCGCCTGCTGACGCTGGGAACCCGCCGGGACGAGGAGGTGCGGTTGTATGGCACGCCCGAGGACCACGACGCGGCGCACGGGCTGGACGCCGAAGGGCTGGAGCGCTCCCTGACCCTGTTTTTCCGGCCCGGCTGAAGCCTCCCGGACGGGGTGTGGACAGGCCGCCGGCCGACCGGCGCCCCCGGCAGGTGAGCGGGTACAAAGGTTGGGTGTCGACCACCGACCACAGCACATCACCGCCGGTGAGCGGCTCGCCCTTGCGCAGCAGGCCGTTCCTGGCGTTACTCGTCGCCTCGGCCGGGATGTTCTTCGGGTTCTCCTTGCTGGTCGCGGTCGTGCCGCTATGGGTGGTCACGCGCGGCTCCGGGGAACTCGCCGCCGGCGCGGCGACCGGGGTGTTCATGGCGAGCACCGTGCTCGCACAGCTGGCGATGCCCGCACTGGTGCGCCGCTTCGGCTACCGGGCGACGGCGATCGCGGGCGCGGTGTTCCTCGGCGCGCCCGCCCCGCTGCTGATCGTGTCCACCGGTTGGGAACCGGTGTTGGCGATCTCCTTCGCGCGTGGGATCGGGTTCGGGTTCGTCACGGTGTGCGGCAGCGCGCTGATCGCCGAGCTGCTGCCGCGCGGCATGCTCGGTCGCGGTTCCGGGCTGTACGGCCTTGCCGTCGGCATCCCGCTGCTGGTCGGGTTGCCTGCCAGTACCTGGGTAGCGCAACACGCCGGGTTCGCCGTGGTGTTCCTCGCCGGTGCCACGCTGCCCCTGCTGGCGATCCTCCCACTCGCCTTGTTGCCCGCCACACCGGCCAGGCGCGAGCGACCCGCGGGTGGCGCCGCGGGTGCGGCACGTGCTGTCTGGCGGCCCTGGCTGGTGATGTTGTCCGGGTCGCTCGCGTTCGGCGCGCTGGTGACGTTCCTCCCGCTGGTGTTCGTCGAATCGGCCATGGTGGGTTCGCTGGCGCTGCTGCTGGTGGCGGCGACCGCGCTCGGCGGGCGATGGCTGGCTGGTATCTACAGCGACCGCGTGCTCGGCGCGGGCAGGCTACTGGTCGTCGGGCTCCTGGCCACTGTGGCCGGCCTCGCGGGGCTCGCCATCGGCGCGGCCGGTACGACGGCGGCGGCGATGGCGCTCGGCGTGACCTGCGTGGCGCTTTACGGTGCCGGGTTCGGTGCGATCCAGAACGAAGCCCTGGTGGTGATGTTCGGCAGGGTCTCGGCCGCGCGGGCCAGCGTGGCCTGGAACATCGCCTTCGACGCCGGGCAAGGGGCCGGGGCGGTGGCCGTTGGTGCGGTGGTCGCCGTTACCGGCTACCCGGTCGCGTTCGGCCTGCTCGCGGTGCTCGGGCTGCTCCTGCTGCCCGCGGCGTGGCCGCAACGGATGCGGCCAGTACGCTCGTAGGCGTGCCTCGTGTGGTGATTCTGGATTACGGCTCGGGAAACCTGCGTTCTGCGGAACGGGCGGTGCAGCGCGCCGGAGCAGAGGTGGAGGTCACGTCCGACCCTAAGGTCGCGGTCGACGCCGACGGGTTGGTGGTGCCCGGGGTGGGTGCGTTCTCCGCCTGCGCCGACGGGCTACGCCGTGTCGGTGGCCACAAGCTCATCGGCAAGCGGCTGGCCGGGGCGCGCCCGGTGCTGGGGATCTGCGTGGGCATGCAGATCCTGTTCGAGCGCGGCATCGAGCACGGCATCGAGAGCGAAGGCATCGCCGAATGGCCGGGCGTGGTGGACCGGCTCCAGGCGGACGTGCTGCCGCACATGGGATGGAACACGGTACGCCCGCCAGAAGGCTCGGCCTTGTTCGCGGGCCTGGATGCCGACACCCGCTTCTACTTCGTGCACTCCTACGCCGCGCGCGACTGGCAACTGGAATCCGGGCTGCCCGACAGGCAACCGCTGATCACGTGGGCACATCACGGCGAGGACTTCATCGCCGCCGTGGAGAACGGCCCGCTGTGCGCCACCCAGTTCCACCCGGAGAAGTCCGGCGACGCCGGGGCACAGCTGCTCCGCAACTGGCTCGCCACCTTGTAGCGGGGTGCGAGCCGAATGTCTCCTCGGGTACGTATGCGGTACCGAAGGAGTCCTTCGGCTCTCACCCCGCCGGTGCGGAGTCGCACCCACCCGTCGGGAGTGCCGGGGTGGGCTCTATAGGGTTGGGGCGTGACATTGACCTTGCTTCCCGCAGTGGATGTCGCCGATGGCCAGGCCGTGCGCCTGGTCAGGGGCGAAGCCGGCACCGAGACACGCTATGGTTCCCCGCTGGAGGCCGCGCTGGCCTGGCAGCGGGACGGAGCCGAGTGGATCCACCTCGTCGACTTGGACGCGGCGTTCGGGCGGGGCTCCAACAGCGAGTTGCTCGCCGAGGTGGTCGGAGCGCTGGACGTGCATGTCGAGCTCTCCGGTGGTATCCGGGACGACGCTTCGCTTGAGGCTGCGCTGGCCACCGGAGCCCGGAGGATCAACCTGGGCACCGCGGCGTTGGAAGACCCCGACTGGACCGCGAAGGTCATCGCGCGTCACGGGGACCGCGTCGCCATCGGCCTCGACGTGCGTATCTCGGAGGCCGGGCACCGGCTGTCCGCTCGCGGCTGGACCGCCGACGGCGGTGACCTGTGGGAGACCCTGGAGCGCCTTGACCTGGACGGGGCCGAGCGGTACGTGGTCACCGACGTGAGTAAAGACGGTACGTTGCACGGCCCCAACCTCGAACTGCTGCGGGAGGTCACCGCGCGCACCGACGCCGCGGTGATCGCCTCGGGCGGGGTGTCGACCGTGCAGGACCTCGTCGACCTGTCCCGGCTCGAACCCGACGGGGTGGAGGGCGCGATCGTGGGTAAGGCGCTCTACTCAGGGGCCTTCACGCTGCCCGAGGCGCTGGCCGCCGTCCGGTGACGGCCGGTCACGGGCCTTCCGCGTCGTCGCCGGTGCCCGCACCGTCAAGGCTGATCGCGATCCCGATCGTGCGCTGCTTGCCGCCGCGCAGCATGCTGCCGTAGACGCCGATCGTGCCGAGCAGCCCGTACTTCGCGCGGATCGCGGCGCGCACCTCATCGGATTCCCGCTCGTCGAGCAGGCGGGCGGTGCCTGCCACCGCCGAACCCCACGTCCGCGAGCCCCTGGCGTCGCAGGCGGTCACCTCGACCGGGCTACCCGCGCGGATGCGCTTGACCTTGCCGCTGTCGCGTGGCGTCCACACCAGCAACGCGCTCTCACCTATGGCGACCCAGACGGGAGTGGGCACCGCCCGACCGTCGCGGCGGAAGGTCGTCAGCCGCACGTACTTCTCGTTCCCGAGGCGCTCCAGCTCCGTCGACATGACCTCGAGCATAGTGGCCCCTTGCCTGCTACCGCCCTCGTCCGGCCGGTGGCGGGCGCGGGCCGTAAGCTGGGGAGCATGTCGGTGGCCGTCAGGGTGATCCCGTGCCTGGATGTCGACGCCGGTCGTGTCGTGAAAGGCGTCAACTTCACGAACCTGCGTGATGCGGGCGATCCGGTGGAGCTCGCGCGCGCCTACGACGCCGAGGGCGCCGACGAGCTGACCTTCCTCGACGTCACAGCGTCCTCCGGGGACAGGGAGACCACCTACGACGTGGTGCGGCGCACCGCCGAGCAGGTCTTCATCCCGCTGACGGTGGGCGGCGGTGTACGTGCTGCCGAAGACGTCGATCGGTTGCTGCGCGCCGGGGCGGACAAGGTCAGCATCAACACTGCCGCGATCGCCCGCCCCGAGCTGCTGCGTGAGGCATCCCGGCGGTTCGGTGCGCAGTGCGTCGTGCTGTCGGTGGACGCCAGGCGGGTGACCGGCGACGTCGAGCCGACGGAGTCCGGCTTCGAGGTCACCACCCACGGCGGCAGGCGGGGAACCGGTATCGACGCGGTGGCCTGGGCCGCGCGTGGCGAGGAACTCGGGGTGGGGGAGATCCTGCTGAACTCCATGGACGCCGATGGCACCAAGGAAGGCTTCGACCTCGAGCTGATCCGGGCAGTGCGGGCGGCGGTGACCGTGCCGGTGATCGCCAGCGGCGGTGCGGGCACGATCGAGCACTTCCCACCCGCGGTGCACGCCGGCGCCGATGCGGTGCTCGCCGCGAGCGTGTTCCACTTCGGTGAGCTGAAGATCGCCGACGTCAAGGAGGCCATGCGGGCGCAGGGGATCGAGGTTCGATGAGCACGGCGCTGGATCCGGACATCGCGAGCAGGCTCAAGCGCACCGCGGACGGGTTGGTGGCCGCGGTCGCGGTCGATCACGCTACGTCCGCCGTGCTCATGATGGCCTGGATGGACGACGAGGCGCTGCGGCAGACGTTGGCGACGCGGCGCGCCACCTACTACTCGCGGAGCAGGCAGCGGCACTGGGTCAAGGGTGAGAGCTCAGGGCACACTCAGCTGGTGCGCGAGGTGCGCCTCGATTGCGACGGGGACACCGTGCTGCTGCGGGTCGACCAGACCGGCCCGGCCTGCCACACGGGGACGGGGACGTGCTTCGACGGGGCCGACCGGCTGCTGCTTGCCGACGATCGCCGGTGACGGGCGGCCGTTCACCGTGCCGAACACCCGGTGGCCAGGCCGGATGTCGCTCCGGGCACAATGGCGCGCATGGTGCATTCCGGCAGCGTCGGCCTCGGCTCGGTGAGCC
This sequence comes from Haloechinothrix sp. LS1_15, assembly GCF_033042135.1. Lineage (NCBI taxonomy): Bacteria > Bacillati > Actinomycetota > Actinomycetes > Pseudonocardiales > Pseudonocardiaceae > Haloechinothrix > Haloechinothrix sp. LS1_15. The sequence goes on along the minus strand of NZ_WBXM01000005.1, from coordinate 33,610 downwards.
CCGGCAGGCAGGAGTTCCGCGCCCTGGCGCGTGAGCGCCGGGTGATTCCCGTGGCGCGCACGCTGCTGGCGGACGCAGAGACGCCGATCGCGCTCTACCGCAAACTCGCCAAGGACCGTCCCGGCACGTTCCTGTTCGAGTCCGCCGAGAACGGCCAGTCGTGGTCACGGTGGTCGTTCATCGGGGTGCGTAGCCCCGCGGCGCTGACCGTGCGTGATGGTCAGGCGCGGTGGCTGGGTACGCCGCCGGTGGGGTTGCCGTCCGGGGGTGATCCGCTGGACGCGCTGCGGGAGACGGTCAGGACGCTGCACAGCGAGCCGTTGCCGGACATGCCGCCGCTGACCGGGGGCATGGTCGGCTACATCGGCTACGACGCGGTCCGCTGGCTGGAGCGGCTGCCTGAGCAGGCCGTCAACGACCTGCGCATCCCTGAGCTGATCATGCTGCTGGCGACCGACCTGGCCGCCTACGACCACCACGAAGGCACCGTGACGCTAATCGCCAACGCGGTGAACTGGGACGACTCTCCGAAGCGCGTGGACGCCGCCTACGATGACTCGGTTCGCAGGCTCGACGAGATGTCCCGGGCGCTGGGTGCCGCGGCACCGCCGAGCGTGTCCACCTTCGACAGGCCGTCGCCGCAGTTCCGGCGGCGCAGGACCCCGGAGGAGTACCACGCCGCGGTGCGGGGGGCGGTCGAGGCGATTCACGCCGGAGAAGCGTTTCAGATTGTGCCATCGCAACGTTTCGAGATGGCTACTGGTGCCGACGCGCTGGATGTCTACCGGGTACTGCGCACCTCCAATCCCAGCCCGTACATGTACCTGCTGCGGTTGGACGGCTTCGACAGCGACGGTGAGCACGTGACGTTCGATATCGTGGGATCGAGCCCGGAGTCGCTGGTGACCGTGCGCGACGGCCGGGCGACGACGCACCCGATCGCGGGCACCCGCTGGCGGGCCGAGGATCCGGACGAGGACGCGCTGCTCGCCAAGGACCTGCTTGCCGACGACAAGGAACGCGCCGAGCACCTGATGCTGGTCGATCTGGGGCGCAACGACCTGGGCCGGGTGTGCAAGCCGGGTACGGTTCACGTCGTCGAGTCGTTCGCGATCGAGCGGTACAGCCACGTCATGCACATCGTGTCCACCGTGACGGGCGAACTCGCCGAGGACGCCACGGCGTTCGACGCGATCGCCGCGTGCTTTCCCGCGGGTACGCTGACCGGCGCTCCGAAGGTGCGCGCTATGGAGCTGATCGAGCAGCTCGAGCCGAGCAGGCGTGGCCTGTACGGCGGCGTGGTCGGCTATTTCGACTTCGCGGGCGACGCCGACACCGCGATCGCGATCCGCACCGCGCTGATGCGTGACGGCGTGGCCTACGTGCAGGCGGGTGGTGGCGTGGTGGCCGACTCGGAGCCCGAGTACGAGGACAACGAGTCGCTGAACAAGGCGCGCACGGTTCTTGCCGCCGTCGCCGCCGCGGAGACCATGAGCCCTCCGGAACAGGCGGCGGACCCAGCGGCTACCGGGGCCGAGCGGGTCGTCGCCGACCCGGTCGGCGGGGGCGGCGGTGGCTGAACGCGCGACGGGCGGTGACGGGCACCGCAGGTTTCGCGTCCGGCTACTGTGGTTGGTCCTCATAGGATTGTTGCTGGGTGCGGCCGCGCTCTGGCTGTCGTCGCGGATGCGGTGGAGTGCCGAGCCCGTCGCGCACGGGCTGGCGGGCACAGTGGAGCAGCCCGAAACAGGGGCCGAGGCCGTGCCTGCGCTGGTGCCGCTGGCCGTGCTGGTGCTCGCCGGTATCGCGGGAATGTTGGCCACCCGTGGCTGGGGGCGCCGCGTGCTGTGTGGCGTCGTCGGGCTGGCGGGCACCGGTGGTGCCGCGCTCGCGGTGACGGGCGCGCTCGACGGCCCGCAGCCCGCGCACGGCGTCGCGTTGCTCGGCGGGCTCCTGGTGCTGTGCGCGGCCACGGTCGGTGCGGTCGCCGCGGCGACCATGCCAGCCATGGGAGTGCGGTATACCCGCGGTGCGCAGGCCGAGCACGGACAGCGCGCGACCGGTTACGGCGACACCGAGCTCTGGGACGCGCTCTCCGCGGGCGACGATCCCACTACCGATCGGTAGCCCGCACGCTGGAGACCCCAGCGGGCCGTGCCGGTGGCGAGCGGGTTAGCATCCTTAAGGCGGGAAGGACAGTTCTTGTGGGTATCGGCAGTGGTGCAAGCGGCAGTGAAGCTGATACGAAGTTCGGGGTCGTCACGGTACGGCTGGTGCCGTACGGCGCGCGACCCTGGCGTGGATGAGGTGCCGTGAGCGTACTGGATGACATCGTTGCCGCCGTGCGGCAGGACCTCGCCGAGCGCGAGGCGTCACTGCCGTTCGACGAGCTCAAGCAGAAGGCGGCGAACGCGGGCGAGCCGAAGGATGCCCTCGCGGCGCTGCGAGAGCCGGGCGTCGGCGTCGTCGCCGAGGTCAAGCGCAGCAGCCCTTCCAAGGGAGAGCTGGCGCCGATCACGGATCCCGCCGCGCTGGCGGCGGACTACGCCGACGCGGGGGCTCGGGTGATCAGCGTGCTCACCGAACCACACCGGTTCGGTGGTTCGCTGGCGGACCTGGACGCGGTGCGTGGCGCGGTCGATGTGCCATTGCTGCGTAAGGACTTCATCATCAGCCCGTACCAGGTCCACGAGGCGCGGCTGCACGGCGCCGACATGGTGCTGCTGATCGTGGCCGCGCTCGAGCAGAACGCGCTCACCGCGCTGCTGGACAGGGTCGAGTCGCTCGGCATGACCGCACTGGTCGAGGTCCACAACGCCGAGGAGGCCGACCGGGCGCTCGAGGCGGGTGCCACGGTCCTCGGGATCAACGCCCGCAACCTGCACACGCTGGAGGTTGACCGGGACGTCTTCGGCAGGTTGGCTCCCGGCCTGCCGGGTGAGGTCGTCAAGATCGCCGAGTCCGGTGTGCGAGGGCCGCGGGATCTGATGACCTATGCAGGGCACGGTGCCGACGCGGTCCTGGTTGGCGAGGGGCTGGTGACCGCGGAGGACCCGAAGGGCGCGTTGGTGCAGCTGGTCACGGCCGGATCGCACCCGGCATGCCCGAGGCCGAGCCGGTGAGCCAGGCGCACGATCCGAGCCACGGTCGGTTCGGGCCGTACGGTGGCCGGTTCCTGCCGGAGGCGTTGATCGGCGCGCTGGACGAGCTCGCCGCCGAGTACGACAAGGCTCGCCAGGATCCGGAATTCGGTGCCGAGCTGCACCGGTTGCTCACCAGCTATGCCGGGCGGCCGTCGGTGTTGACCGAGGCCGCCCGCTTCGGCGAGCACGCCGGTGGGGCACGGGTGTTCCTCAAGCGCGAAGACCTCAACCACACCGGCTCGCACAAGATCAACAACGTGCTCGGTCAGGCGCTGCTGACCAAGCGCATGGGTAAGACACGGGTTATTGCCGAGACCGGCGCAGGCCAGCACGGCGTCGCCACGGCGACCGCGTGCGCGCTGCTCGACCTCGACTGCGTCATCTACATGGGCGCGGTGGACACCGAGCGGCAGGCGCTCAACGTGGCCCGCATGCGGCTCCTCGGTGCCGAGGTGATTCCGGTGGACACCGGTTCACGCACGCTCAAGGACGCGATCAACGAGGCGCTGCGTGACTGGGTCACCAACGTCGACACCACCCACTACCTGCTCGGCACCGTCGCGGGAGGTCACCCGTTCCCGCTGATGGTGCGCAACTTCCACGCGGTGATCGGCGAGGAGGCCCGGCAACAGGTGCGCGAGGTCGCAGGCAGGTTGCCGGACGTGGTCACCGCCTGCGTCGGTGGCGGATCGAACGCGATCGGCATCTTCCACGCCTTCCGCGACGATCCCGACGTGCGGTTGGTCGGTGTGGAGGCAGGCGGCCACGGTATCGATTCCGGGCAGCACGGTGCCACGCTGACCTCCGGATCGCCGGGCATGCTGCACGGTGCGCTGTCGTACCTGCTGCAGGACGCCGACGGGCAGACCATCGAGGCGTACTCGATCTCTGCCGGTCTGGACTACCCGGGAGTGGGGCCGGAACACGCGTGGTTGAAGGACTCCGGGCGCGCCGAGTACCGCTACGCCACCGACGCCGAGGCGATGGACGCGTTCCAGCTGCTCGCGCGCAGCGAGGGCATCATCCCCGCGATCGAGTCGGCACACGCGCTGGCCGGTGCGCTGCGGCTCGGCCGGGAACTGGGACCGGAGGCGGTGATCCTGGTCAACCTCTCCGGGCGCGGTGACAAGGACATGGACACCGCCGCCCGGTACTTCGGTTACGTCGCCGAGCGTGACGGGCAGCGGGAGGAGCGCTCATGAGCGGGTTGGACGCGGTGTTCGCCGCGGCACGCGCCGAGCGACGCGGCACCCTCATCGGCTACCTCCCCGCGGGCTTTCCCACGGTCTCCCGCTCGATCGAGCTGCTCGGCGCGATGATCGATGGGGGAGTGGACCTGGTCGAGGTGGGCGTGCCCTACTCGGATCCGGTCATGGACGGGCCGACGATCCAGGCCGCCGCCAACGAGGCGCTGCACGCCGGGTTCCGGCTTCGCGACACGTTCCGGGTGGTGGAGGCCATCGCCTCCCGCGGCGGTCACGCGGTGGTGATGACCTACTGGAATCCGGTGCACCGCTACGGCGTCGACGCCTTTGCGGCGGATCTCGCCGCGGCGGGCGGGCACGGGCTGATTACGCCCGACCTCATCCCCGACGAGGCCGGAGACTGGCTCGCCGCGTCGGAAGCGCACGGCCTGAGCCGGACGTTCCTGATCGCGCCGTCGTCGTCGCGCGAACGCATCGCACGCGCCGCAGGCGCCAGCACCGGCTTCCTCTACGCCACCGCCGTGATGGGCGTGACCGGGGCGCGGGAGCGCGTCGGATCCGGAGCCGCCGAGCTGGTCGGGCGGGCACGAGAGGTCACCGACCTGCCCGTCGGGGTGGGACTCGGGGTGCGTTCCGGACAGCAGGCCGCGGAGGTGGCTTCGTTCGCCGACGCGGTGATCGTGGGGTCCGCCTTCGTCACCGCCGCCCGGACCGGACCCGCCGCCGCCGGTGAACTCGCCGCCGAACTCGCGGGCGGCGTCCGCGACGGTGGCGGGTGAGCCGAAGGACTCCCTCGGTACATATCCGATACCCGAGGACCCCTTCGGCTCGCACCCGACCCCTGGCCGCGGCGGGCCCCGGCTGCGGGTTACGGTAGCCGGGTGAGCTACACGGCAGGAGCTGTTCTCGCCACCATCCCCAGCCCGCCCCGGGGAGTCTGGGAACTGGGGCCGGTACCGATCCGGGCGTACGCGCTGTTCATCATCCTCGGCATCGTCATCGCGATCCTCTGGGGCGAGCGGCGATGGGTCGCCAGGGGCGGTGAGCGTGGCCTGATCACCGATGTCGCCGTGTTCGCGATTCCCTTCGGGTTGGTCGGCGGCCGGCTGTACCACGTGGCCACCGACTGGCAGCGGTACTTCGGCGAGGGCAACGATCCTGTCGACGCGTTGCGGATCTGGGACGGCGGGCTCGGTATCTGGGGCGCGATCGCGCTCGGTGCGGTGGGCGCGTGGCTGGCGTGCCGCCGCCACGGCGTGCCGCTGCCCGCCGTCGCCGATGCCACCGCACCCGGCATCGTCCTCGCCCAGGGGATCGGCAGGCTGGGTAACTACTTCAACCAGGAACTCTACGGGCGCGAGACCGACCTCCCATGGGGCCTGGAGATCTACGAGCGTGTCCATCCGGACGACCCGGCACGACCGGCGGGGGCAGACGGCGTAGCGGTGGACACCACCCCGATCGCCGTGGTGCACCCGACCTTCCTGTACGAGCTGCTGTGGTGTTTCGCCGTGGCGGCGCTCGTGGTTTGGGCCGATCGCCGGTTCCGACTCGGCCACGGCAGGGCGTTCGCGCTCTACGTCGCAGGCTACACCGCCGGTCGCTTCTGGATCGAGCTGCTCCGGATCGACGAGGCCTGGCGCCCGATCCTCGATGTGCGCATCAACGTCTGGACAGCGGCCGCTGTCTTCCTCGGCGCCGTGGCGTACCTGGTGCTGGCGCGCAGCCGCGGTCCTCGAGAGGAACCGCATGTGCTGGCACCCGCCGCGGCCACCGGCTCGTCCAGCGCAGGGCGCGGCGATCAGCGGAGTGACCAGCCTGACCAGTCTGACCAGGCGTCAGGGTCGGACGAGTCCCCGCCCGGTGATCAGGGGAAGGTCCAGGGCGGTCAGTAGTCCCGGTGGCGCATCCACCACCGCGGGGATGGCGTTGACCAGCCGCATGGCGGTCGCTTTCAAACCCGCCGTGTTGTGGTCACCGTCCGAACCGAGCAGTTGCAGGTCGAGGGTGTAGTTCGGCTCGCCGCTGATGGCGACCCGGTAGCACCCGGCCCCTGCGGGTTGTGGCCAGTCCGGTGCCAGGTCCTCGCGCAGCCGGGTGACGTGTTCCAGCACGCAGACGGGCTTGCCGTCGCGCAGGCCGCGCACCTCGAAGCGCAGCGCTGCCGCAGTGTCCTTGGCGATCTCGCCGGAGGCGATCGGGAACGTCTCCGGCGCCGGGACGCGCTCGTAGCGCTCGTCGACCCCGTCGAGCTCGACGCCGAGCCCCGCGGCGAGCTGGCGTACCACGCTGCCCCACGCCATGGACAGCACGCCGGGCTGCAGCAGCATGGGCACGTCATCCACCGGCTTGCCGAAGCCCATGATGTCGAACAGCACCGTGGGGTTGTCGTAGGTGCTGTAGTCGAGGATCTCCAGGCACCGGACCTCGTCGATGCGCTCGCACACGCTGGTGAGCACCAGCGGTAACCAGTCGTTGGCGAAACCGGGATCGACGCCGTTGATCCACAGTGACGCCCCACCCTCGGCTGCGGCCTCGCGCACCGGCGCCGACATCTCCTCGGGCACCACGCCGTCCGGATACTGCAGGAAGACCGGGGAGCTGGAAACGACGTCGATCCCGGCGCGCAGGAAGCCGGCCAGGTCCTGGATGGCCTCCTGGATGCGGTCGTCGGCCATGGCCGTGTACACCACACAGTCGGGCGCGGTCGCCAGTGCCTCCTCAGGATCGGCGGTCGTGGTGACCCCGAGCGAGCGCCCCAGTCCGGCGATCTCACCGGCGTCCCTGCCCGCCTTGGCGGGATCGGACACCCACACCCCGGCCAGCTCGAGATCGGGGTGCGTGTCGATGCCGGCGATGGTGTTCCTGCCGACGTTGCCCGTGCTCCACTGCACGACGCGGTAGCTCATGTCTTCCTCCCTGGTGATCGATACGGATGCCGCGCTGGGGTGGGCTTCACAGGTCGGGAAGTCCCAGTTCGAGGTTCGGTCGCTGCAGGCCGCCGTCGACCTCGAGTACCTTGCCGGTGATGTAGCTTCCCGCGTCCGCGGCGAGGAACAGCGCGCTGGCCGCGATCTCCTCGGGCTCACCGATCCGACCGAGCGGCGTGTTGCTCTCCAGCTGGTGCCGCAGGGAATCGTCGCCGGCCACGACCTCCAGCGCCGAGGTCGCGACCGACCCGACGGCGATGGCGTTCACCCTGATGCGCGGGGCGAGATCGTAGGCTGCCAGCCGCGTGTAGTGGGACAGCGCGGCCTTGGCTGTGCCGTAGGCGAGGAAACCCCTGCCGCTGACCCTGCCCATGACCGAGGAGATGTTGACGACCGAGCCCCCGCCGGTTTCCAGCATCTCCGGTACCGCCGCACGGGTGAGCGCGTGCGCGGTGGCGACGTTGAAGCGGAACGCCTCCTCGAGGAAGTCGGCGCTGGTATCCAGGAAGGGGCGTGGGTAGGTACCTCCCACGTTGTTGATGACGATGTCGAGCCTGCCGAAGGTTTCGCGGGCAGCAGTAACAAGTTCTTCCGTGTTTCCCGGCTCGGACAACTCGGCGGGAACGATGGCTGCCTTGCGTCCCGCGCGCTCCACCTCTCCTGCGACGGAGGCCAGATCGGACTCCGTCCGTGCCGAGATCACCACGTCCGCACCTGCTTGGGCAAGGGCCACCGCTGTTGCGGCACCGATGCCCCTGCCTGCGCCGGTGACAACGGCGACGCGGTCAGTCACGTGAAATCGATCCGCAATCATCCACGAACTATAACAGGTTCTAGTAATGGGAGGCCATGTTCGGCGCTGCTGCGATCACCCGCGGTCGCGACGCGGCGCGACGACGATCCCGCCGTCCCGGTGCAGGACGTCCACCGTCGCCGCGTAGTGATGCTCGATCCGCCGGGTGGTCAGCACCTCGGCCGGGCGGCCGTTGGCGACCGCCTCACCGCCGCTGAGCAGCAGCAGGTCCTCGGCGTACTGCGCGGCCGAGGTCAGATCGTGCACGGTGGACACGACGGTGAGGCCGTGCGTGGCGCGCAGCTGGTCGACCTGCTCGAGAAGTGCTTGCGCGTGCCCCAGGTCCAGACCGGTCGTTGGCTCGTCGAGCAGCAACACGCTCGCTCGCTGCGCCAGCACCCTCGCCAACACGGCACGTTGCCGCTCCCCACCGGACAACGTGTGGAGCCGCCGTGCCGCGAATGCGGTGAGATCCATCCGCGTGAGCGCGTCGGCCACGACGGCGTGATCGGTGCTGCCGTCGCGCGCAAGTGGGCCGAGATGGGGTGTCCGCCCGAGCAGAACGTAGTCGGTGACAGTCAGGCCCTCCGGGATCGCGGGCTGCTGCGGCGCGTATCCGATCGTGCGCGCGAGGCGCTTGCGCGGCAGGCTGCCCAGCGTCTGCCCGAACAGCAGGATCTCGCCGGTGGCGTGCGCCAGGCCCGCCATGGACTTGAGCAGGGTGGACTTGCCCGCGCCGTTCGGTCCGACGACGGCGAGCCAACCACCGGCACGGACGGTGACCGTGATCCCATGCAACACCGGGGCATCGCCGTAGCCCGCGCTGACCTCGCTCAGCGTGAGAGCCGGGGACCTCGACTCACCGGTCATGTCGCAGCCTCCCGGTTGCGGTAGAGCACCAGTGCGAAGAACGGCGCCCCCGCGAAGGCGGTTACCACGCCAAGCGGGAGCTCGCCGGGAAGGGCGCTGCGCGCGATCTGGTCGGCCAGGATCACGAACACCGCCCCGGTGATCAGCGACATCGGTACCACCACCCGGTAGCTCCAGCCGAACAGCAGCCGCACGATGTGCGGGACCACGATGCCGACGAAACCGACCAACCCGCTGACCGACACGGCAGCCGCGGTGGCCAGCGACGCTGCTCCGAGCAGCGCAAGGCGCAGCACGCCGGGACGGATGCCGAGCGCGCGTGCCTCGGTGTCGCCGAGGGCAAGGACGTCCAGCAGCCGGGCACACGCGAGCAGCACACCGGCGGCGGCGATCACCGACGGCAGTGCGGCGGAAAGCTCGCGCCACCCGCCCGTGGCGAGCCCGCCGAGCATCCAGGTATAGACCTGCTGCAGCGAGTCGGTGTCCAGTTGCTGCACGAACGCCTGTACCGCGCTGAGGAAGGCGGCGACGGCGATACCGGCCAGCAGCAGCGTGGCGGTGCCAGCTCCACCGACGGACCGGCTGAGCAACCAGCTCAACCCGACCCCGCCAAGCGCACCGGCGAACGCCGCCAGCTGCACCGTGCCGAGCACCCAGCCGGGCCCCGCGGGCGCGAGCACCATGACCAGCGTGGCGGCCAGTCCCGCGCCGGAGGCGGCGCCGAGCAGGTAGGGATCGGCCAGCGGGTTGCGGAACACCCCCTGGAACGCCGCACCCGCCCCTGCCAGGGCCGCGCCCACGACGGCGGCCAGCGCTACCCTCGGGGCTCGCAGCTGCCACACGATCGCCGCTTCCCGCTCGTTCAGCGGCGATGTCGAACCGGTCAGCTGGGCGAGTACCTCACCGAGAACCCGTTGCCAGCCGAGATCGACGGCGCCGAGCAGCACGGCGCCCGCGGCACACAGCAGCAGCGTGGCGAGCCCGCCTGCCACCGCGAGCGGGCGTAACCGGGTAACGCCGGGGCGCTCGGCGGTGCGGGTGGTCATGACCCCGCGTCGCGTACGGCCTCGCGCACCGCGTCGCTGACCGCCTCGGCGAACTCCACGATGCGTGGCCCCCACCGGGATGCGGTGTCGTCGTCGAGCTCCACGATCCTGCCCTCGGCCACCGCATCCAGCGCCTGCCATCCCGGGCGCTCGGCGACCGACTCCGCGGTGACCCCGCAACAGACGGTGTCGGCTAGGAAGATCAGATCCGGGTCGGTGTCGAGGACGCGTTCGGCGGGCAACTGCGGGTATCCGCCAAGCGCTTCCGGGTCGTCGCCGTCGGCGATGTTGTCGAGCCCGAACCGGCTGTACACGTCGCCGACGAACGTGGCAGAGGTCGCGGTGTAGAGATCGGGATCGAGCTCGTGGTAGATGCTCAACGGCTCTGCGGGGTCCGGAGTGCCTGCGACGAGCTCGTCGATAGCATCCGCGACCTCGCTCGCGAGCCGTTCCGCCGCTTCCTGGTGCCCGGTGGCGGTGCCCAGCATGCGGTACCGGTCGTAGGCACCGTCCAGCGATTCGGCGTCCGGCACCACCAGGGTGTCGATGTCCACCTCGGCCAGCGCGCCCGCGAGGCCCTCGACCTCGTGGGCGACCAGCACGAGATCGGGATCATGCGCGGCGATGGCTTCCGGATCCGGGGTCAACCCGGAGAGGCCTGTGGTGGGGGCCCACTCCGGGTGATCGGACTGCTCGTCAACGGCCACCACCTGCTCGCCCGCCCCGACTGCGTACAGCACCTCGGTCACGGTGGGCGACAGCGAGACGAGCCGTTCCGGCAAGGAGTGCAGGGTCACGGCATCGCCGTTTCCCGGCGCCTGGACGGTGACCGGGAAACCGTCGCCGGAGCCGCCAGCCGGTTCCTCATGGGCGCGATCGGCGCAACCGAGTAGCACCAGCGTGCCCGCGACGGCCAGCGCGGCGGCACGGATGCGGCGAGGGGGGCGGAAACGCGTGATGGGCATGCTGACCTCGGTGGTGTCGGCCGGTGTGGGAGCGCGGCCGCTTCCCCCAGGAGGTCACGGACGCCGCGCTCCTGGACCGGGAGCGGGTCCGCGCGCCACGCCACGGCAGTGACGCGACGGCGACGATGGCGTCTGGCGAGAGGGCAGGCGACCTGGCTGAGGCGGTCGCGCGCATCCGCGCCGCCATCACAGTTGCGGCACAGCGCCGGATTCGCACCGGACTTCGCTGGCCCCCAACGCCGGTCGGCGGGTGCCGACGGTCGGCCAGCCTACCAGCGAGGGGCTACAGCGTGGTGGCTCGCCACATCCGTGGCTGGACGCCGTGGTGTGGCGTCGCGCGCCGTGCCGTAGCCGATCCGCAGCAGGGTGTGGATCTCGGCGTGCTCGCCAGCGACGCCGAGTGCTCCCGGCAGCTGGGAGCGCACCTCCGGTACTTCGAAGGGCTGGGAGAGGAAGGATGCGCTGAGCCCGACCGTGCAGCCTGCCAGCAGGGCGCGCTGCATGGCGGCGCCCGCGATCAGGTCATAGCGTGGACCCGCGGCCGAGGTCAGGATCGCCGCCAGCAACGGTTGGTTCTCGAATCGCCGTGCAGGCAGCGGGTTGGGGCGGTAGTGGGCGCGCAGCGCGAGGTTCCTGCTGGGAACCGCCGGTGGCCCCACGGCGGTGAGCGGGATTCCGTCCCTCCTGCCATCCGCTCCGCCCACCCATCGCTTGATCTCCACCTGGTACGCACCGTCGCTGTCCTGGGCGCGCTCGGCACGGCGCACGAGTTCGGCGAGCTTGCCGTAGCGTTCCGGGTCGTCGACGAGCTCCAGCCGCGCACCCTCCGCGCGCGCGGCGGTGGTCAGCAGCGATCGCGCGGCCGGTGGTACATCACGGTTACGGAACGGGTGGCGGTTGGTACGGCGCAGTGGGATCGCGCGGGCGAGTTCGAGGTCGGTGGCGGTGGCGATGCGCTCGCCTGCGATCCGGGTCACGGCGAGCAGGTCCGGGTCGTTGCCATCCGGCAATAGCGTCACCAGCGCCACCCTGCCGTGCGCGCGCAGCGCGATGCGCAGGTTGCACAGCGCGGCCCCGCAGGACAGGCGGGCCTCGCGCGCCTGCGGGTCGGCGACCGGCAACACCCTGCTGCGATCCAGCCACAGTGCGATCCGATCACCGTCGACGTCGAACGCCCACGGCTGCGTGTTCATCGGAGAAGGGGCGCGTACCGCAGCGTCGAGCGCATTCGCGATCGCCGCTGGCGTCGTTGTGGTCATCGTTGTACCCCTACGCGAGAACATCGGATCTCTGAGTGATGAGTCCTAGCCTGGCTGGCCGTCCCGCGGTGCGGCACGGGCATAGGTCCCTCCGTACGGGGACCTAGGGTCGCTACGGATCCCGGTCGGTGCCGGAAGTCCCAGTGGCATGGGGGACTTCGCCCCTGCACGGCCGGCACCACGCGTTCCTACGGTGAATGTACCCGGCAGCAACGACGTACGGAGGGCATGATGAGAGCGACCGTCGCGTCGGTGATGACGGCCGACCCGCGGACGGTTCGGGTGCACACACCGTTCAAGGAGATCGTCCGACTCCTCGCGGACAACGGGATCAGCGCGGTACCTGTACTCGACGCGTTCGGTGAGCCGGTCGGTGTGGTCTCGGAGATGGATCTGGTAGTCAAACATCTGCATCATCCAGGCGAGAAGCGTCCCGGCTTCCTGGTGAACCCGTTGCTGCGGCGCCGATGGCGTAAGGCCGAGGCCCTGGTGGCCAGGGACCTGATGACCGCGCCAGTGCGTACCGTTGACGCGCGCGCTTCGATCCAGGATGCGGTGAACGCGTTGCTGCACGAGGGGATGCGCAGGTTGTTCGTCGTCGACGGCGGCAAGGTAGTCGGGGTACTGAGCCGCCGCGATCTGCTCCGGATCTTCCGGCGACCCGATCGCGATATCGCACGTGACGTCGAAAGCGGCCTCGTCCGGGACGCGCACCGGTCGGATCCCCACGAGGTGCAGGTTGATGTCGAGGACGGTGTGGTCACCTTGCTCGGCACCGTCCCGCGTCGTGGCGACGCCTCACGCGCCGCCGAGCTCGCCAGCCAGGTTCCTGGTGTCGTCGGGATTCGCAATCGCTTGGTGCCCACTGTAGACGCCATCGATCGCGGTCAGCTCGCCTAGGACGCGAGCCGGTGAGCCCATGGTGCCGGGTTGACGGAACCGCCCCAGCGTGCGAGGACATTGGTCCCCTCAAGCGGCGACTCTCGGCACTGCCGCACGCCGTGCGGGTCGGGCGACGATTCCGGTATCCACGACACCTCACCGCAGGGAGGTCACCATGCTGACGTCGACAGTCGCGGACGTGATGACCAGGGACGTCATCAGTGTCTCGCCGACGACCCCGTTCAAGGAGGCTGCCCAGCTGCTCGCCGAGCACGAGATCAGCGCGCTGCCTGTGGTCGGTCCGGGAGCGCAGCCCGTTGGCGTGGTATCGGAAGCGGACTTGCTGGTCAAGGAGCGCACGCGGGGGCGGTTGCGGAGCCCGGGACTGTTGGCGAGCCGGGGCAGCAAGCGCCGGTATCGACAGGCGCGAGCGACCACGGTCGGCGATGTGATGACGCCGAAGGTACGGACGATCGGCCCAGAAGAGCCGCTGGCACGAGCCGCTCGGGAGCTGCAGGCAGGGCGGCTGCGCAGGCTGTTCGTGGTCGATGGCAGCGACGCTCTCGTCGGTGTCGTCTCCAGACGGGACGTGCTGCGCGTTTTCACCCGCAGCGACCGCGAGCTCGCCGAGACGGTCCGGCGTCAGGTGCTGCGGTTCGCGTTGTGGGCACCACCCGAGGAGATCGCGGTCCGGGTGGTCGAGGGTGAGGTCACCCTGGACGGCGTCGTGGACACCAGGAGCGAGGCGGAGCGAGCGGTCCAGCTGACCGGGCAGATTTCCGGCGTCGTTGCGGTGCACAGCAAGCTCGCCTTCGCCGTCGACGACATCGAGGCCGCGCGGGCCTGACGGTAGGCGGGAACGGGAGAACCCGGCACGAGTCGGGTGTCGCGCGGGCCGGGCCATGGGACCACAGTGGACACGACACGACCGCGTAATCCCTTCTCGGGCGCGCCGGGAGAAAGGCGGCGTACGGCTCCGCTGTGAAGCGAGCCATCGAGCAGCGCACCGGATCCCGACGACGTACGCCACGCGTCACAGCACGTCCCCAGGGGCGCTGGCGTGAGCTGGATCCCTGGCCGCATGTTGACTTCTCCTGCTGGACGCGCACACTGAGAGGGACAGGTGAGCTGCTCGGCAGTACCGATCACCGCCGTCCAGCGCCTGTGACGCGCCGACCGGAGTCACCTCGTTCGGGGCGCGGCCCCATCGCTTGAGCAGGTCAGGGAGTTGACCAGGTGGCCACTTCCGGGATTCCTCACCGAGCGGGGCTGTACGATCCCGCCACCGAGCACGATTCCTGCGGCGTGGCGATGGTGGCCGACGTCGCAGGCCGTGCCTCGCACGCGATCGTCAGCGAGGCGCTGGCCGCGCTGGCCAATCTCGACCACCGGGGAGCTGCGGGTGCCGAACCGGACAGCGGTGACGGCGCCGGGCTGCTGGTGCAGCTCCCGGACAGCTTCCTGCGCGAGGTCGCGGGTGCCTCCGGCATCACGCTGCCGAGCCCGGCCCCCGAGGGCGCGGCCAGGTACGCCGCGGGCCTGGCGTTCCTGCCGGCCGAGCAGGCATGGCGTCGGTCCGCCGTCCAGCTCGTCCACCGGCTGGCGGCGGAAGAGGGATTGCGCGTGCTCGGCTGGCGGGACGTGCCCGTGCGGCCCGACGCTACGGGACTCGGCCCCACCGCGCGCTCGGCCATGCCGCACATCGCGATGCTGTTCGTTACCGCGGCGGCGAACCACGGCGCCGCGTCAGCCAGCGGCACCGAGCTGGACCGGCTGACGTTCTGCCTCCGCAAGCGGGTCGAGCACGCCAGCAGGGCGGCAGGCTGCGACACCTACTTTCCCTCGCTGTCCGCGCGCACCCTCGTGTACAAGGGTATGCTCACCACAGCGCAGCTCCCGGTGTTCTTCGGTGACCTGACCGACCCGCGGTTGGAGTCCGGCATCGCGTTGGGGCACCGCCGGTTCTCCACCAACACCTTCCCTTCCTGGCCGCTGGCCCATCCGTTCCGGTTCGTGGCCCACAACGGCGAGATCAACACCATCCGTGGCAACCGCAACCGGATGCGCGCCAGGGAAGCGCTCCTGGAATCGGACCTGCTGCCCGGCGATCTGAGCAGGCTGTACCCGATCTGCTCTCCGGAGGTCTCCGATTCGGCCGCCTTCGACGAGGTGCTCGAGCTGTTGCATCTCGGTGGCCGCAGCCTGCCGCACGCGGTGCTGATGATGATCCCGGAAGCCTGGGAGAACCACGACGGGATGGGTCCCGATCACCAGGCTTTCTACCGGTTCCACGGCAGTCTCATGGAACCGTGGGACGGGCCGGCCTGCGTGACGTTCACCGACGGCACTGTGGTCGGCGCCGTGCTGGACCGCAACGGGTTACGGCCCGCGCGGTGGTGGCGCTGCGCGGGCGGCCGGATCGTGCTGGCGAGCGAATCCGGCGTCGCCGACATCGAGCCGGCGGAGGTGATCGCTAAGGGCCGGGTGCGGCCGGGACGGATGTTCCTGCTCGACACCGCGGCGGGCAGGCTGCTCGACGACGACGAGATCAAGGACGAGCTCGCCGCGCAACACCCGTACCGGGAGTGGGTGCACGCCGGGCTGCTGCGCCTTGCCGACCTGCCGGAACGCGAACACGTGATGCCCACCCACGAGTCGGTGCTGCGCCGCCAGCTCACCTTCGGCTACACCGAGGAGGAGCTGTCGGTGCTGCTGGCACCGATGGCCACCACCGCGGCGGAGCCGATCGGGTCGATGGGAACCGACACCCCGCAGGCCGTGCTCTCGCAGCGCCCCAGGCTGCTGTACGACTACTTCGTGCAGCACTTCGCGCAGGTCACCAACCCGCCACTGGATGCCATCCGTGAGGAGCTGGTCACCTCGATGGCACGCATCATGGGGCCGGAGCAGAACCTGCTTGCGCCCGCCCCGGCCTCGTGCAGGCACATCCAGCTACCTACTCCGGTCGTCGACAACGACGAGCTCGCCAAGCTCGTGCACATCAACGACGATGGCAACCTGCCTGGGCACGCGTGCCAGGTGCTGTACGGTACGTACCCGGTCGACGGTGGCGGCGAGGCGCTGGCCGCGGCCATCCGGCGTGTGTGTGCCGAGGCGTCCGCGGCGATCGCGGCTGGGGCGGGCACGCTGGTGCTGTCGGACCGCGGCTCCACAGCTACGTATGCTCCCATCCCGTGCCTGCTGCTGGTCTCCGCGGTGCACCATCACCTGATCCGCACCAAGGAGCGGCTGCGGGTGGCCCTCGTGGTGGAAAGCGGCGACGCGCGGGAGGTGCACCACATCGCGTTGCTGCTCGGCTACGGTGCCGCCGCGGTCAACCCGTACCTGGCTTTCGAATCCATCGAGGATCTGCTGCTTTCGGGTGTGGTCACCGGGGTCGACGCGGGCACCGCACTGCGCAACTACATCGACGCGCTCGTCAAGGGCGTGCGCAAGGTGATGTCGAAGATGGGGATCTCGGCCGTCGGCGCGTACACCGCGGCGCAGGTCTTCGAAGCGTTCGGGCTGGATCAGCGGCTGCTCGATGAGCACTTCACCGGCACCAGCTCCCGGCTCGGTGGGGTGGGGCTCGACGTGCTCGCAGCCGAGGTGGCTGAGCGTCACCGCAGGGCCCACGCGCCGGGCAGGGGCGAGAGCGCGCACCGCTCGCTGGAGGCCGGTGGTGAGTACGCGGTTCGGCGCGAGGGGGAGCTGCACCTGTTCACCCCGGAGACGGTGTTCTTGCTGCAGCACGCGGGCAGCTCGGGACGCGACCGGGCCTACCGCGCCTACACCGAGCAGGTGCACCGGCTGGAACGCGAGGGCGGCACGCTGCGCGGGTTGTTCACGCTACGGAGCGACCGAGATCTGGTGCCGGTGGATGAGGTGGAGCCGGTCGAGGCGATCTGCCGCCGGTTCGCCACCGGCGGCATGTCCTATGGCGCCCTGTCGGCTGAGGCGCACGAGACGCTGGCGATCGCGATGAACCGTATCGGTGGCCGCTCCAACTGCGGTGAGGGCGGCGAGGACGCCGACCGACTCTACGATTCCGAGCGGTGCAGCGCGGTCAAGCAGGTGGCCAGCGGGCGGTTCGGGGTGACGAGCGAGTACCTGGTCAACGCCACCGACATCCAGATCAAGATGGCCCAGGGCGCGAAACCGGGGGAGGGCGGCCAGCTACCCCCGAACAAGGTCTACCCGTGGATCGCCAGGACACGCCATTCCACACCCGGTGTCGGGCTGATCTCTCCGCCGCCGCACCATGACATCTACTCGATCGAGGACCTGGCGCAGCTGATCCACGACCTCGCCAACGCCAACGACCGGGCGCGCATCCACGTCAAGCTCGTCAGCGCCCTCGGTGTCGGCACGGTCGCCGCGGGGGTGGCCAAGGCCAAAGCCGACGTTGTGCTGATCTCCGGCCACGATGGCGGGACGGGTGCGGCTCCGCTGACCTCGCTTAAGCATGCGGGCACTCCGTGGGAGATCGGTCTGGCGGAAACCCACCAGACGTTGCTGCTCAACGGGCTGCGCGACCGGATCGTGGTGCAGGTCGACGGCGGGCTGCGGACCGGGCGCGATGTGGTGATCGCCGCGCTGCTCGGTGCCGAGGAGTACGGATTCGCCACCGCGCCGCTGATCGTCGCCGGTTGCGTCATGATGCGGGTGTGCCATCTTGACACGTGCCCTGTCGGAGTCGCTACCCAGAACCCCGCACTACGCGAGCGTTATGCCGGCCGGGTCGAGCACGTGGTGAACTACTTCCGGTTCGTCGCTCGGCAGGTACGTGAGCTGCTTGCCGGGCTGGGCCTGCGCAGCCTCGACGAAGCGATCGGGCGGGTGGAGATGCTCGACACCGGCGCGGCCGAGCAGCACTGGAAAGCGCGCGGTCTTGACCTGGGCCCGATCCTCGACGTGCCCACCCGCGACCCTGATGGCGTGGCACGGTTCGCCACCCGCGGGCAGGACCATGGTCTCGATCGCGCGCTCGACCGGACGCTGATCCAGCTTGCCGAGGCGGCGCTGGAGGACGCCCACCCGGTTCGGCTCGAGCTGCCGGTGCGCAACGTCAACCGCACCGTGGGAACGCTGCTCGGCGCGGAGGTGACCCGCCGCTATGGCAGCGCGGGTCTGCCGGAGGACACCATCCGGATCCGGCTGACCGGCTCGGCAGGGCAGTCGCTCGGCGCGTTCCTGCCCACCGGGATCACGCTGGAACTCATCGGCGACGCCAACGACTACCTCGGCAAGGGGTTGTCGGGCGGTCGCATCGTGGTGCGCCCGCCGGAGGAGACCGGGTTCATCGGGTCGGGGGCGCAGGATCACGTCATCGCGGGCAACGTGATCGCCTACGGGGCCACCGGCGGCGAGATCTACCTGCGCGGCCAGGCCGGGGAGCGGTTCTGCGTGCGCAACTCCGGCGCCTGCGCGGTCGCCGAAGGCGCTGGTGACCACGCGTTCGAGTACATGACCGGAGGGCGGGCCGTGGTTCTCGGCGAGTGCGGCCGCAACCTCGCCGCCGGCATGTCCGGCGGTGTCGGGTACGTGCTCGACCTCGATCCGGCCAAGGTGAATCCCGCTATGGTGGAGTTGCAGCGGCCGGGCGCCGCTGACCTCGCGTGGTTGCGGGAAACCGTGGCTCGGCACCGGGAGGCGACCGGCTCGACCGTGGCCGCGGGTGTGCTCGCCGACTGGCCCCGACGATCCGCCGCGTTCACCAAGGTGATGCCACGCGACTACCAGCGGGTGCTCGACGCGGCACGGCGCGCCCGCGAGCAAGGCAGGGATGTCGACGAGGCGATCATGGAGGCGGCTCGTGGCTGACCCGACCGGTTTTCTCACCCACGCCCGCGCCGAGGCCCCCAAGCGGGACGTGCGCAAGCGGGTCGCCGACTGGCGCGAGGTCTACGCCGAGCTCGACCCACACGAACGCAACGAGGCGGTCCGCACCCAGGCCAGCCGGTGCATGGACTGCGGGATCCCGTTCTGCCACTCTGCGGGAGCCGGGTGCCCGCTTGGCAACCTGATCCCCGAGTGGAACGAGCTGGTGCGGCGCGGCGAGTGGGAACGCGCCAGCGAGCGGCTTCACGCCACCAACAACTTCCCCGAGTTCACCGGCATGCTGTGCCCCGCACCGTGCGAGGCCGGGTGCGTGCTGGCTATCACGCCCGCACTCGGCGGGCCCGTGACCATCAAACGGATCGAACAGGCCATCGTGGACACCGCGTGGGAGCGGGGCTACATCCGGCCGCTGCCGCCGGAGGCGCACACCGGCAGGCGGGTCGCGGTGGTGGGTTCCGGGCCTGCCGGGTTGGCCGCCGCGCAGCAGCTGCGGCGTGCGGGTCATGCGGTGACGGTGTTCGAGCGCGACGACCGGTCGGGCGGGCTCCTCCGGTACGGCATCCCCGAGTTCAAGATGGAAAAGCAGCGCATCGACCGCCGGTTGTGGCAGCTCGAATCCGAAGGCGTCGAGTTCGTCACCGGCTGCGAGGTGGGTGTCGATCTGCACGTGCCCGACCTGCGGTCGCGGTTCGGCGCCACGGTGCTCGCGGTTGGTGCGCTGCGGGGCAGGGACGATCGCGGCATCCCTGGCAGGGAGCTCGATGGCATCCACCTGGCGATGGAGCATCTCGTTCCGGCCAACCGGGAATGCGCAGGCGACGGTCCGAGCCCGATCACCGCGCGTGGCAAGCACGTCGTGATCGTGGGCGGCGGCGACACCGGCGCGGACTGTTACGGGACGGCCACCCGGCAGGGGGCGTTGTCGGTCACCCAGCTCGACCAGTACCCGCGACCGCCCGAGGAACGCGACGACACCCACTCGCCGTGGCCGACGTGGCCGCATATCCTGCGCACCTACCCGGCGTACGAGGAAGGGGGCAGCAGGGTCTTCGGCGTCGGGATCACCCGCTTCCTCGGGGACGATGCCGGTCACGTACGCGAGATCGAGTTGAGCGAGGTGGCCGTGCGGCGCGATCCGGAAAGCGGACGCCGCGAAGTGACCCCGGTCGGTGAGCCCGCGCGACTGCCTGCCGACCTGGTGCTGCTGGCGATCGGCTTCACCGGGGTAGAACCGATGCGGCTGCTCGACGATCTGGGGCTGAGGCCGACCGCGCGAGGCACGTTGGGTTGCAGCAGCGACTGGCAGACCGCGGCCGACGGGGTTTTCACTTGTGGCGACGCCCATCGGGGGGCGTCACTGATCGTCTGGGCGATCGCGGAGGGCCGTGCGGCGGCGCACGCCGTCGACGCCTACTTGACGGGGGAGTCGCGGCTACCCGATCCGGTGCATCCCGCGGCAATGCCGCTGTCGGTGGTGTGAGTGACCGGGAGCCGTCGGTACTGGGCGGAACGGAGCAAGGTGCTGGGCCGTTCGGAGTGATTTGCGTCATGAGATCACTGTGATACCGGTAACGCTTTCTACAGTAGGTCAATGGACCGGACCTGCCCCCGCGATGCGGCCAGCACCCCTGGCCAGGGACGAGGTGAGCGATGAATCGAGTCTACCGCCGGACTGCCGCCCTGCTGTGCACCGGCGCGTTGACGGCCACGGCTTTCGCCGCACCGGCAGCCGCCTCGGCGAGTGAGCCTGCAGCGAGCGGGCTCAGCGGGACCATCGACTCTGCGGTGGCCGGCACCGTGTCCGGCACCGTGCTCAGCGATACCGCCGAGGAAGTCGTCGGCTCGTGGACGGCGGAGCGGATGCGCGAGGCCGTGCCGATGGACCAGCTCATCACCGAGGACCGCAAACGTGTCAGCCTCGGCGAGGTCGTCGACACCGTCACCGGCGGCGAGCCGGTGTCGATCCCGTCGACACCGCGGTTGAAGCTGGATGACCTGCTGCCCGGTCTCGACGGCCTGCTCGGCTTGTTCCGCACGGCCTCCGGTGAGCCCTGGCCCGGTGGTGGTGAGGTCGCCGATACCGCGGGCCGGGTGTTCTTCACCTTCGACGGCCAGGACGCCTCCTGTAGTGGTAACGCGGTGACCAGCGAGAACGGCAGCACCGTGATGACAGCCGGGCATTGCGTGAAGATGGACGGCTCCTGGCACGAGGACTGGGTCTTCGTGCCGGGATACCACGATGGCCAGGCCCCGCACGGCGAGTGGCCCGCGGAGGTCACGATGGCCACGCAGCAGTGGGTGGACAACGAGGACATCAATTACGATGTCGGGGCCGCCGTGGTGCACGAGCAGGACGGCCAGCGGCTCACCGACGTGGTCGGTGGGCAGGGCATCGCGTTCAACCAGGAGCGTGGCCAGCACATGGACGCGTTCGGTTACCCCGCTGCCCCGCCTTACGACGGCAGTGAGCTGATCCGCTGCAGCGGCGATACGTTCAACGACCCGCTGTTCAGCACCGCGATCGGCATGCGCTGCGACATGACCGGCGGCTCCAGCGGCGGTCCCTGGTTCCTCGGCTTCGACGAGCAGGCGGGCACCGGGGTGCAGAACTCGGTGAACAGCTTCGGCTACATCTTCCTGCCCGGTGTGATGTTCGGGCCGTACTTCGGTGACGCGGCACAGGAGGTCTACGAGCGCGCTTCGGTGAGCTAGCGACGGCGGTACGGCCGTCCGGGGCGCGGGCACACGCCGGACGGGATCGGCGGACCCGTATTCTTGGGTGCGTGAACTGGACAGTTGACGTGCCGATGGAGACGCTGCCCGCGCTGCCGCCGCTGTCGCCCGAGCTGCGACAGCGGCTGGACGAAGCGCTGGCCAAGCCGGCGGCACAGCAGCCGGAGTGGCCGGACGAGCAGCTCATGCGCCACGCGCGCGGGGTGCTGGAATCGGTGCCGCCGATCACGGTTCCCGCCGAGGTCGACCGGTTACGGGAGCGCCTGGCGATGGTGGCCCGCGGCGAGGCGTTCCTGTTGCAGGGTGGGGACTGCGCGGAGACGTTCGAGTCCAACACCGAGCAACACATCCGCGCGAACCTGCGCACGCTGCTACAGATGGCCGTGGTGCTTACCTACGGCGCCAGCCTCCCGGTGGTCAAGGTCGGCCGGATCGCCGGGCAGTACGCCAAGCCTCGCTCGAAGAGCACCGACGCCCTCGGTCTGCCCGTCTACCGCGGCGACATCGTGAACTCGTTGGCGGCCACCGAAGAGCTGCGGGTGCCCGACCCCGGGCGGATGATCCGGGCGTATGCCAACTCGGGGGCGGCGATGAACCTCGTGCGCGCGCTGACGGCGGCCGGGATGGCCGACCTCGGCAAGGTGCACGACTGGAACAAGGACTTCGTACGCACCTCTCCCGCAGGTGAGCGGTACGAAGCCCTGGCAAGCGAGATCGACAGGGGGCTGCGGTTCATGTCGGCGTGCGGGGTGGACGACCGGTCCCTGCACACCACCGAGATCTTCGCCAGCCACGAGGCGCTGCTGCTCGACTACGAGCGGGCCATGCTGCGGCTGGACCACCCCGAGTCATCCGACGCGAAGCTGTACAACCTGTCCTCGCACTTCCTGTGGATCGGCGAACGCACCCGGCAGCTGGACGGCGCGCACATCGCCTTCGCTGAGCTGATGGCGAACCCCATCGGTTTGAAGATCGGCCCGACCACGACCCCAGAACAGGCGGTGGAGTACGTCGAGCGGCTGGACCCGCACAACCAGCCGGGTCGGCTGACGCTCATCGCCCGCATGGGCAACGGCAAGGTGCGGGATGTGCTGCCGCCGATCGTGGAGAAGGTCGAGGCCGCCGGTCACCGGGTGATCTGGCAGTGCGACCCGATGCACGGCAACACCCACGAGTCCTCCAACGGCTATAAGACCCGCCACTTCGACCGGGTGGTCGACGAGGTGCAGGGGTTCTTCGAGGTGCACCGTTCGCTGGGAACCTACCCCGGCGGTATCCACATCGAACTCACCGGCGAGAACGTCACCGAGTGTCTCGGAGGGGCGCAGGACATCACCGACACCGATCTGGCTGGCCGCTACGAGACCGCCTGCGACCCCCGGCTGAACACGCAACAGTCGCTCGAGTTGGCCTTCTTGGTCGCCGAGATGCTGCGCAACTAGCGCCTCGTCTGCCAACGACCGCGGTCGTTGGCAGGACGTCACGGGAAGGCGTCGATGGTGACCGTGCCGCCCGGCTCGATGAGCTCCCCTGAGGACGGGCTCTGGCTCACCACGATAGAGAACCGGCCCGCGCCACCGTCGACCTCGGCGGTGAGGCCGTGCTCGGCGAGGATGCTCTCGGCCTGGCTGATGGTGCGGCCGGTCACGCCGGGCACCTCGACGGCATTGGACACCACCACGCCCACCCGTGGCGTATCGCCTTCGGGAGTGGCCCCGGCCTCCGGGTCGGTCCGGACGACGTGCCCGGGTTCGACCCCCTCGGCGAACTCCTCACCGGCCTCGTACGGGTCGAAACCCTCCTCGCGGAGCCGGTCGAACGCGTTGTCCCGCGACATACCCGTCACATCGGGGACGGGGTCGGGCGGCGGCCCCAACGACAGCACCATGGTGACCTCGGAGCCGATGTCCAGCTCGGATCCCGGCTCCGGCTGGACACGGATGACATCACCCTCGGCGACCGAACGGTGGTACTCGTCGGCGCCGGGATCATGGTTCGGAACCAGCTCCACCTCGGTGATGGCCGCCTCCGCGTCGGCGCGATCGGTTCCCTCGGTGATGTGGGGCACGACCGGTCTGCCCGCCGAGATCAGCAGCTCCACGGAGTCCCCCGTGTCCAGCTGGCTCCCTGCAGGGGGTTCGGTGCCGATGGCCAGCCCCGCTTCGACGGTGTTGTGCCTTCGGTGGGATACCTCCGCGGTGAGTTCGGCCTGGCGCAGCTCGGCTTCGGCCTCGTCGACGGCCATGCCTTCGACGTCCGGAACGGTGGTCGACTGCGCCGCGCCGAACCACCAGACACCGGCGCCGACAAAGGCCAGCGCGAGCAGTCCCAGCAGCGCCAGCAGGACGGCGCGGCGCCGCCACGAGCGCCCTGCGACTCCCGCACCTGCGTCCTCGTCTGCGGCCAGCGGGACCGCGCGTGACAGCGCACGGGTGGTGCGCCCGGCGTGGTTACGGGCGGAGACCGGCACGGTGTCGCCGGTCGTGGTGTCCTGATCGCGGTCGGGAGGGGGCAGGGCGGGAACGGCGACGGCGGGCACGCCGAGATCCTGCCGGACGCGGTCCAGCTCGGTCAGCAGCGCCCTGGCGTCGTCGAACCTGGCCTCTGGGGCGCGTCGGGTGGCACGCAGCACCAGCTCGTCCAGCGCGGGCGGGACGTTCGGGTTCAGCGAGCTCGGCGCGGGAACGTCCTCGTTGACGTGCCGGTAGGCGACCGATAAGGCGGTATCCCCGGTGTAGGGCACCTGCCCGGTCAACATCTCGAACAGCAGCACGCCGAACGAGTAGACGTCGCTGCGCGCCGTGGCATCACCGGTGGTGACCTGCTCGGGGGCCAGGTAGGTGACGGTACCGAGGATGACGCTCGAACTGGTGGTGCTGGCGGTCGCCATCGCGCGCACCAACCCGAAGTCGGCTACCTTGGCGATCCCGCCGCCGGTGGCTGATGCCTGGCGGTCACGGCCGAGCAGCACGTTCTCGGGCTTGACGTCGCGGTGCACGAGGCCCGCGTCGTGCGCCGCAGACAGCGCCCGCAGGGCGGGCAGCGCGATAGCCACCGCCAGTGGGACGTCGATGGCGCCGCGCTCGGTGAGCAGGTCCCGCAGTGTCCCCCCGTCGACCAGTTCCATGACGAGGAACGGATACGCCTGGTCGCCGTGCTGATCGACGCCCTGGTCGTAGACCGCGACGACATGGGGGTGATGGAGCTGCGCGGCGGCCCGCGCCTCCCGCTCGAACCGCTCGGCGAACGTACGGTCAGCGGCGTACTGCGGATGCATGACCTTGATCGCTACTTGGCGGTCCAACCGGGTGTCGACCCCCCGGAACACCGTCGCCATTCCCCCGCGGGCCAGCAGCCCCATGACCCGGTACCGGCCGTCGAGCAGCGTCCCGACCAGGGTCGCATCCGCTTGTGTCACATCAGTGGATGGTATCCGGGCCGGATCGGCCGCGGTGGGCGGGCGGTGAGAAACGCCGGCACGAGGGTGATCGACCTGATGCCGGAAGGTGGGGGTGTATGGCAGGCTGATACTTGTGAGTGCGATTCCTGTCGCCGAGGACGTGTTGGACGCCGACGTCGCCGTGATTACGCTCGACGAGGCGGCGAACCGGCTCGGAGTCCCGGTCAACAAAGTACGTCAGATGGTGCGAGACGGTCATCTCATCGCCCTACAACGCGGAGGCGAACACTGCGTCCCCGAGGACTTCATTGCCGAGGGTGCCCTGGTCAAAGGGTTGGTGGGCACGCTGACGGTGCTCTCGGACGCGGGCTTCGAGCGCGCGGAGATGCTGGACTGGCTGTTCACCGAGGACGAGAGCCTGCCAGGCGGCACTCCGATCAACGCGCTACGCAGCAACCGAGGGACGGAGGTCAAGCGGCGCGCGCAGGCCTCCGCGCTGTGACCCTGCCGCGGCCCGAGCCCGCGGGGCCGGTCGAGCCTGCGGGCACGGGCGTGCGACGGAACCTGGCCGTTGGGCTGACCTTGGCGACTCAGCCGTTCTGCTTGTCACGCCACGCGATCCACTTGCGCAGCAGCTCGAGATCGTAGTCCGGGCCGCCCACCCCCACGGTGAACTGCGTGACGCCGAGTTCCAGCAACTGTGGACCGAGCTCGTCGGGCACATCGCCGACACCGACGGAGCGTTCGATCTCCGCGGGGTCGCGAGCCAGGTCGGCGCAGTGACCGTCCAGCACGCGGACCTTGCGGGCGACGGTGTCCGGGTCGCCGAAGCCGTGCCAGATATCGGCGTGCTTGGCCACCAGGCGTAGCGTCTTCTTCTCGCCACCGCCGCCGATGAGGATCGGGATCCTGCGGGTCGGTGGTGGGTTGAGCTTCGCCAGCCGATCCTCGATGCGCGGCAACGCCTCCGCGAGGTCGTCCAGCCTGCTTCCCTTGGTGCCGAACGGGTAGCCGTACTCGGTGTAGTCCTTCTCGAACCAGCCGGAGCCGATGCCGAGGATAAGGCGCCCCCCGCTGATGTGGTCCACCGTGCGTGCCATGTCGGCAAGCAGGTCGGGATTGCGGTAGCTGTTACAGGTCACCAGGGCGCCGATCTCGGCTCGGGACGTGCTTTCCGCCCAGGCACCGAGCATCGTCCAGCACTCGAAGTGCTTGCCGTCCGGATCACCGTACAGCGGGTAGAAGTGATCCCAGTTGAAAACGATGTCCACCCCGAGATCCTCGGCCGCGCTGGCGGTGGCGCGTATCGCGGTGTAGTCGGCGTGTTGTGGTTGCAGCTGAAGGCCAATGCGGACTGGTCGGTTCTTACCTGTACTCATGCCCGCCAGCCTAGCGACGGGTCCACCGGTTTGCCGCCGCTCGGCGTGCCGTACCACGGTGCCCGCCGCGGGCCCCGAGCCACTCACCGAGCAGTGACCGGCCGATCAGGCCGATGCGACGGGCGCGGCCCACCACGGCACGGCGGTGCAGCACGTCGTAGCCTGAGGTGACGATCTCGTCCAGAATGCCTGCGTAGAGGTGCAGAGCGGCGCGAACGCATGGGCGGGATTCGGGACGGAGCTTGGCGATTCCCGGTTCCGCGCGCCGGTAGATCAGCCTGGTGCGATCGACCTGTTCGGCCACGGCGGCGCGGATCCGCCGGTCGCGCCGCCCGGTGCGCAGCGACCACCACAGCAGGTCGCGATCGACGCCGTGCCTGGCGAGATCCTCGGTCGGCAGGTAGATCCGTCCCCGTCGCAGGTCCTCACCGACGTCGCGGAGGAAGTTCGTGAGCTGGAACGCCTCACCGAGCGCGGCGGCCTCGGCGGCGGCTTCCTCGCGAGGCACGACGGTGCCGAGCACGGGCAGCATCTGTAACCCGATCACCGCGGCCGAACCGTAGGTGTACTCCGCCAGCGCCGCGTGCGTTGCGTAATCGGTGGTGTACAGATCCATCCGCATGGCGCGTAGGAAGGCGTCAAAGAGCTCGCGTTCGATGCCGTGACGCCGCACCGTATCGGCCACCGCCGCCAGCACCGGCTGGTGGCGCGAACGGCACGGCGAACCGTCGAGGGCACGGTGCAGCGCCCGCTCGAGGGAGTCCAGCTCGCGTTGCGGGTCGCTGCCCGGCCGGGGGTTGTCGACCATCTCGTCGGCTGTGCGGGCGAAGGCGTACAGCGCGTGCGTCGCCGGGCGCGCGCAGGCGGGTAACAGCGCGGTCGCCAGGTAGAAGGAACGCCCGTGACATGCATTGATGCGGCGGCAGTGGGTGTAGGCGGCGTGGAGCTCGGCGCGCGCCGTGCGGCCATGGGGTGCCATGCCGTTACCCACCCCGCCCCGTGACGCGCTCTGCGGCGAGCTTGCCCGAGATGACCACCGGCGGGATGCCGACGCCGGGAACCGTGCCGCAGCCTGCCAGCACCACGTTGCGGGCCCCGCGCACCAGGTTGCCCGGCCGGAACGGGCCGGTTTGCCGCAGGGTATGGGCCAGCGAGAAGGGTGTGCCCGCCACGAACCCCTGCGCCGCCCAGTCGCGCGGTGTCCGCAGCACGCTCATCTCGATCACCTGCGGCAGGCCCGAAACGCCACGCGCGCCCAACGTGGCGAGGAGCTCCTCACGGTAGGCGGGTCCCACGCGGTCCCAGGCGAGGCGTCGTCCCACGTCGAGGTTCGGTGCGGGCGCCAGGATCGAGACCACGTCCTTGCCCGGCGGGGCGAGGGTCGGGTCGGTCACGGTGGGGCGGGACACCAGCAACGACGGGTCACTCATCAATGAGCCGTCGCGGATGATCTCGGTGAACGTGCCGTCCCAGTTGTGTCCGAAGAAGATGGTATGGTGCCCGTCGAGCCCGCCGGGGGCATCGTGGCAGCCCGCGTGCAACACCACCGCGGACGGCGACGGGCGTAGCCGGGACGGGCGATGGGGACGTCCACGGAGCAACCCGTACGCGGTGGTGAGCTCGACGGACAGCACGGCGGCGTCGCAGCCGATGCGTTCCTCGGAGCCGGTGTGGACCGCGCGTACCCGGCCGTCGACCCAGTCCAGCCCGGTGACCTCGGTGCCGAACCGGACGTCGGCTCCCGCCGCGGCCGCTGCGTCCGCCATGGCGCGGGCCACCTCGCCCATGCCGCCGTGCGGGTAGTACACGCCGCCGACGGTGTCCATGTAGGCGATGACCCCGTAGGCGGCCAGCGCCGATCGTGGGGCCAGCCCCGCGTACAGCGCCTGGAACGAGAACAGCCTGCGTACCCGCTCGTCGTGGAAGTAGCGGGCGATCCGCGGCCCGAGCCTGCCGAACCCGCCGAGCAGGACCAGTCGGACGAACTCCGGGGACAGCAGGTCGGTTGGCGAATCGAAGTTGGTGCCGATGAACCGATCGGCCTGTACCCGGTACAGCTCACCCAGCCACCGGCGCAGCTCGCGGTAGCCGCGCGCGTCGCGGGGGCCTGCGGCACTGCGGATCTCCTCTTCCATGGCCCCGGCATCGGTACGTACCGCGAGCTGGCTGCCGTCGGCGAAGCGGGCACGGTAAGCCGGGTCGAGGCGGGACAGCCGGACGTGATCGGCCAGCGAGGTCCCCACGGCCGCGAAGGCCTCGTCGAGAATGCCTGGCATGGTCAGCACGCTCGCGCCGGTGTCGACTGTGAAGTCCCCGAGTCGGGTGGACGCGGCGCGACCGCCCGGCAGATCCTCGCGCTCCAGCACGGTGACGTGCCTGCCAGAGCCCAGCAGGTGCAGCGCCGCCGACAGGCCGGACAACCCGGCCCCGACCACGACCACGTGGTCGGTGGGGCCGTCGACGGTCCGTATCCTGGCGGGTCGTCGCTGCCTGCGCGCGGTGCTCGACATCGGTGCTCAGTAGGTCCTCGAGGTGGCCGCGTGAGCGAGCTCGGTGAGCCTGCTCGCCGCAGGCTCACCGAGCTTCGCATTGTCCAGAGTGGTCAAGGCAGCTTCGTTCAGCCTGCTGATCCGCAGCTCCACCGATTCCACCGCACCGGCGTCGATCAGCGCGCCGATCGCCCGCTTGATCTGCTCGTCGGACGGATCGGCTGCGTCGACGGCGTCGCGGATGGCACGCGCGCAGCCCGGCATGCCCCGCTGCGTGGCGTGCTCGAGACCGAGCGCGATCAGCAGCGTGCGCTTGCCTTCCCGGAGATCGTCCCCGGCGGGCTTGCCGGTGACCGCGGGATCGCCGAGAACCCCGAGTAGGTCGTCTCGCAGCTGGAATGCCACGCCGATGTCGTTGCCGAAGGACCGCAGCGCGTCGATGAGGTCCGCACCGGCCCCGCCGAGCGCTGCCCCAAGGTGGAGCGGTCGCGCTACCGTATAGGCGGCTGTCTTGAGCTCGTTCACCCGCATCGCGGCTTCCGGGGTCGGATCGCCGGTGACCTGGGTATGCACGTCGAGATACTGCCCGGCCAACACCTCGGTGCGCATCGCGTGCCACACGGGGCGGCCTGCGGTCATGGCGCTTTCCGGTAGCGCCGCCGACGTGAACATGTCGTCCGCCCATGCGAGCGCGAGGTCCCCGATGAGCACGGCGGATGCCAGGCCGAAGCGTTCGGCCGAGCCGCGCCAGCCCTGCTCGGCGTGCCGCTCGGAGAAGGCCACGTGCACCGTCGGCGCGCCGCGCCGTGAGTGTGAATCGTCCATCACGTCGTCGTGGATGAGCGCGCACGCCTGGATCAGCTCCAGCGCGGCCACCGCTCGCAGCGCCGCCTCGGCGTGCTCACCGCTGGCCGCGCCGCCTGCAGCGCGCCACGCCCACCACGCGAAGGTGGGACGGATGCGCTTACCTCCCCCCAGCACGAAGTCGGTCAGCGCACCGAGTGGTTCGGCGAAGGCGTCCACGTGGGCGATACCGTGCCGGGCGCTGTCGAGGTACTCGGCAAGCACCCGCTCCACATGACGCGGTAGGTCGGCGTCGAGATCGGTCACCCGTCCATGGTCCTGGCTCGCGGCGCCGTCACCGGTTCCGGGGGTCCGGTTTGGTGCCTGCACCACACGCCCGAGCCCGCGCGCAGGTCGTGTGCCGGTCAGCGGGCTCGGCAGGTAACGTGCCGCTATGGCTTCCAGCACACCAGGTATCCACGAGATCTGTGACCGGTACGTCGAGGACTACGCTGCCGTGCACCCGGTAGCGGCCACGTTCATGGGAGTCACAGGGCACGAGTCCGAGCTGACCGACTACTCGCCGGACGGCCATGCCGGGCGGGCCGAACTCACACGGCAAGCGCTCGCGGCGGTGTCCGAGCGCGAACCGGCCGATGCGGTGCAGCGGGCCGCCCGAGCGGTCTTCACCGAGCGGGCAGGCATCGAGCTCGAACTGCATGACGCTGGTCTGGACACCGCGGCGCTGAATGTGATCGAGAGCCCGGTACACGAGATCCGCATGGTGTTCGACCTGATGCCGAGGCAGCGGGTCGCGGACTGGGAGGTGATAGCGGCACGGATGAGCAAGGTGCCCGCGGCGATGGATCAGGTCCGTGCCTCGCTGCTGGCGGCGGCCGACGCAGGCAGGGTGGCCGCCCTGCGGCAGGTGTCGAAGGTCGCCGAGCAGTGTGACACCTGGGCGGGCCTGCACGGCGAGCCGGGCTTCTTCGACGCCCTGGCGGCCGACGCTGAAGCCGCTGACGGTGTGCCGGACTCGCTGCGTCGCGACCTCGCCCATCACGCGCACGCCGCGCAGGAAGCCTTCGCCGAGTTCGCCGGGTTCCTGCGCGCCGAGCTCGCGCCGCAAGCGCCGTCCAAGGACGCCGTCGGTGCCGATGTATACCGGTTGTGGTCGCGGTTCTTCACCGGTGCCGAACTCGATCTGCGTGAGGCCTACGAGTGGGGCTGGGAGGAGTTCAGCCGTGTCGAGGCGCGAGCGCGCGAGGTTGCCGACCGGATCAAGACGGGCGCCACGCTGGCGGAGGCTGCGGCGGTACTCGACGCGGATCCGCGCTACCTGGTCTCCGGGCAGGAGGAGTTCCGCCGGTGGATGCAAGGGCTGTCCGACGAGGCGCTGCGCTCGCTGCGCGGCATCCATTTCGACATCCCCGACGAGATCATGGCACTCGAGTGTTTGATCGCTCCGCCCGGCGGCAAGGTCGGGGCGTACTACACCGGGCCGAACGAGGACTTTTCCCGGCCGGGGCGCATGTGGTGGTCGGTACCGAGCGACAAGGCCGAGTTCCCGACGTGGCGTGAGGCCACGACCGTGTACCACGAGGGCGTCCCGGGGCATCACTTGCAGATCGCCACGGCGGTGTACCAGGGCGAGACATTGAACCGGTTCCAGCGGCTGATGGCGTTCACCTCGGGACACGCCGAGGGATGGGCGCTGTACGCGGAGCGGTACATGGAGGAGTTGGGTTACCTGTCCGACGACGGGAACCTCCTCGGCATGCTCGATGCGCACCTGTTCCGTGCGGCCCGTGTGATCGTGGATATCGGCATGCACCTGGAGCTGGAGATCCCTACCGGCACGGGATTCCACGAGGGCGAGCGGTGGACCCCGCAGCTGGGGCTGGAGTTCCTGCTGAACAGGACGATGACCGATCCCGAGCTGGTGAGGGACGAGCTGGATCGCTACCTCGGCTGGCCGGGGCAGGCGCCGTCCTACAAGCTGGGCGAGCGGCTGTGGCTGGCGGCCCGGCAGGACGCGGAGCGTCGCAAAGGTGCCGATTTCGACATCAAGGACTTCCACATGCAGGCCCTGCGCATGGGCGGGATGGGATTGGATACGCTCCGCGAGCAGCTCGCGTTCATGTAGCGAGCGGCGGGAGAGCGCGGGTATCGCGTGGCGAACGCGGCGACCCCGCCCGTCGGACGAATCGCGGAGGTGATGGTGGACCTGCTCGTCGCGGTCCTGCTGGGGGTCGTGCAGGGCCTGTTCATGTTCGTTCCGGTCAGCTCTACCAGCCACCTGGTGCTGGTACAGACCTGGTTGGCGGACAGGGGAGCGGAGGTACCACCTCCCGAGTCGCAGGAGATGGTGCTGTTCGACCTTGTGGTCCACGTAGGCACGCTGGTGTCCGTTGTGGTCGTCATGGGGGCTGGGCTGCGCCAGCTGGGTCGGGGGGTGCACCGCGAGATCGTCACGGGCAGGATCACGACGACCTGGCGGAAGGGCTTCCGTGGGGCGCTGGCGACGCGGCTGGTGATGCTGGGGCTCGTGACGACGTTCGTGACGGGCGTTCTCGGCCTGTTTCTGCGCGACACGCTGACCGAGACGGTGTTCGCGTCGACGACGGCGGTCGCGATCGCACTGTTCGGCACCGGGGCGATGCTCTGGTGGACCGACGCGATGACGCCGGAACGCGGCGGCCGGTGGCTGCGATTCGGCTGGGCCGGGCCACGTGACGTCAGCCTGATCATGGCGATCGCCGTCGGTGTGGCACAGGCCGCGGCACTCGCCCCAGGACTGTCCCGTAGCGGCACGACGATCTTCATCGCGTTGTTGCTCGGTATGGGACGCAAACTGGCCGCGCGTTACTCGTTCTACGTGGCGATTCCCACGATCCTGGCCGCTTCGGCGGTGCAGTTCGTGGATGTACTGGGGGACGGGGGGCTGACCGTGGTGAGCTGGACGGCCATGGCGACCGGGTTCGTCGTCGCGGCGGTCGTGGGCGCTGGCGCCCTCTGGGTGGTGCTACGACTGCTCGAAGCCGCCCGGTTCCGGATCTTCGCGGTGTACGTCTGGCTGCTGGCGGTGTTCGTGCTCGTCACCGGTGTCAGTTAGCGGGCGGGAAGAATCGGCGGGGCCGCCGCCGTACCGGCGACGGCCCCACCCGGCATGGCGTCGGGCACGCCGAGTCGTTAACGCGCAGTGGTGCGACAACCCCGACCTTAGGGGCAAGCGGGTACCGGTGAGGAAACGCGACGTGACGTTTCCGTGCCGGCTTGCCGAGCAGCACATGGCTTGCCACCGGCTCCCGCCGTGCTGGGTGGTGATCGCCATCGTGTCTGTTGGTGGGGCATGATGCGTCGCGTGGTGGGTGTCCAGGGTGGTGGGGTGCAGTAGGGGAGCTGGTCGGTTCCGATGTGGATCTGCCACTCGCTGTGGTGGATGCGTCGGTGGTGTTCGCCGCTGGGGAGGGCGGGGTTGTCGAGGTTGGTGGGTCCGCCGTGGGCCTGGTGGTGGATGTGATGCGCCTGGCACCAGCGCTCAGGCCGGGTGCAGCCGGGGAAGACACAGCCTCCGTCGCGCAGCGCCAGGGCGCGGCGTTGGGTGGTGGAGACGGTGCGTTGGCCGCGGCCGTCGAGTACGGCGGGGATCACTCCGGCGTCGCAGGCATGGCGGCGGGCCTGCTCGGCACTCAGCGGCAGCTCCCGGTTGAGCAGCGCAGTCGAGGCTGGTAGCCCGTCGGCACACAGCTCGCGCAGCGGGATGGTGATCACTAGGCGGGGTTTCTCCCCACCTTCGGCGGGAAGTTTGCCCTCGTCGAGTACGAGCCCGACCATGGCCGCGAACGCGTCACCCTGGCGCTGCTCCGGAGGCCGGGTATCGGGGGTGCCG